>JAXDOS010000228.1:0-6367 GCA_034668785.1 Alphaproteobacteria bacterium
CATAGACCTCATACCAGACGCGTCCTTGCGATTGCGGGACCCTTATGGCAGTTTCCGCCGCGTTGGCCGGCGGCTCACTTCGTCGCGCCTGCTGCCGTAGCTCAGTGGTAGAGCACTTCATTGGTAATGAAGAGGTCCTCAGTTCAATCCTGAGCGGCAGCACCAGGCGTTCGGCTATTTCTTCGCCATCGCCTTCTCGTAATAGGACATGTCAACATATTTCGAGGGATCGGTGAGCTTCTTATCCGATCCGGAAAGCTCGTTGCGAAGCGTCAGCAGCATTTTCGCGCCATCCACGTTGATCTTGGCGCCTTTGTTCAGCCCACCCTTCGATGTGACCATTTCGGTGTAGGCGGACTCAAGCTCGGCATCCGACATGCCCTTGATGTTTTTCTTCATCACCGCAAGCGCACCGGCCTTGTCGGCAAAGACGTAGTCGGTCGCCGCCACTTGCGCCCGGATGAAGGCGAGCACTTCCGGCTCGTGTTCCTTGGCCCAAGCTCGGCGCACGACGAAGGCGCTACCCTGATAGGCCCCGATGGCGTCCGTCATATCGCCGAGAACATTGTAGCCCTCCTTCTGCAACGCGAGGTGCTCGGGAGGTGAGATCATCGCGGCAACCGCATTGCCTTCCTTCATGGCGGCGATGCGGTTTGGCGTGCTGCCGACCGCGACCGCGGTGTAGTCTTTGTTCAACGTCATTCCGTTCATCGCCAGAATCTTGATCAGCGCCAGACCATAGCCACTATTGAGGGCATCGCTGGCGATAGCCTTGCCTTTGATGTCGGCGTAGCTCTTGATTTCCGGCCGCGTCACGATTTTTTGCATGCCGGACTGCACGCCAAGAATGGCAACCAGGTCGAAATTATCGATTTTCACATCGCCCTGCCCTTCGGCATAGGCGATGGTGTTGTCGAGCGCCGACGATCCGAACTGATACTTGCCTTCCATCAGACCTTGCATCTGGGCGGCCGAGCCGCGCGTGATCTCGTGGGTGACGTCGAGCCCTTCCTTGGCGAAGAAGCCCTTGTCGATAGCCACCCAGATCGGAAGATTCGTCGAGCCGGTGAACGTGACGACGCTGACTTTCATTTGTGCCGAGGCGGGAACGGCGGAAGTCAGGGCCAATCCCGCGACAAACAACAACGGCAGCGCTGCTTTGCGAAACATGGCGTTTCCTCTCATGTACACTTTGACGCGTGGTTATGATTTTATCGGTTCGTAGACCGGAATTTCGTTGGTCTGGTAGCCCGGAATGATCCGCTCCGAACCATAGCCCCAATAATTCCGCAATGTCTCGGGGCCGTGCATCTTCGGCCGGAGCGGATGCTCCTGGTGCCACGGCCGCGGATCGAAATAGCCAAGGTCCTCGTCCTTCATCTGATCCATTTCCGTGAAGATTTCGACGCGCACCAAGTCCGAATTGCGGTGATAGGTCGCGACGTTATGGCCGATGACATGGCGGCCCGGTCCCCAGACCAGATGGATCTTGTTCAAGGCGAGGTAATCGACCGCCTTGTGAATCTCCGACCAGTCCAGAACCTCGAAGGCGATGTGATGCAGCTGCGGACTCTCATCGACGATGAAATTCAGCGAATGGTGGTCGGGGTTGCAGCGCAGGAAGTAAAAATAATCTCCGCGCGAGTCCGAAGTACGGAAACCGAGCACGTCGTTGTAGAAGCTCACGACCTTCGGCACGTCGAGCACGCGATAGGCGACATGCCCGAGCTTTAGGATATTCATGATGCTCGGCGCTTTGTCTTCCTTGGGGAATGTGTATTCGGAATAGAGATCGACCGGCGTGCCCTTGGGGTCTTCGAAGGTCACCGCTTCGGCGACACCGGGAGAAATCCCTTTGCGGCGCTCGCACTTTATTCCTTCTTTTTGCAGCTGCTTGACGACGTCGCCTAGATCGCTGCCGGGTGCGATCTGGAAGGAGAGCCGCTGCAGATGTCCCGGCTCGCCGCGCACCAGTTCGATCGCCTCCAGGCCTTGCTTGCTGGCGAGGAAGGCCCGGTCCTTGCTGCGTTCGATGAGACTGAGGCCGAGGACCTGGCTGTAATATTCGATCTGCCGGTCCATATCCTGGGTGGACAACGTGGCATGTCCCAATCTTTTTACCTGTATCATCGCGAACTCCAATTCCCGTCTGGTTCTATGCGGGTGCTGCGTGCGCCCTAACCTTTATCTCCATATCGCCGAGCGCATCGCACTTCGCCCGGATGACATCGCCGGGCTTCACCGGACCGACGCCGGAAGGCGAGCCGGTAAAGAAAACGTCGCCGGGATAAAGCGTATAGAAGGATGAAGCGAACTCAATCAGCCGGCCGATATCATAGATCATATCCGCGGCCTCGGCGGTTTGCCGCAACTCATCGTTGACGTGCAACGTGGCGGTCAGCTCGTTCGGCTTCTTGATCTCGTCGGCCGTTACCATCCAGGGACCAAGCGGCGAATAGCCGTCGATGGATTTTCGGAAGCTGCGATCTTCCGTCCCGCGCACGGTCATATCGAGGCCAAGACAATAGCCAGCGACGTAATCAAAGGCTCGTTCTTTCGGGATATCGCTTCCCTGTTTGCCGATGATGACGACAAACTCAAGCTCATGCTCGTTGCGGCGATCGAGAAACCGGATCGGAATTCCTTCAGATACGCCGACGATGGACGAGTTGGCTTTGAGGAAAATGCCCGCCTCGCCGATTTTTGACGAATGCCGCTTCGTCGCCTCCGGTGCAAGGTCCCGCCGCTCCGCCATTTCCGCGATGTGCTTGGCGTAATTCGTCGGCGCCGCCATTGTTTTCGAAGGCCGCGCCACCGGAGCCAAGAATTTGACTTGGCCGATGGGTTTTCCCGGCGCCTTGGACGCCATCTCCTCGATGCGCGACCGCCACGACGGCAGCGCGGCGATGACGGCGTCGCCTTTCATGTCGTAGCGGGCGGCGGCCCTGATCTGGTCCTGTGCCTCGGTGACATCGTGGACCATGTCCCCGATCACAACCCCGAGCCTGTCTTCATCAAATCGGCAAATTCTCATAAGTTACTCCCGGCAACAGCGTGCTGAACCTTGTAACGCCTATCGCTGTGATGGGCGAGAATGATCTTCAGGCCGACGTGCGTTGGCTCTCGTCATACGACGGGAGAATGCGAGCGTCACTTCGGCTTGAACAATTCCTGGAACGTCTTCTGCCACTTCTTCTCTTCATCGCCGGCAAACTGGGTCAAAATAATTTTCTTCGACCCAAGCTTGGCGATGGCATCGGGCGGGTTAGGTGTCACGTCGGGGCGGACCGGCAGACGGCCGGCGCGAGGCAGCATTTCTTGCCCCTCCTTGCTCAAAAGGAAGTTGGCGGCGAGCAACGCGGCCTTCGGATGCGGCGCCTGGGTGTTGACGCCGACCTGACCGAAGAAAAGCGCGATGGGATCGAGCGCCCAGTAATCGGTGTCGCCGCCGGCAAGCTTCGCGTTCGATGTCAGCGAGGCGTAATTGTTCAGGGCGAGCCAATACTCCCCTGCTCCCACGGAGCGCGCCAGCGCGAGATGGCCGTCAACAACAACCGGATTGAGCGCGGCTACGATATCGCTGATGAGCTTGCGGCCGCGCTCCTCTCCATAGTGAGCGAAGATCGCGCTCAGCCACTGCGTGTCGGTCGCATCGATGGCGATTTTTCCCGCCCATTCCTTATGAGCCGCAAATTCCTCATAGCTCTTCGGCAGGTCGGACGCTTTCACCAGCTTGGTATTGTAGGAGGGCGTATTGTAGTTCGCGTAGACGCCATACCAGCGGCGGTTCGGATCGCGCGCCTGCGGACCGATCTGTTGGGCCTGCGGAGGATCGATCGGCAGCAGATATTCCTGCGGCAACCTGTTCACCGCGGTGCTGACAAGCACGTCCCACGAACGCTGCTGCGCCCGCCGCTCGATGGCGATGCGTGCCATCAATTGGGTATCCGAGGCGCGCACATATTCGGTTTTGATGCCGGTCGCTTCCTCGAAAACTTTCCAGAGCGGGAACCCTTCCTGCTCGTTCATGGACGAATAAACCGTCAGCGTGCCTTCGGCTTTGGCGTCCTTCAGCAGGTCGGGGGTGATCCAGGAAGCGGTTTGCGCCAAGGCGGGCAGAGAAAAAATCAAGCCGAAGACGGCGAAAGCACCCGCGCGCAGCGAATAGCCTACGACTTGGATCACCCTGTCCTCCATAGCTGTTCTATTTCTCCCGCGATCCATACCATATGGACTAACGCCCCTTGAATAGGGTTCCCCAATGTCGCCGGCGATTTTTTCTCTCAAGAGAGGTGGGAATTGAGAATTCTACTCAAGCTTGGTGGCAAGCCCGTGGACCTCAACTTTCCTCTTCCCCTTCATTGAACAATCCGAACTGCGCCGGGTCGCGCGCGGGTTCGGCGAGGCCGAGATGCCTGAAGGCGTGGCCGGTCAACAGCCGCCCGCGCGGCGTGCGCTGGAGGAAGCCGCGCTGGATCAGAAAGGGCTCGATGATGTCCTCGATGGCGTCGCGCGGCTCCGACAAGGCCGCCGCCATGGTTTCCACCCCCACAGGACCGCCGCCGTAGTTCAGCGCGATGGTGGAGAGGTAGCGCCGGTCCATGGCGTCGCAGCCGGCGGCGTCCACTTCGAGCGCAGCCAGCGCCTTATCGGCGGCGGCTCGGTCGATCTTGTCGTTGCCGGCGACCAGCGCGAAGTCGCGAACCCGCCGCAACAACCGCCCCGCGATGCGCGGGGTGCCGCGGGCGCGCCGCGCGATCTCGTTGGCTCCGTCCGGCGTGATGCCGATGCCGAGCACCCGCGCGCCGCGGTTGACGATCTGCTCCAACTCGGATTCGGAATAAAAATTCAGCCGCACCGGAATGCCGAAGCGGTCGCGCAGCGGATTGGTGAGGAGGCCCGCGCGCGTGGTCGCGCCGATGAGCGTGAATTTTGAAAGATCGATCTTGACCGAGCGCGCGGCGGGGCCCTCACCGATGATGAGATCGAGTTGGAAATCCTCCATGGCTGGATAGAGGACTTCTTCTACCTGCGGGCTGAGCCGGTGGATTTCATCGATGAAGAGCACGTCGCGCTCTTCCAGATTGGTGAGCAGCGCCGCGAGATCGCCGGCCTTGGCGATTACGGGACCTGAGGTAGCGCGGAAATTGACGCCAAGCTCGCGCGCAACGATCTGCGCCAGCGTCGTCTTGCCAAGACCAGGCGGCCCAACAAACAACACGTGATCGAGCGCTTCCTTGCGCGTGCGCGCGGCCTCGATGAAGACGGATAGGTTCGAGCGCGCCTGCTGCTAGCCGACGAATTCCGCCAAGCGTTGCGGGCGCAGCGAGGCTTCGGCGACATCGTCGTCGCGGCGTTCGGCGGTGACGAGGCGCGGGGCGGTGGTTGTCATTGGGGCGTGCCGTTACAGGCTTCACCTCCCCCTGAAAGGGGGAGGTCGACCGCGACGCGGTCGGGTGGGGGTCCAGGTTGTCGCGGCGGGTTGACCCCCACCCCAACCCTCCCCCTTTCAGGGGGAGGGAGTGCATTAGGCTTCGCTGCGCTCACCTACCCAACTCCTTCAACCCCAGCCGGATCAACTGCTTTGTCTCCGCGCCTTCACCCGCACTGCGGGACGCGGCGGCGATGGCGGCGGCGGCCTGCGGCTGACCATAGCCGAGATTGACCAGCGCCGAGACCGCGTCGGTGATCGGCTGGGGCGCGCGCTTGTCCTCAAGCTGCCCGGACAGCCGGACCACCGCGGGATCGACGTCGGCATAGGCCGGCGCCTTGTGCTTGAGTTCGGTGACGATGCGTTCGGCGACCTTGGCGCCAACGCCGGGCGAGCGCTGCACCGTGGCCTTGTCACGCATGGCGATGGCACTGGCGAGATCGGCGGGCTTGAGCGTAGACAAAACCGCGAGCGCCACCTTGGTGCCGACACCCTGCACGGTCTGCAACAGCCGGAACCATTCGCGCTCCATATCGGATAGGAAGCCGAACAGCTTGATCTGGTCCTCGCGCACATGAGTCTCAATGGCAAGCGTCACCGCCTCACCGCGCGCCGGCAGCGCCTGCAACGTGCGCGCCGAGCAATGCACCAGATAGCCAACGCCGCTGACGTCGACGATCACATAGTCTTCGCCGTAGGTGTCGAGGATGCCCTTGAGCTTGCCGATCATCGGAAGCTTCTTTCACCTCCCCCTGAAAGGGGGAGGTCGACCGCGCAGCGGTCGGGTGGAGGTCCCGCGTACAGCGGACACCTCTCCCTGGACCGCCTTCGGCGGTCCGGCCCTCCCCTAAACGGGAGGGCTTAAGGGAGGCGCGGGCGCGGCCGAGCGTCATCGCGTCTCACCGCAGCTTCAGCGTGGACAGTCCCGCGAGCGCC
>JAXDOS010000229.1:0-2604 GCA_034668785.1 Alphaproteobacteria bacterium
CCTATTCCGCGGCCATTCCTTGCAGTTTCGGCGCGTGCTCGGTGATGGTCCTGACGTCGGGCCAGGCCGTGGTCATGGCCTCGAGCGCCGCCAATTCGTGCTCCGCGATCCGCGCCAGCACATCCGCTGCCTTTTGCAGATCCGCCTCATAGCGAAGCTCCCGGAACAGATCCGACGAAGCCTGCATGTGCTCGGCTGCTCTCGCGACCGCGGCGGTCGGCAACACGCGCACGCCCATTTCGCTGGTGACGCGGCGCAGATAGCCGGCAGCGCCGGCACGGCCGAGTACGCCGTGGTTCGGGATGTTGCCGCGCACGAACAGCGGGATCGGGTTGCCGTTCGGCGCAAAGGTGTCCTTGACTTCGCCGCTGCGAATTTTCGCGACGAACTTCGCCATGCCCGGCGCGCCGGTCTCGAAATGCGGGATCTGCCATTGATTGCCGAACAGGGCATAGGGTTTGGGATATTCGCCCGAGAGGATTTTCAAATTGCGGCGGAACGAATGCCGGATCGATTTGGCGATATCCCAATCGGGGGCGCGTTCGGGCTCGACCCATACCATGAGGTAGGGACCATAGCCGTCATGCAGGCTCCATTCGCCGCCGAACGGATGATGATGTTCCCACGCCTGGTAGCCTTCCGGGCCGCGCTGCTTCGATTGTTCCCAGGCCTCGCGGAACACCGCGATCGGCGCCTCGTAGCGCGCATGCGGCAGGATATCGTTGGGCTCGAAGATGGTGACGGTGCCGCGGTCGAGATCATAGCCGGCCACCACCACGTGATGGCCGAAGCCGGTCTTGCCCATGGTCTCATGCTGGAATTTGAGACGCGGCGAGGTCTTGGCGCCGTAAGGCAGCATCAGCGAGTAATGCAGGCCGACCTGGACCGGCACGCCGCGATCGACCAGCGCGCGCAATTTGGCGAAGGCCTCGTCAAAACCGCCTTCGTGGTCCTGCTCCCAATGGCCGCGATAGCCCAGCGCCTGCGGCGTATATTCCCAGATCTCGTGAAAAGCGCCGGCGCCGCCATTGAAGGCCGGCGCGCCCCAGACCGGGCTCCAGCGGAACGAGAAACCGTCGCCGGACGTGCCGTCGGCGAATAGCGCGTCGCTTTCACCGTGCAGACGGAACATGCCAAGCAAACCGGTAAAGTAGCATCGGCCCGAATTGCCATTTTCCGGATAGCCCTTGGGGCCCATCCAGGTCATGGAATAATACGCGTCGCCGTACGATTGTACTTCAGACATGCGGATCTCCTGTTGCGAGAAACCTGCGGTTAAAGCGATGCAAGAAACGTGCTTGATCGGATCGGCGCTTTGATCAGATCAGGGGATTGAGCGCTTTTTGACGAAGCTCGCGCTCGTCGATCTTGAAAATGTCGGCGAGCCAGTCGGCCATCAGTTCCTGCCCGATGGTCGGATTGTCGTGCTGGCAATGGTCGGCGCCGGTCTCTTCCTCGCTGACCAGGCGAAGCGTGACGTCGACACCCTTCGACTTGGCGTAGTCGTGCACCTTGCTGGCCTGCGCGACGCCGAGCACGTCGTGCCCGCCATGCACGATCAGATAGGGACACTTCATGTTTTCGAGATGGCCGTCGAGCGTGAACGGTTTTGATTTCTCCAGCGCTTCCTTCATCGAGGAGGCGCCGAACACGGTTTTGATGTGGTCGGCCAGACCATGCGATTCCGAGGCGTTCGACCACAGTTCCGGGATCGACCAGATCGCGCCATGGGAGATTGCCGCTGCGAGGCGGTGCTCGTAGCAGCCGGCGCGCGCGGCGTAGAAGCCGCCGAGCGACGATCCACAGACGCCGATCCGCTTCGGATCGATGTCGTCACGGGTCAGCAGATAATCGATGCATTTGCCGATCGGCACTTCATAATCCGGCCGCGTCGGAATCTTGTGCCGGCGCAGCGTGCCGCCCTGGCCCGGGCCGTCGATCATCAGCACCGAGATGCCGCGCTGCAGCGCGCCGTGCGCCTGCATGAACCACATCTCGTCCTTGATGGAATCCAGCCCGCCCATGCAGATCAGCACCGGTTGCTTGCCGGTGTCGAACGGCGCACGGACGAAATAGGCGAACAGCGTCTTGCCGTTTTCGTAAGGCACCTGAAGCACCTCGCCGGCCGGGGCAAGGTTGGAAATGAACTTGCGCGAACACTCCTCCATGTCGGTGAAGGCCTCGAGCCGGCGCGGGTCGGTGTAGTTCAGCCAGAACTCGGTGTGGCGATAATAGTTGGCGCCGCGCAGCCAGCAGTTCATCGCGGTGCGGACATGGCCCTTGGAAAACTCCTGGTCGCCGCGCTCCTGGTTGAAATCGGCGATGCGCTTCCACTCGACATGCCAGCTCTCCTGGTCGCCCGGGATCATGCGGCTGGCGGCAAGGAAGCATTCCGAAACCGTGCCGCCGCCTTCCTGGGTTTCGCCGAGCGCGCGGCGGAATTGATAACTCATCCAGGGAAATTGCGGCCAATGGTGCCAGCCATAAGGTTTGTATTCGCCGTGGGTCGCATCGCCTACCTGATCGATGAGCAGCTCTTCCGACATGCGGACTCCTGATGAAAAATGGCGTGTGATCAGCCGGCGCGTTTCGCGCGCGCGAGAC
>JAXDOS010000230.1:0-29173 GCA_034668785.1 Alphaproteobacteria bacterium
CGCACCGGCGAGACTTCGGAGTTGTTGCGGGTAGACACCCTAACGATCCGCGATAAGTTCGCCTTGCTGCCCCGGGTGCTTCCGTTCGTTATCCTGCTGACCGGCGTGATGATCGCGCTCTACGGCGGCTACGCCACGCCTTCAGAGACGGCGGGCCTTGGTGCGGTTCTGGCGATGGCCCTGATCGCGGCGATCTACAACGTCTGGAGCGCGCACGATCTAAAGCCCATACTCCTGGCAACGCTGCGCGAATCCACCATGCTGATGCTGATTATCGGCATGTCTCTGCTCTATTCCTACGTCATGAGCTATCTGCATATCAGCCAGTCGACGGCGCAGTGGATCGTGTCGTTGCATATGTCCCGCTGGCTGCTCCTTGCCGCTATATTGCTGATGGTGGTTGTACTCGGCTTCTTCCTGCCGCCCGTTTCCATCATTTTGATGACGGCACCGATCATTCTTCCCCCCTTGAGGGCGGAACAATTCGATCTTATTTGGTTTGGCGTCATTATGACCATTGTCATGGAAATGGGATTGATTCATCCGCCTGTGGGGCTGAACATATTCGTCATTAAGAATATCGCGCCGGATATTCCGCTGCGCGATGTGATGTGGGGAGTGATGCCGTTCGTCGGCCTGATGATTTTCGCCGTGGTCTTGATGTGTTTCGTGCCGGAGATATCGACTGCGTTCCCCGACGCAGTCATGGGCGTGGGGAAATGAACACCTCGTTTTTTGGCGAATTGCTGCAGTCCATCTCCGAGCGCGGCCGGGCTCTGCTCGACCGCACCCGCGAGCGCCGGGGCGATGGTCCGCAGCGCTCGGAGAATTTCGTCGAGTTGTGCGAGGAGTTGCTGACCGGCCGCGGCGAGGCTTCCGGCGTCGCGCTTGCCCGCGAGATCCTTGGCCGTTACGCCGAACTCACCATCGGCCCTCGCATCGCTTTCTTCGAGGCGCTGGCGACGCGCTTTGGCCCCGATCCGAAACGGGTGGACGCCGCCATCGCGGCCTGGCAGCGGGCGGCTTCGGACGAAACCGCGGCCGAGCTGCATCATGCCGCGGAGCCCCGCCGGCAAGAGTTGTTTCGCCGGCTCAATCTCGCTCCGAACGGTACCGCGTCCCTGGTGCGCATGCGCGAGCAGCTAATCGACGCCATGGACCATCGCGACGATCTCGGCGTCGTCGATGCCGATTTCGTCCATCTCTTCTCGTCCTGGTTCAACCGCGGATTTCTGGTGCTGCGGCGCATCGGCTGGTCCACTCCGGCGGTCGTGCTGGAAAAGATCATCCGTTATGAGGCGGTGCACGCCATTCGCGACTGGGACGATCTGCGCCGGCGCATCGATCCGCCCGACCACCGCTGCTATGCCTTCTTTCATCCGGCGCTGGTCGACGAACCGCTGATCTTTGTCGAAGTCGCGCTGATGCGGGAGATACCCGCCGCGATCGGTCCGATCCTGGCGACGAAGCGCGACCTGGTCGAGCCGGGCAAGGCGAATACGGCCGTGTTTTATTCGATTTCCAACTGCCAGCGCGGGCTTGCCGGCGTTTCTTTCGGCAACTTTCTCATCAAGCAGGTGGTCGAGGAGATTTGCCGCGAGATTCCGCGGCTGTCGACCTTCGTGACGCTGTCGCCGGCGCCTTCCTTCGCCGAATGGCTGCGCCGCGAGCGCCACGCGGAGGCTTCAGCCGCGCTGCGTCCGGAAGATAAGCCGCTGCTCGCGCCTCTCGATCGCGAGGATTGGTGGCAAATCCCGGCGATGGCCGAAAAAGTCCGCGAGCCGCTGTTGCGCGCGGCTGCCTGGTATTACCTGCATGCCCGCACCCCGCGCGGCCTGCCGCGAGACCCGGTTGCTCGCTTCCATCTCGGCAATGGCGCGCGGCTCGAACGGATGAATTTTCTCGCCGATACCTCGCAAAAGGCGCTGCGCCAATCGCACGGGCTGATGGTGAACTATCTCTACGATCTCGACGACATTGAAAAGAACCACGAGGCCTTTGCCGAGCATCGCACCGTCGTCGCCTCCAGCGCGGTGACTAAATTTGATCGCGGGCCGGCTTTGCAGCTCGTCGCGGTGGATGCGTGAGAGGCGAAGTTACGGTGCGCGAAGCTATTCTGCGTCATGGCCGGGCTTGTCCCGGCCATCCACGTCTTTAGTTCCTGAAAGAAGTAAGTCGTGGATGCCCGGCACAAGGCCGGGCATGACGAATATCAGCACGCCCATCTTGTATCACGCCTTCCCATACACCGGCACCACGGCACCGCGCGTGACACGATTGTCGGGCGAGGTGAGGAACAGGATCGTGTTCGCCACTTCCTCGACCTTAGGCCAGGCCACATAATCGGCCTTCGGCATCGCCGCACGATTAGCCGGCGTATCCATGATCGATGGCGCCACGGCATTCACCAGAATTCCGTCCTTCGCCACTTCTTCCGCCAGCGCCGCCGTTAGCGCCGCCACGCCCGCCTTGCTCGCGGTATAGGCCGCCATGCCGGCGCCGCTTCGCCATTCCAGCGCGGCACGCGCCGCGACATTGACGATCCGCCCGCCGTCGCCGGTGCGAAGCATGGCATTCACCGCCGCCCGGCAGCACAGGAAAGACGTCACCAGATTCATCTCGATCTGCCGCAACAGGTCGGCTTTGCCGGTTTTCGCCACCGGCGCTGCGGCAAAGCCGCCGGCGAGATGGATCGAGCCCCATAGTCGCGGCACGCCGTCAAACAGGCGTCCAACAGCGGCCTCATCGGTGAGGTCCGTGCTGCCGTCGGCAAGAACCACCTGGCGATGTGCGCGATGCGGAAAACGCTCGGCCTCTTCTTTCAGGTGCCAGGGAATATGACAGGTCGCGCCGGCCTCGATCAGCGCGCCGGCCACGGCGATGCCCAGCGCGCCGGTCCCGCCGGTGACGACGACATGCTTGCCGGAAAAATCCATGATCTCTCCTCCGTCATGCCCGGCCATAGCCGTCGAAGACGGCGTCGGCTTCACTACGCCCTATGTGCCGGGCATCCACGTCTTTGGTCTAACAGAGCAAGACGTGGATGGCCGGGACGAGCCCGGCCATGACGACACCATATTTCGACATCTTAGACACTATCCCAAGAGGGACAACTTACCCCCTCCCGCGCTTGGCGCGCGTCGGCAGCATCTGATATTCGATCCAGTTCGCCACTTCGCTGACGCGCATGCGCTTATCGAGCACATTCTTGCTGATGCCGTGACGCCACGCCAGGCGCTTGTCTTCCGGATTGAGATGCAGCGCATCGAGATCGCCGGCGAAAATCTCAATATCGGCGTTATCCAGAAAGAAGCCTTCGCCGATCAATCTCGCTCCGATTCGCCGCACGATAGCGGCGACCTCCCGCAGCGGATATTCCGGATGATATTGCACGCCCCAGGCGACGGCGCCGTTGCAGCGGATCTCGGCACTTTGCACCTCGGAGACGGCATTGCTCGCCAAAACTGTGGTTCCCGGCGCCAGACTTTCCACCTCGTCCATATGCACGGTTGGCGCGTTGAAGACGTCGGGCTTGCCGACATACATCGGATGCTTGCGCCCTGCCTCGGTCAGCCTGATGCCGCGGCCGAAGCCGAGTTCGCGGCCGTGCGGATTGCGGCGCACGCTGCCGCCGGCGGCAACGGTCAAGACCTGCAGTCCCCAGCATGAACCGAACACCGGCGTCCCCGCCGCGAACACCGCGCGCAACAGGTCGATCTGCCGCGCCACCTCCGGGCTCGCGTCATAAATGTGCAGCGCGGAGCCGGTAATGGTAACCCCGTCATAGCCTTCCAGCGACTCGCCGCCGGGAAGTTGTTTGGCTGCATCCGCCGGATAGCAAATATCAACCTGCGCGCCAGGCATGAGTTCGCGCAGCAGATTGGCATAGCCCTGGCTCGCCGGCACGCCGCCGGCGGCAACGTGCTCGGCAAGCGACGCCGGAGAGTTTCCTTCAATGACGAGCAGGCGGGGAGAGGACATCGGCTAGGGTGTTGATGCGTGTGCGAGTGAGCCACCATAGAACAGTCACGGCCATGGTTATATCGTCCCGACGACGCTAAGACGAATTATCCAATGCGCAACGTTTGTATGTACGCGGCTCGGCCGTCTACTGCCGTCGAGTACCTGGGCAACTCAGCTCACACCCGTCTATCTTCACGCAACACAAACATACTGCGAACGGTTCATTCCGATACGTTGCGCCGCGCCTTTCGCAAGGTCGAGCCGGGCGCCCATCCGATACGAAATTCCCCACGGTCCGGTATCGTTGACCCTGACACTCACTGAACGGCCGCTGTTAGGATTTGTCACGGTCAGCGTTGTCCCAATGGGCCAGGTCCGAGCTGCCGCCGTATTACCATTTACATTAAATCGTTCGCCGCTCGCAGTACGTTTTCCGGTGGCGTACCAACTGGCGAGAATCTCCTGCCCGGAGCAATTGCCGGATCGCTTCACATACTTATGAATCGAGCCCCATCCCGCCGCGTTTGCTGACGTGAACGTCAGGAGGAAAATAAATGTCGCAATGCTTATGTTTTTCATGGAGCCGCCTTCGCTTTCATTGGTCGTTATCGGATCGTGGTGATGGTTCTCACCGGCCTGGAATCTGTTGCTCGCGCGAGAACGAGGCCGAAAAGAGGCGCGCTGATGCAAACCCGAAATTGACCGAGGCTGGCCGCAGACGTGCTGACGAACGGAAACCGAGTAAAGATCGCACATTTCAGGAATTGATCCGGCGAATAGCTTATTATGCAAGCCTATGGGAATGATTTGGATGGATGCCCTTGGTCGTAAAGACAAAGTCATTCATCTTTTCCGAGAACAAATGAAGCTACCGTGCCAGCTTCGCCTTCAGACACAGCCACGGAATTAGCGCGGATGGCCGAATTCGATCTTGCCATTATCGGCGGCGGCATCAACGGCACCGGCATCGCCCGTGACGCCGCCGGTCGTGGGCTGCGCGTTCTTCTCGTCGAGCAGAATGATCTTGCCTCCGGCACCTCGTCGGCATCCTCGAAGTTGATCCATGGCGGGCTGCGCTATCTCGAACATGGCGAGTTTCGGCTGGTGCGGGAGGCGCTTGCCGAGCGCGAGGTGATGCTGCGCATGGCGCCGCACCTGATCCAGCCCATGCGCTTCGTGCTTCCCGCCTATCCAGGCCCGCGCTCGGCGCTGCTGATGCGGCTCGGGCTTTTCATTTACGATCATCTTGGCGGCCGCAAGATACTGCCGCCGACCAAGATGCTCGACCTGACGCATCATGCCGTCGGCCAGCCGCTGAGCCGGCGCTACCGCTTCGGCTTTGAATATTCCGACTGCAGCGTCGATGATTCACGCTTGGTGGTGCTCAACGCCGTCGATGCAGCTGAACGCGGGGCGGTGATCCGCACCAGGACGCGTTGCGTGCGCGCCGAGCGTGAGGACATCTGGCGGCTCATCCTCAATGATCGCGGCCACCGCGACGTGGTGACAGCCCGCGTCCTCGTCAATGCCGCCGGACCTTGGGCGGGACTGGTCGCGGAGACTGTGATCCGGATGTCGGCGCCGGGCCGCATGCGGCTGGTCAAGGGCAGTCATATCGTTGTGCCACGTCTGTTTGATCACGACAGAGCCTACATCCTGCAATCCGCCGACCGTCGCGTGGTGTTCGTGCTTCCGTTCGAACGCGACTTCACCTTGATCGGCACCACAAACGAGAATTTCGCCGGAGATCCGGCTGCTGCCGCGCCGAGCCCCGACGAGATCAACTATCTTTGCGACACCGTGAACCTTTATTTCCGCGATCAGATCAGGGCCGTGGATGTGAAATGGGCCTTCGCCGGCGTGCGTTCGCTTTACGACGACGGCGCGCGCAAGCCCGAGGACGCGACCCGGGATTATCATTTCACTCTCGATGAGCGCTCCAACGAGGCGCCGGTGGTCACGATCTATGGCGGCAAGATCACGACCTACCGGCGGCTGGCCGAGGCAGTGCTGGCGCGGCTTGCGCATGTCTTTCCTCAAAAGCCGCCATGGACCGCCACGGCACCCCTGCCGGGCGGCGATTTCCCCCACGACAGCATCGGCGCTTTGGTCGCCGAGGCAGCGCAGATGTGGCCCTTCCTAAGCAACAACCACGCGCAGCGCTTGGTGCACGCCTATGGCACACGCATTCACCAGGTCATCGGCGCTGCCATGAAGCTCGATGACCTCGGTGCGCGGTTTGGCGCCGACCTGACCGAGGCCGAAATCCGCTACCTCATCCGTCATGAATGGGCCCGGACGGACGAAGATGTGCTGTGGCGGCGCAGCAAACTTGGCATGCATCTTCTGCCCGCGGAGCGCGAAGCGGTCGCTCGTTTCGTGGCTGACGCGGTGGCGAAAACGTCCTCCAATCAAATGCAATCCGGTCCGCCGTAAAGATGTATCAACCACATAATCTTACAATTTTACCGATGTTTTTTACGCCAATGTAATTCCCAAATGCTTATATAAAGAGAGTCAATTCATCGAGATTTCCTTAGCCGCACTCTAGGCCGCCCCATGCAATCAATTGCGCAGAATATCCTGACGTTGTTTCACTCGACCAAAGTACTCGTGGTCGACGACGAGCATTACACGCGCAAGGTGTTGCGCACGCTGCTGACCGCTATCGGCATCAAAAATGTTTACGAGGCGGATGACGGCGCCACCGGGCTTGAGTCCATCCGCAACATCGTTCCCGACGTTGTCCTCGTCGACTGGGAGATGCCTGGTCTTGACGGTCCGAGTTTTGTCAGGGCGGTGCGCTCGCCCGCGGATTTTCCGGTTCCCCATGTGCCGATTATCATGCTGACCGCTCACGGTGAGCGTTGGCGCGTGCTGCAGGCGATGCGTCTCGGCGTCCATGAATATCTGCTCAAGCCGGTATCGAGCAAAACCTTGCTCGACCGCATGGTCGCGATCCTGACTCATCCGCGCCCGATCGTGAAGGTTGGCGACTATTATGGTCCTGAACCGCGCAAGACGGGCGTCTATAGGCCGGAAATCGATCGCACCCGCGATGAGATATTTCTGGTCAATTGACCTGTAACAGGCCGCTCATTACGGCGGCTTGATTCGACGTCCGGCTTCTCACAATACAAATTGTTGAGCGACAGGCCCGCGCCCGGTAGCATCCGCGCGCCGGAGGCCGATAGCCAATCACATCCCGGTAACCGAGGAGTGTGATGGCGAGCGCCGACGCGATGTTACCCGAGCGGCCCAATACGGGCGCAATGCCGGCAACTAAAGCTGCCGCGCGGCCATTGGTGCGTTTCGAAGCGGTGACCAAGCGGTTCGCGGAATTCACCGCGGTCGATCGGCTGTCGCTGGACATCTACGAAGGCGAGTTCTTCGCGTTGCTCGGCCCATCCGGCTGCGGCAAGACCACGCTGTTGCGCCTTCTCGCCGGATTTGAGGCGCCCGACGAAGGGCGCATCTTGCTTGATGGCAAGGATTTGGTTGATGTGCCGCCCTATCGGCGGCCGGTCAACATGATGTTCCAGAGCTACGCGCTGTTCCCGCATTTGTCTGTCGAAAACAATGTCGCCTTCGGTTTGCGCCAGGACGGCTTGCCGAAAAACGAAATTGCCGCGCGGGTGACGGAAATGCTGGCGCTGGTCAAACTTGAGACTTTCGGAAAGCGCAAGCCGCATCAGCTTTCCGGCGGTCAGCGGCAGCGGGTGGCGCTGGCGCGTTCGCTGGTCAAGCGTCCGCGGGTATTGTTGCTCGACGAGCCGATGGCGGCGCTGGACCGCAGACTGCGCGAGGACACCCGCTTCGAGCTGATGGAATTGCAGTCGAAGCTTGGACTGACTTTCGTCATCGTCACCCACGATCAGGAAGAGGCGATGACGGTCGCCGACAGAATCGGCGTGATGGATCGCGGTCGGCTAGCGCAGGTGGCAACGCCGCCGGAAATCTACGAACAGCCGAATTCCCGCTGGGTGGCCGACTTCGTCGGCGACGTGAATTTGATCGAGGGCCGCGTGACATCCGTTGCGGCGGACGGAGTGGTTATTGAGCGACTCGCTGGCCCGATGTTTCACGTGAAACATGGAGGCAGCGAGTCGCTCAAGCTCGGCGACACTGTGTGGGTGGCGCTGCGGCCGGAGAAAGTGCGGATCGCACTCGAGCCGCCGGCATCGGCGCAAAACTGCATCGCCGGAAAAGTGAAGGACATCAGCTATTTGGGTGATATTTCCGTTTACAAAGTGCAGGTCGAGAATGGCTCGGTCATGAAGGCCGCCGTCGCCAATATGACTCGCCTGGTCGAAAGGCCCATCGGCGCGAATGACCCGGTCTGGCTTTCCTGGGCATCGGACGCTGCTGTGGTGCTGACGAAATGATGTCTAGAATTACGATGGAAGAGGCGAGCATGGGCGCGGAAAAGAAAGCCAGATCCCGCCACTCTTGGCCGGCCCGCTTCGTCATTCTGGTACCCTACCTGTGGCTGGCCGCTTTCTTTCTGCTGCCGTTCTTCATCATCCTGAAAATCAGCCTGTCGCAGACCGCGATCGCGCAGCCGCCCTATACGCCGGTCTTCGATCTGGCCGCCGGCTGGCAAGGCTTCAAGACTTTTGTCGAAGGATTGTCCTTTGACAACTATGCCTCTCTATTTTCCGACAGCCTTTATCTCTCGTCCTATCTCAAGAGCCTGGAAGTCGCGGCGGGATCGACGTTGATCCTGCTGCTGCTCGGTTTTCCCATCGCTTACGCCATCGCGCGACTGCCGCAGCGGCACCGGTCCGTGCTGGTGATGCTGATCATCCTGCCGTTCTGGACCTCGTTCCTGATCCGGGTTTATGCCTGGATCAACATCCTTCAACACGACGGGTTGTTGAACCAGGCGTTGCTGGCGCTCGGCATCATCCATGAGCCTCTGACGTGGCTATCGACCGACACCGCGATCTATATCGGCATCGTCTATTCCTATTTGCCGTTCATGGTGCTGCCGATCTACGCGACCCTGGAGAAGATGGACGAAAGCCTGCTGGAAGCCGCCGCCGATCTTGGCGCTCCGCGCTGGAAGGCATTTTGGCTGGTGACAGTGCCGCTCTCGCTTCCGGGCGTGATCGCGGGCGGGCTTCTTTGTTTCATTCCCATCGTCGGAGAATTCGTCATTCCCGATCTGCTTGGCGGTTCGGAAACGTTGATGATCGGCCAGACTTTATGGACTGAATTCTTCGCCAACCGCGATTGGCCGGTGGCGTCCGCCGTCGCGGTGGCGCTGCTGTGCCTCCTCGTGGTGCCGATCGTGATCTATCAACAGCTGCAGATGCGCAGTCTGGAGAAGGCATACTGATGCGCAAGGGGCCAACCTGGTTCAACATCGCCTCGCTGGCGCTGGGCTTGGCCTTTCTCTATTTGCCGATCGCGATCCTGGTGATCTATTCGTTCAACGCCTCGCGGTTGGTCACCATCTGGGGCGGCTGGTCGACGCGCTGGTATGGCGAACTGCTCGCGGATCGCGCCATGATCGACGCTGCCTGGATCAGCCTGCGCATTGCCTTTCTCTCCGCCACGGTGGCTACGGTGCTGGGCACGCTCGCCGGATTGACGCTGGTGCGGATGGGGCGCTTCCGCGGCCGGTTGCTATTCTCGGCGCTGATTTATGCGCCGCTGGTCATGCCCGAGGTCATCATCGGACTTTCGCTATTGTTGCTGTTTGTGGCGGTGGATGCCGACCGCGGATTCTGGACCGTGGTCATCGCGCATACGACGCTAACTATGAGCTTCGTCACCGTCATCGTGCAGTCTCGATTGCTTGGCTTCGACCAAAGTTTGGAGGAGGCGGCGATGGATCTCGGCTGCCCGCCGCTTCGAACTTTCCTCACGATCACCTTGCCGCTGATCGCGCCTGCGGTCGCGTCCGGCTGGATGCTGGCCTTCGCGCTTTCCCTCGATGATTTGGTGATCGCGAGCTTCACCACCGGGCCTGGGGCGACCACGCTGCCGATCCGCATCTATTCGGAAGTGCGCCTTGGCGTGAAGCCGGAGATCAATGCCGTGTGCACGATCATGATTGCCGTGGTCGCTATCGGCGTCGTCGCGGCGTCGCTTTTGTCGAAGCTGCGCGAGGCGGCACCGATGGTGCCGTTGCCCGCTCCCCGTGCAGTTTAGCCGCTGCTGCGAAGTAATCGGGCAGCTATTGCGGTGTCGCGTTGGCTGGAACGGGTGCCGCCGGATCACCGATCAAGCGATTGATGGCAGCGCGGCCCGCGTCGCGTGCCTGGCGGTCGCGAAGCGCATCAAGCAGCGGCGCCGCGGCGCCGGACCGGCGGAGCAGGCTTTGCGTATCCGGCAACAGGATCGGGTCATCCCAGGCGCCCTGGACCATGAACGGCAATTCGAAACCCGAGCTTGCCCCGCTCGTGCTCGCGGAAACGAGACTCGCGACGCCTTTGAGGTCGAGGTCGCGGGCTGGAATCGATGCGGTGCCCGCCATCGCTAAACGTACGGCGGCGCCGTCTATATGCACGTCCTCCGCCGTCACCGTTCCCTGCTTGATGCCAAGAGTGACCGCGAGCGTATCGTAGGGTGTGCGTCCGGTGCGGAAATCGCCGCTGCCGGACAACGGCCGCCGCTCGAGCCGGCGCAACAATTGCTCGACGTTAAAACCGGTGACCGCGCCCTGCCGTGAGGTCAAAGTGGCGGAGCCGTTCAGCGTCTTCGTCAGCGCCATCACGCTGCCTCCGGAGCCTTCGATGTTGAAAGCGAGATTGCCCTTGCCGTCGAGCCGGTGCATTCCGAACAGCGCGCCGAGACAGCTATCGAGGTCCACATCGGCGAATTGCAAGTGGGCTTTCAGATCGGCGCCGGCGTCCGATCTGGCGAGGCCCAATGATCCCTTGATCAATCCGCCAAATGCTTGCGATTCCCCAATGGTCACGGACAAACGGCCGCCACGCAGATTCGCGGCCAGCGCGGTGCGTCCGAGTTTAGCTCCTGAAATCGTGACTTGCGCCGCCGAAAGCCTGAGATCGAGATCGATTCCGGTCAGGCTATCGAGCACGATCGGCACGCCGTTCCAATCACGCTCGTTTCCGGTCATCAGGCGGACCGTTGAAACATAGGGACTCAAATCGAGGCCTTCCGCCGCAAGCGTGCCTTGCAGCGTCTGCCGCCCATCCGATGCGAAGGTCAGCACGCCTTCCGCCGCGTTGCCGTCGAGTTCAACGTTGACTCCGGAGAGCGCGATCATCCCGCCAACCACATTGGTTTTCGCCTTCAGGGCAAAGCGGCCAAAGCCGCCTCCGGGCAGCGATTTTTGGGCGGTCCAGCGCATGGCTTCGCGCAGCGACTTCGCGTCGGCGGCGAGCGTGCCTTCGATCTTCAACGTCGGGCGGGCGCTCAGGTGACCATCAAACGCTACCTTGAGCGGGTTACCGTTGAGGCGAAGCTTGATGCCGGAAGGATCGCCGGCGAGAGCCGCAATGAAATCGGCCAAGGTGATGCTGGCATCGACCGGCTCGTCGCGCCAATCGAAGCGGCCGGTGGCGGCGAAACTTTGCGAGATCGAAGGCCAAGCCAGCGACAGATCGACGGCCGTAAGCTTCTCGGCAATGCCGCGCGCGTCGTCACGGACCAACACGGTGCCATCGTCGATGCGGATTTCAGAAAAAGATTGCGATCGATTCTTGTTGGGCCCGAGCGCGGAGGCCAGAGTCTCGACGAGTGAGGTCCAGTTCGACCGCCCGCCGGGTTCGAAAGTCACGGCGATGGTGGGCCGCACCAGCGTGATATCGGCGACTTGGATATTGCCGCCAAGAAGCGGAAAGAACCGCAGCCGCGCCGTCAGCCGTTCGGCGGCAAGCGCCGTATCGCCGGCGCGGTCGCCGCCCAAAATGACATCGTCAAAGCTGATGGTGCCGGAGGGAAATAAGGATACCGAGACAGGTCCTCGCAACACCGGATCAAGACCGGTCACCGCGCGGATTTCGGACTTTACCGCTTCGCGCACGGTATCGGCTGGGATCAGCAACGACATGACCCCGAGCGCGCCAATGCCCGCCGCGAATATGACGCCAAGGGCAAATCCCAGGCGCTTGAAGCCAGTGGCCGCTGTCACAAAGCTTTTCCGGTATTATTTAAACTGAACCCCAGGCCGACTATAGCGCCCAGGATCGAGCGTGCAACATGGCGGGCCTCTGTGACCCTTTCGTGGCCGGTGATCGGCAGCTTTCCTGAGCAGCTACATCATTCCGCCGGAGTCTAGGCGGCTGCCGCGGCCTTATCCGGCCAAGACTTGGGCAGGCGGAAAGGAAACTTCCACCAGGGTCCCGGAATTGATAGCGCTCTTGATGCTGAACCTGGCGCGGTTCGCCTCGGACAGCGCCTTCGTCAGCGGCAGGCCAAGACCTGTGCCTCCCGAGCCCCAGCGCGTCGAGGTGGCAAGCTGGCGAAATGGCTCAAGCGCGGTCTGAATATCCTTCTCAGTCATTCCGGCGCCGGTATCGCGCACGCGTAACGCCACCTCGCCACTATCCGTCAGTGCCGTCGAGACGATGACCTGCCCCCCGGCGCCCGTGAATTTGATCGAGTTGGACAAAAGGTTGAGCACGATCTGCCGCACCGAGCGGGCGTCCGCGATGATCTGCGGCAGCACCGGCGGCAGAGAGGTACGGATGATGATCCGCTCCTGGTTCGCTTGCGCCTGCATGATCGCAACGCATTGTTGCGTCAACTCGTTGAGATTGACGCCGGTGAAATTCAGATCGACTTTGCCGGCTTCGATCTTGGAGAGATCCAGCAGATCGTTGAGCAGCGAGACCAGATGTCCGCCCGAAGCGTGGATATCCTTCAGGTATTCACGATAGCGTTCGTTCGCGATCGGACCGAAACGCTCGCCCATCATGACTTCGGAAAAGCCGATGATGGCATTGAGCGGCGTGCGGATCTCGTGGCTGATCTTCGCCAGGAATTCGGATTTGGCCGATGAAGCCTTTTCCGCGTTCCGCTTGGCGTTGATCAACTCCTCCTCGGTTTTCTTCCAAGGAGTGAGATCGCGGAGCACGACGCAAAACTTTTCCTGCTCGACTTTTCCCACGGTCATGAACAGCGGGATCAGGCCGCCGCGGCGGACCCGGCCGATAACCTCGCGGCCGTCGTTGAGCAGCCCGGCGACGCCGTCGCGCGAAAGCCCACGCAGATAATCTCGCGCCATGCGCTGGCTTTCCGGGGCGAGGAGATCGGCAAAGGCGGAGCCCACGAGCTCATGGGCGTCATAGCCGAACAGCGCTTCGGCGCTGCGATTGGCGGAAACGATCTTGCTGTCGGCGCCGAGCATGACGACGCCGTCGGTCGCGGTATCGAGGATGGCTTTGAGTTCCCGGTTCTCGGCTTCGACAAGTCGCAGCGCGGTTTCCGCAGCCTTGCTCGGGGCTTTCTCTCCGGTTTCTCCTTTCGGCGGCAGCAGCATCAGCACATGGGCGGTCTCGCCGTCCCAGGGAGCGGAGAACAGCCGCCCATCGGCGGGGGGCCGGCCGGCGTGTTCGGTGGAGATGGTGAGTGGCCGTCCCTCGCCACCCGTATCGCCGGGCTTGTCCGCGCCCGGCTCGACGAAGAGGTTGTCCAAGCCGCCGCTCGCCGCCAGCGCCATGAGGTCGTCATGGCCGGTCCAGTCGAGGAAGGCGCGGTTGGCGTAGAGCAAAGTGTCGAGGCGGTAGACCAGGACGCCCGCCGGCGACCGGTCGAGAATCGTCCGCTCCACGCGGCTGGCGCCCACGCTTGGCCATTCGCTTTGACGACCGCCGACCGGAAGCGATTGCGCCTGCGCTAGAGAGACATTCTCCGCGTCATCGCTCTTGCCGGACGGGTCGGAGTCCGGCGAGCCAAGAGGCGGCTGATCCTCGAAATCGTCGGCTTCCGGCGTGGCCGGATCGGAATCCGTCTTGTTGCGCTGGAGCCGGGTGGTGAGCTGCCGCGCCAATTCGCGGAACGCTTTGCGCTCCACCGGACTGAGGCTTGGGTTTTTCTCCGGGGGCGAGGCGCGAAACGGCACCACGTTCTTTGCCGCCGGCACGACCGTGAGCACCGGCCGTTCGTCCACCGGAGCCACGGCGGGCGGCTTGTCCTCGGGTAAACTTTCCGCTGCCTCGGGTAGCTGCACCTCTTCGACCGGCGCGGCTGGCTCCGGCGCTTTGGCTTCAACCGGGACCTCGGCGGCTTGCGGCGGCGAATAGCGCAGCGAAGCGGCGATGGAAACCCGGCGCGCATCGCGGCAGACGCCAAATCCGCGATAGCCGTTGAAGGCGCGTTCGCGGTCGTAAATCGGAAGGCCGGACAACTCGACGGCCAGGAATTCGTCCGTCCCGTTCACCGGCCACGGGATGGTGATGCCGCTCCAGGTATCGCGGGTGGCGATGGCCTGGGCGACCTGGCCTTGCGGGTCGATGCCAAGCACGGCGACGATCTCGTTCCAGGGGCGGCCGAGAACTTCCGCGGTGCGCGGCCCCATCAGCTTGGTGAAGTCTCCGGAATCGATGTTGAAGCGGCCGGCTGCATCCATCTGCCAGACGAAACGCAAAGGATGCCGCCGCTCCGGCAGCGTCGCGGCGCTGGCGAGCGGCGGCGGCTCTGCCCAGGAGTCAGGCGCGACCGCTGCGGCCTGTTCGCCCGCGTCGGCTGGTTCGAGCACGTCGGCATCCGCATCGGAAGCCGTGCTTTCGACGCCCGAGGAGGGAAGGATGGCAACGAGCGCCGTCGCCGGCTCGGTGCCGATGCGTTCGATGCAGAGCGAACCGACTTTGGTCTCGCCGCTGGCGTGGCCGGCGCGCAAGGCGTCGGCGGCGAGCGCATCGGCGCCAAGGAAGGAGAGGGTGGTCGCCGCCGCCAGGCGATCCAACGCCGGCGCGGCGGCATGCAGCAAAGTCCCCTCGGCGGAGAATACCGCGATCGGCGCGTCGATCTCCGCCACCAACCGGCGCACTCGTTCCTCGAGAGGGAGTGTGGGGCCGGCGGCTTGGCGTGCGACCACGAGGATCGTCGGCGTGCCATCGCCGAGCACGATATGCGAACAGGAGCAGGTCAGCGCCCGGCCGAAGCCCGGGCCGAATCCGCGCAGCCGTTCCAGGCGCGGCGCGCCGCTTGCCGGCAGGGTTCCGGAGATGCGGGCGATCTGCCGGGCGGCGGTATCGTCGGGGCCGATGCTCCGGGCCGCCAGCGCGGCTGGGCTTGTCGCGTCGAAGATCGCGGCTCCGATGGCGTTGGACCAGAGAATCCGCGTGGCGTCCGCCGTCCATAGCCAAGCCGGCGCCGCGCCGAGCGCGTGAACCGACAGGCGTGGGTCGCGCAGATAGCGCAGTTGGGACGCGGAATCATTCATCGATGCTGATGCTCGCCCCGAAGTGGAGCTTGACGCATAACGTTACAATTTAACGATTTATTAATAAGCCCGGCACCGCGCGGCGTCCACGCTCGACCGCGCCTCGGCCTCCGCTATGCAGGGATAACGTTAATTGCCGCCACGAACCGCGGCAGCCGCAATTTACCCTCGATAGCAACATATCTGTTGTCTTTATCCGGGCAACAGATATGTTGCTGTATGAAAAGCAGCCAAGCCAAGCGCTTTCTGGCTCAACGCGGTTGCAGCTTTGAACCCGGCAAAGGCGGTCATCTCATCGTCCGTCGCGTCGGTCTCAAATCGGTTCTTCCGATGCACGGCAGCGGCAAGGAATTGGGCAAAGGCCTGTGGCACAAGATCTTGAAAGATCTGGATCTGAAGGAGAGATGATGTTGCGCTACCCGGTGCGGCTCAGCCGCGATACCAATGGAACCCTGATGGTTACATCGCCGGATTTTCCGGAAGTGTCGACCTTCGGCGAAGACGAGGCGGACGCCCTGATCCGCGCCGCCGATGCAATTGCGACGGCGATCCAAGGCCGCATCACCGACCGGCAGAAGGTGCCCAATCCTTCTGCCTCCAAGCGCAATCACCGCATGGCCTGCTTGTCTGCCCTTACCTGGGCCAAGCTCGAATTATACCGTGCCATGCTGGAAACCGGCACCCGCAAGGCCGATCTCGCGCGGCGCTTGAAGGTGCATGCGCCGCAGGTCGATCGCTTGCTCGATCTCGATCATGACTCCCGCTTCGACCAGATCGAAAACGCTGCAAGGGCGATGGGACGCGAACTGCGCATCGAGGTGCGGCCGGTGGCGGCATAGCCGTAACTGCCTTCCTTGAATAAGGCCGGAGGGAACTCGGGCACAATCGCCCGCCTCGGTAGTTAACCAAGACGACCCCGAAGCCCCCATCGCTAAGGAGAGGACTATGAATAAGGAAGCATTGGGACATTTCGAAGTTCCGGCCGAGATGCGCGCCTTCGCCGAGAAAAGCGTGGAGCAGGCCAAAAAGGCGTTTGACGGATTTGCCGCCGCCGCCAACCAGGCGGTCAGCGGCTTGGAAGGCCGCGCGGCAGCGGCTCAGGCAGGCGCCAAGGATGTGACCAAAAAGGCCATGACTTTTGCCGAGCAGAATGTCGCCAGTTCCTTCGAGTTCGCGCAGAAGCTCGTGCGGGCGAAGGACATCGGCGAAGTCACCAAATTGCATTCCGACTATGTGAAGGCGCAGATGCAGACCCTATCCAAACAAGCGGAGGAACTGGGGCAAAGCACGGCGCAGAAGGCGGCGGATACCGCCACGCCAAAAGGCCGGTGACATCGGCCAGCGGTCGCCCAGTAAGGGGGAATTTATGACCTTTTTACTCGATCCAGGAGATCGCCGCCGATAGTTCTTAGGTGCTTGAACGCTCCCGTTTCCTTCCTAGCCCCGCCGGTCCGCCTAGCGGGGTTATTTTTTGGCTTCCAGCACCACCGAGGCGACCATGTGGCTGATGCTCGTCTATGTCGGAATCACAATTGTTCTGGATTTCTTGGATTACCTCATCGGCGTGGCGGTCGAGAGCTATTCCGAGCCGGCGAGCCTTCCCGTCTTTTTGACGATGTACTTCCTCTCGCTCTGGGCCGGATGGGTCATCGCGGTAAAACTCACCGAACCAAAGAAGGCGGAGAGGGCGCTAGCCAAGGGTTAGCCACACTGCCGCCGCCAGCCGTAGTTAGACATGTTAAGTCGGCAAGCCGACAGAATATGGCATTTGTGCGGCGCAATATTTATGTTGCAATGCACCATCCGGCCTGCTATATAAAGAGGCGAGAGACACCCAGAAGGGTTTTGCTGGGGTCCCTGAAAGCACGGTCTCTCCTTAGTTGAGGCCGCCAGACAAGTCCCCGAACCTGAAGGATAGTGCCATGGTTGAACTCAATACGAACACCAATAAAGCGAAGGCGAAACCCGCCGGCGCTTTCGAGACACCGAAGTTCGAGACCCCCCGCTTTGAGATCCCGAAATTCGAAATTCCGAAGATGGAAGTCCCCGCCGCGTTCCGCGAGCTTGCGGAAAAGGGCGTCGTCCATGCCAAGGAAAACTACGAGAAGATGAAGGCTGTCGCCGAAGAGGCCACCGACGTTCTCGAAGCGACCTACTCGACCGCCAGCAAGGGCGGCGCCGAATACGGCCTCAAGGTTCTCGATGCCGCGCGCGCCAACACCAACGCCACCTTCGACTTCCTCGCCGAATTCATGAACGTGAAGTCGCTGTCGGAAGCCGTCGAATTGTCGACCGCGCATATGCGCAAGCAGTTCGAAACAGTCTCCGCGCAGACGCGGGAACTGACGTCGACCGTGCAAAAGGTAGCGAATGACGCCAGCGAGCCGCTGAAGAATGGCGTGGCCAAGGCCTTCAACAAGGCCGCCGCCTAATCGCCGAACAAGCGTTGTACTTGTAGCGTTGTAGCGTTTTTAATGCGTAAGCCGAGGCCCGGGTCGGTTGCCCGGGCTTTTGCTTGCGCTTTGGCCAGCGTGGGGCCTAATTCTTCTTATCGTGATTGCCGTTGGATTTGCCGTTTTCCGGATCAATGGCCGGATCAATGGCCGGATCTATGGCGGAGATCGCATCTTGTTCTTCGGTCTGCATCGCGAGCTTGAGCCAAAACTGGGCCATGCTCAGCCAGTGTGCCCTCGCCTCAAGGCTGATGGCGTTTTCGGATAGCCGAAAGCATTCGTCGGCATTCTTCTGAAATTCGTCGATTAGCCCCACGCCGCCCGCCCCTGATTTGATCGCAAACTTCTGGCGCGAAGAATTTGTTCCGGCGAAAAACAAACTACTATTCTGGTGTGGCATTCGGGCACAACGCCATCCCGACGCCGGGTCGGGCTGCAATGAGACAGGCAGCCGACCAAGGCGATTCTGATTTTCAGAGAGACATTGATGTTCTCGGCATTGAAGGCGTGGGCACGAACGGCCAAGCGTGACGTTCATGCCATTTACCTAGCCGCGCGCGATCCTGGGGTGCCGTGGTATGCAAAGGTCCTCGCGGTCGCTGTTGCCGGATATGCCCTCTCGCCCATTGACCTCATCCCGGATTTCATTCCGGTCATCGGGTACTTGGACGACCTGATAATCGTGCCGCTTGGCATTTGGCTCGTGGTTTCCTTGATCCCACCGCAAGTAATGGCGGAATACCGGGCCATCGCAAGCGCCGCCGGCGAGCGCCCCGTCAGCAGGACCGGAGCCATTGCCATTGTCACGATCTGGATTGTTGGTGCCGCAGCGATGATTTGGGCTGGATTATCTTATTGGAATTCCATTAGCCGCTGACGGGTAGAAAGGGGGCGCGGCTCTTGCCAGGAAGCCACGCTGCTCCTAGGTTCCGCCCGCTCGCGTCCTACGCAAGCCGTGTGCAGCTGTAGCTCAGTTGGTTAGAGCGCTGGTCTGTGGAACCAGAGGTCGGTGGTTCAAGTCCACCCAGCTGTACCAATCCAAATCCAGATCAAGAAAATCACTTTAGGCGACCTAAAAGTCGCTCATTGATTGTTGACGAATGCGGCTCCTACAACGCCACAGCAGATTAGGCCGCCTCATTGAACTTGTTTCAGCACCGGCGTCGAAGGAACACCGTCGCTGTCCTAACTATCCCGCTTTTGCGCGCGGGGCGACTTCCATCAAGGCATAAGTTCGCAACCGGATCGGGTCGCGCTCGCCTTTGATCGCAAGATTGATAATGCGTGCTGCTAAGTTCGTGCGGATTTCCGGCGTGTGTTGCCCTTCCGGCACCAGCGCGCAAGCTTCATCATAAACGGCCTTCAAGATCGTGAGCGTTTCCGGATCAAACGCCCCTTCGGCGTGGCTAAGCATGACGGACTCCCCCACAAAAGCCTTGGGTTGGCTGCGTCGCAGCAGACTGGTTCATTGGAACCTGCGATTTTCGGCTTAACAAATGACGCCGTCAGTTTCCGATCCGACACAATTATCAAAATGATTCGTCCGGCTGAGGATAACCCGAGCCTCTATCGGCGAAGGCTCTATAATCCGAGATTATCTGCAAGGGACCCGACAGAACTGGAGAAAATATAACCGTTGCGCCCCTCACGTAATGAGCAGCTAATGATTATCTATACTTAATCATCATCCATCCGGGACTTCCCGCCCCTTCCCGCCTGGTCAATAGAGGGCAGGTGGAATGTGTGCTCGTGGAACAAAAAAATCAGGTTTTACTTTCGCTTGATCCCGCTGATCTTAAATTATTGAATCCTCATCTCAAAAACACGGTGCTTGATCAGGGAAAAGTTCTATTTGATCAAGGCGACCAAATCGATCAATTCTATTTTCCCGATTCAGGCATGATCTCACTGGTCTGTAGCGTGGAAGACGGCGGGACGGTAGAGCTGGCCGCGGTCGGATATGAGGGCTTCGCCGGCCCCTCTCTCGCCGACGGCACCGGCCAATCGCCGCTGCGGGCGATCGTCCAGGTCGCGGGCCGCGGAGCGCGCATTCCCGCCAGCCAGTTTCGCGCCGCCGTGGAAAAGAGCGCATCGCTGCGGAAGCTTCTCGAATATCACAACGAGGCGTTGATGGCGCAGCTGGTCCGTACCGTGGCTTGCAACGCCATGCATGCGGCCGAAGGGCGGCTGAGCCGCTGGCTGCTGATGGTTCATGATCGGGTCCAAGGCGACACCCTCCGCCTGACCCAGGAATTCCTCGCGCAGATGCTGGGCGTTCAGCGCACCACGGTGACGCTGATCGCGAGCGCATTGCAAAAGGCCGGTCTGATCAAATATCGCCGCGGACGCATCGACGTGCTCAATCGCGAGGCGCTCGAAGAGGCGGCTTGCGAGTGTTACGCAATCAATCGCAAGCATTTCGAACGGCTGATGGCGCTCCCCAGCGCGTTATATCCAGCGGCGCCGGATGACATTCGTCTCAAGCCATCGGCACAGCAAGCGCCATAATCCCGGCACCAGCGTTATTCGTTGCCGGTTTTCGCGCCGGGTAGCGTCGTGGTGTTTGTCGGCTCGATTGCCAGCTTCACCTTTTCCCGGATAGCGGCGGGCGTTTCGATCACCTGCCTGATCAACTGGGCAAGCTGTTCGCCGGTCATGCCGCGGATTTCCAGCCGTTGCCGCTCGGCGTCGGCGAGAAATTCGGCATCCTTTAGTGTCTCGTCGAAAGCCTGACGCAGCGCCGCCACGCGGTCGGCCGGCGTACCCGGCGTGGTGGCGATCGGCCGCCCGATCGAGACCGACAGCGACATGAAATCCAGGATCTGTTTTTCCTCCGCGTTTTTCGCCAGGTCGCGCATCAGCGGAACGTTGGGCAAATCCTCGTCCTTTTCCATGCCGACCTGGATAAACGGCGTGATCAGCTTGTCGGCCACGTAGCGCGGGTTGCTGGCCTTGTAGCTCGCCCATGGATTGGTGGCGCGGCCTTCGACCTCACCGCGTTCCATGGCGAGGTTGATGTCGGCGCCGTCAGGATAGCCCAGCACCAGCTTCAGCTTGGTGCCGAGGATATTGTTGTAGACCGCCGGCAGTTGCGTCGAGATCGAACCGGCGCCGGTGGTGCCGATCACGGTTTCGCGGCGCTTGGCGTCTTCCAAAGTCTGCGTCGGCGAAGTGTGCCAGGTCACCGTGACCTGGTTGGCGGAACTCATGTTGCCGATCCAGTTGAAGTCGCGCAGGTCCGCTTGCAGGCCGCTGTTGAGGCCGAGCGCCTGATCCACGGCCAATCCTTGGCTGACGATGGTCAGGACGGTGCCGTCCTTGGGCGCGACGGTAGCGACGTAATTCGCCGCCTTGATGCCGCCGCCGCCCGACATGTTCACTGGGATGACGGTGGGATTGCCCGGGATATGCCGGCCGATATGCAAGGCGAGCAGGCGCGCATAGAGGTCGTAACTTCCGCCCACGCCGGTGCGGATGATGATCCTGAGCTGCTTGCCCTTGTAGAAATCCGCCACCGGGTCGGCAGCGGCCGCCGCTGCGGACGCCAGGATGAGAAAGTACGCGCATATCAATCGCTGCATCGCCGTTCTCCTTGCGCCGTGTCAGGGCATCGGCACGTCGACCGCCATGATGCCGCCGTCGACGAAGATGTTTTCGCCGAGCACAAAGGCGGAGTCGTCCGACACCAGAAACAAAACCGCCCGCGCCACGTCGATGGGCTCGACCAGCCGTTTCAGCAGGTTGTTGATCAGCCGGTCGCTGTCGGACTCGTCTTTGCCGACCGGCGAGCCGGCCTTGTTCGGCGATACCGAATTCACCCGGATGTTATAGGGCGCGAGCTGCACCGCCATGCTGCGGGTGAGATTGATGACGCCGCCCTTGGCGCTGGTATAGGCGATAGCGCGGCGGCGCCCGCGAAACCCCGAGGTCGATGCGATGTTGACGATCTTGCCCCCGGAGTTCTGCGCGATCATTTGTAGCGCGGCGTGTTTGCCCATCAGGAATGGACCCTTCAGCGTCACGCTCATGATGCGGTCCCATTCCTCTTCCGATAGGTCGAGGATGGTTTTGTTGTCCGAGATCGCCACGTTGTTGACCAGGATGTCGATGCGGCCGAATTGCTTGGTCACCGCGACGACACCGGCGGCCACGTCCGCGCCTTTGGACACGTCGACCACGAAGACCGCCGCGTCGCCACCGGCGGCCTTGATCTCGCCGGCAACCCGCTCGCCGCGGGCCTCGTCCATGTCGACGATGGCGATTTTGGCGCCCTCGCTCGCCAGCAGTTTCGCAATCGCCTCGCCGATGTTGCGCCCGGCGCCGGTGACGATCGCCACCTGACCTTTCAGCTTCATCGATGGGTCATCCTCTGTTGCCCGGCTTCCACCTCTACCTTCGAAATCCGGGCTAGGATAGGAAGAACGCCAGGCAGGCGGCAGCGGAGAGAAAGAGCGTAATGGGTCGCTACCGCGTAACGGTCGATACGGGCGGGACGTTTTCCGATTTCGTCTATCTCGATGAGGACACCGGAGAGGTAACGATCTCCAAGGTGCCGTCCACCCCGGACGATCCGTCGCGGGCGATCCTGCACGGCATTGAGATGCTGCTCGCCAAGGGCGTGCCCGCCGCCGACATCGGCTATTTCTGCCACGGCACCACGGTCGGCACCAACGCGCTCTTGGAAGGCAAGGGCGTCAAGACCGGCCTGCTGGTCACGGCAGGCTTCCGCGCCATCTATCCGGTGGGCGAGCAGGCGCGTCCCTATGGCCCCGCGATCTTCGACGTGATGTTCGACAAGCCCGCGATGCTGGTGCCGCAAAGCTTGACCGGCGAAGTGGCCGAGCGCGTGGATTTTCGCGGCAACGTGCTGCGCGAGTTGGACGAGGCGGCGCTGCGGCAGACTTTGCGGGCGCTGGCGGGGGAGAAGATCGAGTCGATCGCCGTGTGCCTTTTGTTTTCTTTTCTGCATCCGCAGCATGAGCAGCGCGTGGCTGAAATCATCCGCGAGGAAATGCCGGAATGCAGCATTTCGCTCTCCTCCGACGTCCTGCCGCAGATCCGCGAATATTACCGCCTGAGCACGACGGTGATGAACGCCTATCTGCAGCCCATCCTCGCGCATTACATCGCGCAACTGGACCGGCGGCTGTCGGACGCGGGCGTCACCACCCGGCAAAAATATATCATGCAGTCGAACGGCGGCATGTCGACCTTCGCCGCCGCCGCGCGCAAGGCGGTGACGACGGTGCTGTCGGGGCCGGCGGGCGGCGTCACCGCGGGTGCCTATGCCTGCGTCATGACCGGCGCGCAGAACCTGATCACCTTCGATATGGGCGGCACCTCCTGCGACGTGGCGCTGATCCGGGACGGCGAGCCTTTCGTCTCGGGGCGCGGCAAGATCGAGGGCCGCGACATCGCCGTGCCGATGATGGACATCAACACTGTCAGCGCTGGCGGCGGCACCATTGCTAAAGTTGATCGCTTCGGCGTGCTGGCGGTCGGCCCGGAAAGCGCGGGCGCGCAGCCGGGGCCAGCTTGCTATAGCCGCGGCGGCACCGTGCCAACCATCACCGACTGCAATCTCGTGCTCGGCTATCTCGGCGAGGACAATTTCCTCGGAGGGCAGATGCGGCTTGACGTCGGGAAAGCGCGCAAGGCGATCCAGGATGTCGTCGCCGGGCCGTTGTCCATGAGCGTGGAGGACGCCGCCGAAGGCATCGTCCGCATCATCGACGTGAAGATGGAAGAGGCGATCAAAGCCATTTCCACCATGTGCGGGCACGATCTGCGCGATTTCATGCTGCTGGCTTTCGGCGGCGCCGGGCCGGTGCATGCCTGCCGTATCGCCCGCGACCTCGGCATGGCCGGCGTCATAGTGCCGCTTTATCCCGGCGTCTACTCGGCCATCGGCTTGCTGATGTCGGACGTCAAGCACGACTACATTCAGTCGAAGATGACGGCGCTGTCGGAGATCGCGCCCGACGACCTGAACGCGATGTTCGAGCGTCTCGCCGCGCAGGCGCTTGCGGATTTGCGCGATGACGGTTTTTCATCCGATACGATCCGCATCCAGCGCGCGCTCGACATGCGCTACGCCGGGCAGGGCTACGAGATCACCATGGATTGCGCGGCGGAGGCGATGAGCGCCGATGGCCTGAAAGATTTGCGGCTGCGCTTCGACGCCCAGCACCGCGCCATGTTCGGCCACATGGCGCCGGAAGAGCCGGTCGAGATCGTGTCCTATCGCGTGCGCGGCATAGGCCTCGTGCCGCCGGTGGAAATGCCGACATTCAAGCGCGCGGGCACGACGCTTGCCGATGCGCTACGGGAAACACGCAAAGTGCGCTTCGACGGCAAGACCGTGGACTGCCCGGTCTATCAACGCGAGAAACTCGATGTGGGGCTGACTTTTTCCGGCCCCGCGGTGCTCGACCAATTCGACTGCACGACGGTCATTGTTCCTGGCCAGACGGTGCGGGTGGATGAGTGGAAAAACCTCATCGTGACGGGGGACCAATGAGGATCGCAAATCCATCCACCTCGTCATGCCCGGCCTCGTGCCGGGCATCCACGTCTTTCTTCGCCTCAACAAGCAAGACGTGGATGGCCGGGACAAGCCCGGCCATGACGGAAGAGTGAAAAGGGCAGCCGACTGGAAATGAGCGCAGTAATGCACATCGACGCCGTCGATTTGGAAGTGGTGAAGGCGAGCCTGTCCGGCATCGTGCAGGAAATGCAGAATTCGCTGTTCCGCACCGGCTTTTCCACCATCGTGCGGGAGTCGCAAGACGCCTCCTGCGCGCTGATGAACGCGCGCGGGGAAGTGGTCGCCCAGCATGTGGTGCTGCCGCTGCATATCGGAGCCTTTCCGGCTTGTTGCGCGGCGGTGCTGCGAGAATTCGGCGACGCCATCGCCGAGGGCGACGCCTTCCTGATCAATCATCCCTATGAAGGCGGCAGCCCGCACGCGCCGGACATGGCGGTGATCACGCCGGTCTTCGTCGAGGGCGCGCTGTTCGGCTTTTGCGGCAGCATTGCGCATAAAAGCGACATTGGCGGCCCGGTGCCGGGAAGCTGCTCGGGCCAGGCGCGGGAGATTTTCAACGAAGGCCTGCAGCTTCCCGCCGTGCGCTATCAAAGCGGCGGCGTCACCAACGGCGACATCGAACGCATTATCGGCGCCAACAGCCGTACGCCGGAACTGGTACTCGGCGACATTCGGGGACAAGTGGGCGCCGACCGGCTCGGCGAGAAACGGCTGCTGGAACTCGTCGGCAAATTCGGCAAAGAAAAAATCATCGCCTGCTGGGCGCGGCTGTTCGAATTATCCGCGGCCACGCTGAAAGCCGCGGTGGCGGAATGGAAAGACGGTCGCTTCGAGGCGGAGCGTTTTGTCGATGACGACGGCATCGAATTGAATAGGCCGGTGCGCGTGCATGTGATGGTGGAGAAAAAAGGCGACAGCATCCATTTCGATTTCAGCGGGTCCGCCGACCAGACCAAAGGCCCGGCGAATATCCGTCCGCCCCTGGCGCAGGCCGCCACGGCTTATGCGCTGATCTCGCTGATCGATCCGCATATGTATGTGTGCAGTGGTCTGCTCGACGCTTTCACCGTCACGGCGCGCGAGGGCAGCGTGATCAATCCGAAATTTCCCGCGCCGGTGAACACCTATAATCCGACCGTGCATGCGGTGGTGGACGCCATCTTCGCGGCGTTGAGCCATGTGGTGCCGTCGCGCGTCCGCGCCGATGGCAGCGGCAGCCGCTCCATCATCATCGGCGGCCGCAGCACCTATACCGGCAAGGGTTACGTGCAATATGAAATCCTGGCGGGCGGCGCGGGAGCGCGCGGCACCAAAGATGGCGCCTCCGGCATCACCGTCAACCAGAGCAACGCCAAGATCGCGTCCGTCGAGATCATTGAAAGCGAGTTCCCAACACGCCTGACCCGCTTCGAGCTGATCGAGGATTCAGGCGGTGCGGGACAATTCCGCGGCGGGCTTGGCATTCGCCGCGAATATCTCAATCTCGCCGATGCGCGTTTCTCGATCCGTTCGATGAAGCACACCATTCCGCCGAACGGCAGCAATGGCGGGAACACCGGCCGCACCGGCGACATCTGGATCAATCCGGAAACGAAAGACGCCAAGCGCCTGCCGACGCGCTATGCGGATTATCCGCTCAAAGAAGGCGACATCTTCCGGCTCGATACTCCGGGCGGCGGCGGCTATGGCGACCCGCTGGCGCGCGATCCCGAACGCGTGCTGGCCGACATCGGCGAGGGATATGTTTCGCCGGAAGCGGCGGAGCGCGACTACGGCGTCGTGATCGATGCCTCCGGCCGCGGCATCGATCAGGCGGCGACCGCCAAGCGGCGGGCGCACATGAAGACGGAAAAGGCTAAGCTGTAATCTCAGAAACGAGGAAACGATTAAATGACGACTCCGGTGAAACGCACAGGCATGATTGGGCTCGGCGCCATGGGGCTGCAAATGGCCAAATACATGGGCAAAAAGGGCTACGAAGTTTCGGGCTACGACATCAGCGCCGAAGTCATGGCGCGCGCCAAGAGCGAGGGCGTGAAGGGCTGCGGCTCGCCGGCGGAAGTCGCGCAACAGGCCGAGGTGGTCATCATCATGGTGGCGACCGGCGAGCAAGTGGAAGAGGTGATCCAGGGCGGACTACTCGACAAGCTCGCGCGGGATTCCGTCATTTGCATCGCCAGTTCGGTGGCGCCGGAACTATGCCAGCGCATGGCCAAGCTTGCTGAGGCCAAGGGTATCGGCGTTCTGGATACGCCGGTCGTGCTCGGGCAGGAGGCGGCGGACAACGGCACGCTCGTGATCTACACCGGCGGCGACGATAAATGGGTTGAGCGGGCGAGGCCGGCGCTGGAATCCTTCGGCCGCGTGCTGCATCTCGGCGGCGTCGGCACCGGGCAAATCGCCAAGACCATGAACAACCTGCTGCTGTGGGCTTGCATGTCGGCGAATTTCGAGGCGCTGACCTTCGCCAAGAAACTCGGCGCCGATATTCCGCGGCTTATTGACGCCCTTGGGCACGGCAGCGGCGCCAATTGGTCGCTCTCCCGCTGGGGCAAAAGCACCGGCAAATGGGCGGAGAAAGACATGGATGTGGCGCTGGATCTGGCGCAGGACGCCAAAGTTCCGCTGCCGCTCAGCGGCCTCGTCGATCAATTGATGAAGACCATCAATCAGGAAAGAATGAAAGCGCTGCTCTCGTGAGCGGACGGGAAAGCAGATAAGCTAACGATAACGCCGATCCAGGGAGAACAAGATGAAACGCCTGATCCTATCCGCTCTTGCCGCTGTCTTCGCCACCGCCGCCTCGGCGCAGCAAGGCGACCAGCCTCTGATCAAGGTGCGGGTAGCCTATGACGGATATTCGATGACCTCGGGTCCGTTGATCTATGGTGAGAAGACTGGCCTATTCAAAAAATTCGGTCTCGATGTGACCCCCACCTTCATTGACGGCGGCTCGACGCTGACGCAAGCGGTGGTCGGCGGCTCGGTGGACATCGCGCAGAATGGCTATACGCCGTCCATGGCGGCCGCAGTGCAGGGCGCCGATATCGTGCTGATCGGCGGCATGTCCAACAAGCTTCCGTTCCAGTTGGTGGTGAAGAATGAGATCACCAATGCCGAGCAGCTCAAGGGCAAGAATATCGCCATCAGCAAATACGGCTCATCCACGGATACGGCGGCGGACTTCGCGATCAAGAGCCTTGGTTTGAAAAGAACCGACGTCACCATTCTTCAACTTGGCGGGGCCTCGACGCGGATCGCGGCGGCGATAAGCGGCCAGATCGCCGGCACCATGGAGCAATATCCCGACACGGCGGAGCTATCGCATCACGGATTTCACGTGCTGGCGGATGTCACCGACATTGCCGGCGAATATCCGAACACGGCTTACGTCACCAGCCGGACTTTCCTGAAGAAAAATCCCGACGTGGTCAAAAGATACATGATGGCCATTTCGACGGCGATCCGCGAATACAAAACCCATCCCGAGGTTGCGATCCCGCTGACGCAGGAATTTCTCAAGATCAAGGACGCCGACGCCATGAAGGCAGCCTACGAGTCCTATAGCCAGCACGTCTATCCCGACATCCCACGTCCTTCGCTCAAGGGCATGGAACTGGTGCTGCAGGAAATGAGCAAGGACGTTCCCAAAGCCGCCAGCGTCAAGCCGGCTGATCTGGTGGACACCTCCACGCTCGACGAACTGGAGCGCGAAGGCTTCTTCAAGAAGCTGCTGATGTAACGTCATGGACGCGACGCGCCCGCCAAAACTTGATGTGAGGCAGGTTTCCCTCGAACACTATAACGAGCGCATGAAGCACTCGCTTGAAGTGCTGCATGATATCGATCTCAAGGTGTTCGAGGGCGAGCTTGTCGTCATCGTCGGGCCGAGCGGCTGCGGCAAGTCCACCTTCCTCAACGCGGTCGATGGGTTGATCAAGGTAACGGCAGGAAAAATCCTGGTCGACAACCGCGAAGTCAACGGCCCTGGCGCCGACCGTGCCTTCGTGTTCCAGAATGACTGCTTGTTTCCCTGGCGCACCGTGCTGCGCAACGTCACCTATGGCCTCGAACTGCGCGGCGCGCTCGGCAAAAAAGACATGCGCGACAAGGCGCGCGCCATCATCGAACTCGTGGGATTGAAAGGCTTCGAGGAGCATTATCCCAGCGAATTGTCTGGCGGGATGCGTCAGCGGGTGAATATTGCCCGCGCGCTGGTCACCGATCCGCAATTGTTGTTGCTCGACGAGCCTTTCGCGGCGCTCGACGCGCAGACCCGCGAATTCATGCAGGTCGAGTTGCTGAAAATCCTGGCGCGCACGCGCACCACGGGGCTGTTCATCACCCACCAGATCAATGAGGCGGTGTTCCTCGCCAATCGCGTGGTCGTTTTTTCCGCGCGTCCCGCGCGGATCAAGGAAATCATCGAGGTCGATCTGCCGCCGCCGCGCACGCTCGCCATGAAGCATCAGGTCGGTTTCGTCGAGCTTGAGCAGAGGGTGTGGCGGCTGATCGAAGAGGAAGCGGCCAAGACCGGCATGCTGACCGCGGCGTGAGCACCGTGGACACCTCGCCGTCCCTGAAAGTCGCCGCGACGAGCGCGCCAAAAACCGGCCCCAACGCTTCATTCTGGAAACGGAATGAAAGCTGGCTGCTCGGCACCATTTCCATGACCATCTTTCTGATTATTTGGGAACTCGCGGTGGCGCTGGGTTGGATCAATCCGCTGTTCTCCAGCTCGCCCAGCCGCATTCTCGTCACCGGCTACGCGATGTTCGCCGACGGCGCCATCTTTTACGACATGCAGGTGAGCGGGCTCGAGTTCCTCGCCGGCTATGGCATGGCGGT
>JAXDOS010000231.1:0-19002 GCA_034668785.1 Alphaproteobacteria bacterium
CGGCATCGCCTACAGTTCTCCGATGCCCTGTTCTTAATAGATTCCGCGTGGTTTCGTCAACTCCGCTGTGTTCCAATTGTGCGCGAAGATTTGCTCCGGCCTGCCCCTGCGCGACCGGTGCTTTTGCGCCGGCTACCAGCCGTCCGCGAGGGGCTTTTTCGGCCCACGGCCTTCTTTCCAGGCCCCTTCGAGGCCGTTTTTCCAAGGACCGGCCTGTTTTTTCCACCATTCTTCTTGCCGGTCCCGGTTCCGCGGGCCTTTTTCGCGCCTTTTACCCGGCTGAGCAGCCGGCCGATGGCGGCGGTGACTTGGGGGATACCGGCCATGCCATCGACGCTCGCGAGCTTGCGTTTTTTGGCATAATAGGCGACCAGCGGCGCGGTTTGCGCGCGATAGGCGGCAAGCCGCTGCTTGAGAACCTCCGGATCGTCGTCGGGCCGCAACGCATGCCCCCGCGCCTTCATCTCGGCTATCCGGCTTTCGATGCGGTTGAGCAGAATACCCTCGTCCACCTTCAGCTCGATGGCGGCGTCCAGCTTCAGCCCTTTGGCCGCAAGCATGCGGTCCAGTGCCTGCGCCTGCGGCACCGTGCGCGGGAAACCATCGAGGATAAAACCCTTTTTGGCGTCCGGCTGATCGATTCGATCGGAGACGATGGCAACAACGACGTCGTCGGGAACGAGTTCGCCCCGCGCCATGATATCCTTGGCCTTGAGCCCTATCGGGGTGCCGGCGGCGACGGCTGCGCGCAGCATGTCGCCAGTCGAGAGCTGCACGACGCCGTGTTTCTCCACGAGACGCTGTGCCTGTGTGCCCTTCCCCGCCCCCGGGGGTCCGAGCAGGATCAGCCTCATCGGCGACGGCCTCTCAGTTTCGAGCGCTTGATCAGGCCTTCGTATTGATGCGCGAGCAGGTAGCCCTGGACCTGCGCCACCGTATCCATGGTGACGCTGACAACAATCAAAAGCGAAGTGCCGCCGAAGTAGAACGGCACCGCTGCGTAGGAAATCAAAATTTCCGGGATCAAGCAGACAATAGCAAGATAGGCCGCGCCTATCACCGTGATGCGGGAGAGCACGTAGTCGATGTACTCGGCGGTGCGCTCGCCCGGACGGATACCGGGAATGAAGCCGCCGTGCTTTTTCAAGTTATCCGCCGTCTCCGTCGGGTTGAAGACGATCGCCGTATAGAAAAACGCGAAGAAGACAATCAGCGCGATATAGAGAAGGAGGAACAGCGGCCGTCCATGACTGAGCTGGGTTACGATGACTTGAAACCACTCCGGGCCCTGCCCCGCGTTGAAATTGGCGACCGTGGTCGGCAATAACAGCAGCGAAGAGGCAAAGATCGGTGGGATCACGCCGGAGGTATTGAGCTTCAAAGGCAGGTGCGAGGACTGGCCCTCGAACATACGGTTGCCGACTTGGCGCTTGGGATATTGGATCAGCAGCCGGCGCTGCGCACGCTCCATGAAAACGATGAAGGCGATCACCGCCACCGCCATCAAGATGATGATGAGGATGAGGCCGGTCGATAGCGCTCCCTGGCGGCCGAGCTCAAGGGTTCCGGCAATTGCCGACGGCAATTCCGCGACGATCCCTGCAAGGATGATCAGCGAGATGCCGTTACCGATGCCGCGTGAGGTGATCTGCTCGCCAAGCCACATCAGGAACATGGTGCCGCCGGAAAGCGTAATGACGGTCGAGATGCGGAAGAACCATCCGGGATCGCTGACGACGCTGCCCGCGCCCTCTAGGCCAACCGCGATGCCGTAAGCCTGGAAGGCGGCCAGAATCACCGTGACGTAACGGGTATATTGATTGATGGTCTTGCGGCCCTGCTCGCCTTCTTTTTTCAGCGCTTCAAGCGTCGGCGATACCGTCGTCATCAGCTGCAGGATAATCGACGCCGAAATATACGGCATGATGTTCAGGGCAAAGATCGCCATGCGATGGATGCCGCCACCGGAAAACATATTGAACATGCCGAGAATGCCGCCGGCCTGCGTGCGGAAAATCTGCTCCCAAGCGGACGGATCGATGCCGGGCAGCGGAATATAGGTCCCGAGCCGGTAGACCAGCAGCGCGCCCAGCGTGAACCAGATGCGCTTCTTCAGTTCCTCGGCCTTGGCAAGGGCGGAGAAATTGAGATTGGCTGCTAATTGTTCCGCTGCTGAGACCATCTTAGGCTCCCGGGGCGATCCCCTTCTCCGTCACGGCCGGGGTACCGGCCATCCGAAACTTAAAGTCGCGGATGCCCGGCACAAGGGCCGGGCATGACGATAATTGCAAAAGGCAAGCTTGGATCGATCGACGTTATCCCTCAGCGGCTCCGGCGTCTTTACTCTCCGCCTTATCGGCTTTCGGCTTTTCACCCTTTGATGCACCCTTGGCTGCGGCTTTGGCGTTCTTGCCTTTTGGCTCCGCGGATTCTTCCGGTTTCGAGGCCAGCAGCTTGATCGAGCCGCCGGCTTTTTCCACCGCCGCTTGCGCCGACTTCGATGCACCCATGACGACAATGTCGATCTTGGCTTTCAGCTCACCCGAACCGAGCAGCCGCACGCCGTCCTTGGAACGGCGTAGAACACCCGCCTTGACCAGCGCTTCGGAGTCGACCGTCGCTTTGGGATCGAGGCGACCAGCGTCGATGGCCGTCTGCAGGCGGCCGAGATTGACCTCATTGAATTTCTTCTGGAACGGCGTGTTGCGAAAGCCGCGCTTCGGCAGTCGCCGATGCAACGGCATCTGCCCGCCTTCGAAGCCCTTGATGCGCACGCCCGAACGCGCGGTCTGACCCTTGCCGCCACGGCCGCCGGTCTTGCCTTTGCCGGAACCGATGCCGCGGCCGATGCGGAAGCGGTTCTTGCGGGCGCCGGGATTATCCGCGATTTCGTTGAGCTTCATCGTTTAACCCTTTTTACCTTTCGTCATGGCGGGACAACCCCCGCAATAACGGGCTATTTATTTGCTCGCACCTTCGACGAGCTTCACCAGATGCTTGACCTTGGCGATCATTCCCCGGGTCTGCGCCGTATCCGGCAACTCGGCGATGCGGCCAATGCGGTTCAGCCGCAGGCCAACCAGCGTCTCACGTTGATCGTGATGGCGCCGGATCGGGCTGCCGGTCTGCATGACCTTGAGGGTCTTTTTCGACGTGCTCATACGAAAATCCTTACGCCGCTCGCGAATTATTCGGCCACTGCGTCGGCCTCGCCGCCCTCGCGGCGGCGCGACTGCAGCGTGGATACTTTGATGTTGCGGCGAGCCGCTACGGAACGCGGCGAATCCTGATGCTTAAGGGCATCGAAGGTGGCGCGGACCATGTTGTAAGGGTTTGATGAACCAAGAGATTTCGCCACCACGTCCTGCATCCCTAAGGTCTCGAACACAGCGCGCATCGGGCCGCCGGCGATGATGCCGGTGCCGGGAGGCGCCGCGCGCAGGAACACCTTGCCGGCGCCGTGGCGGCCTTGCACGTCATGATGCAGCGTACGGCCCTCGCGCAACGGCACGCGGATCAGGCTGCGCTTGGCGCTGTCGGTCGCCTTGCGGATCGCTTCCGGCACCTCGCGCGCCTTGCCATGGCCGAAGCCGACCCGGCCCTTCTGATCGCCGACGATGACGAGGGCTGCGAAGCCGAAGCGACGGCCGCCCTTCACCACCTTGGCTACTCGATTGATATGGACGAGCTTGTCGACAAACTCGCTGTCGCGATCTTCCCGTCCATGCCCATGTTCACGTGCCATTTTGCGTTCCAATCAAATCGGGCGAAGCGCCCCAGCATCCTTTAGAAGTTGAGACCACCCTCGCGGGCGGCATCGGCGAGCGCCTTGACGCGCCCGTGATAGAGATAGCCGCCGCGATCAAACACCACGTCCTTGAGTCCCTTCGCCAGCGCGCGCTCGGCAATCAGTTTGCCTACCGCCTTCGCTGCGTCGACGTTGCCGCCGCTCTTGAGGCTCCCCCGCATCGGCTTTTCCAGCGAAGACGCCGCGACCAAGGTCTCCCCCTTAGTATCGTCGATGACCTGCGCATAGATGTGCTGCGACGAGCGGAAAACCGAAAGCCGCTTACGATGCCGCGCCGCGGCTTTGACAGCGCGGCGGACGCTCGCGATGCGTCGCTCAGTCCGGGTTTTATATTTCGCCATCGCCTGCTCCGTTACTTCTTCTTGCCTTCCTTGCGGAAGATGTATTCGCCGGCATATCTGACGCCCTTGCCCTTATAGGGCTCGGGCGGACGGAAACCGCGGATTTCGGCCGCGACCTGTCCGACCTTTTGCTTATCGATGCCGGTGATGGTGATTTCGGTCGGCTTCGTAGTCACGATCGCGATGCCCTCGGGGATCGGATAGACGATATCGTGGCTGTAGCCGAGCGCGATCTGAAGATTCTTGCCCTGCACCGCCGCGCGATAGCCGACGCCGGTTATTTCGAGCTTGCGCTCGAATCCTTTGGTCACCCCGGCGACCAGGTTGGCCACCAGTGTACGCGACGTACCCCAGAGCGAGCGCGCACGTTTGGTTTCGCTGCGCGGATCGACCTGGATAAGGCCGCTCTCTAGCTTCACCGAGACGTCGTCGTGCAGCACAAGCTGAAGCGCGCCTTTCGGCCCCTTCATCTTCACCGTCTGGCCCTCGACATTCGCGGTGACGCCGGAGGGGACGGGGACTGGTTTCTTTCCGATGCGGGACATGATGACTTTCCGTTCTTTCCGCTCAGAATACGGTGCAGAGGATTTCGCCGCCGACATTAGCGTCGCGCGCGGCATGGTCCGCCATCACCCCCTTAGGGGTCGACAGGATCGACACACCGAGGCCGTTGTTGATGCGCGGCAGCGCCTTCACCGAAGCATAGACGCGCCGTCCCGGCTTGGAGACCCGGGCGATCTCGCGGATCACCGGCGCGCCGTCAAAATATTTCAGCTCGATCTCGAGCTCGCTGCGGCCACTCGAATGCTCAACCGCAGCGTAGCCGCGGATATAGCCTTCGGTCTTCAGCACTTCGAGCACGCTCTCGCGCAACCGCGAACCGGGCGTCGAAACTTTCGACTTGTTGCGCATCTGCGCATTGCGAATGCGCGTGATCATATCGCCAATAGGATCGTTCACAGCCATGTCCGATCCTCCCTTACCAGCTCGACTTGACGAGGCCGGGGATCAGGCCTTTGGAGCCGAGATCCCGCAGCGCGATGCGGCTAAGCTGATGCTTGCGGTAAAAGCCGCGCGGACGCCCGGTCATGGCGCAGCGATTGCGGATACGCGTCGCCGACGAGTTGCGCGGCAACTCGGCAAGCTTGAGCGCCGCCGCGAAGCGTTCTTCCATCGGCTTCGCCTTGTCGCGCGCGATCGCCTTCAGCTTCGAGCGCCGGCCCATAAACTGTTTGGTCATTCGGCGCCGCCGGTTGTTCTTCTCAATTGAACTCTTCTTCGCCATCCGTATCTCCTAGGTTTCCGCGTTTGAGGGCTGACCCCTCACTGCCGGAACGGGAAGTTAAATGCCGCCAACAGGGCGCGCGCCTCGTCGTCCGTGCGCGCCGTCGTGCAGACGGTGATGTCCATGCCCCAGATTTCCGCCGCTTTGTCGTAGTCGATCTCGGGGAAAATGATGTGTTCCTTGATGCCCATCGTGTAGTTGCCGCGGCCGTCGAAACTCTTCGGGTTAAGCCCGCGGAAATCCCGCACCCGCGGCAGCGCGATATTGATGAGCCGGTCGATGAACTCGTACATGCGCGCGCGGCGCAAAGTCACCTTGCAGCCGATCGCCTGGCCGTCGCGCAGCTTGTAGGTGGCGATCGACTTGCGCGCCTTGGTGATGATCGCCTTCTGACCGGCAATGAGGGCGAGATCGGAAGCCGCGGAATCGACCTTCTTGCGGTCGTTGACGCCTTCGCCGATTCCCATGTTGAGCACGACCTTGTCGATCACCGGAACCTGCATACGGTTTTTGTAGCCGAACTCCTCGGCCAGCTTGGCGCGGACTACCTCATCGAAATGCATGCGCAGGCGCGGCGCCCCGCCAGGCGCGCTGGCGGTGGCCTTGGCGGCTGTGCCTTTCTCGGCCGGCGCGGCCTTGCGGGCCTGCGCGGCCTTGGCTTTCTCGGCGCGTTCGGCCTTATCCGCCTTTTTGGCGTCGGCCTTGCGAGCCTCGGACTTATCTGTTTCAGCCATCGATCTCGACTCCCGAACGCTTGGCGATCCGCACCTTCTTGCCGTCCTTCAGGACTTTGAAGCCGACGCGAGTCGGCTTGCCATCCTTTGGATCGGCGACCGCGAGATTGGAAAGGTGGACCGAACTCTCCTTGGAGATGATGCCGCCCTCCTGGCTCGCGCTCTGACGTTGGTGGCGCTTCACAATGTTGATGCCGCGCACAAGCGCGCGCGCCTCGACCGGACGCACTTCCAGGACTTCTCCGGACCGGCCCTTGTCGCGGCCGGCGAGCACGACGACCTTATCGCCCTTGCGGATTTTCGCTGCCATCACAGCACCTCCGGGGCGAGCGAGATGATCTTCATGTGGTTCTTGGCGCGAAGCTCACGCGGCACCGGGCCAAAGATGCGGGTGCCGACCGGCTCCGACTGAGCGTTGATCAGCACGGCCGCGTTGCGGTCGAAGCGGATGATGGATCCATCGGCGCGCTTGATCTCTTTTGACACTCGCACCACCACCGCCTTCATTACCTCGCCCTTTTTCACGCGCCCGCGCGGGATGGCTTCCTTGACGGAAACAACAATCACATCGCCCACGGTCGCATACCTGCGCTTGGAGCCGCCGAGCACCTTGATGCACATGACTCGGCGCGCGCCGGAATTGTCCGCCACGTCGAGATTGGTTTGCATCTGAATCATGCCGCGCCTCTTTCAATCTTCCTCGCGCGCCGCGCGTTACTTCGTCTTTTTCTCGCCCTGGACCACAGTCCAGCGCTTGAGCTTGGAGATCGGACGATGTTCCTCGATCCGAACGATGTCGCCGACGCCGAATTCATTCTTCTCGTCATGGGCGTGGTATTTCTTCGACCGCCGCACCGTCTTCTTCAGAAGCGGATGCGTGAAGCGGCGCTCGACGCGCACCACCACCGTCTTTTCCTGTTTGTCGCTGACCACGACGCCTTGGAGCGTACGCTTCGGCATTTAGATCCCCTTACTTCGACTTCGATTTCGCGGCCGACTTGGCAGACTTGGCGCTCTTCTTGGCGCCGGTCTTGGCTTCCGTCTTCGCCACGCGCTTCGGCTTCGGCACTGCCGCGGCAGTCTTCGGTTTCGGTTCGACAGCGCGCTTAGGCTCGGGCTGTCCTTCGCGCTTCTGCCGCGCAATGGTCTTGATGCGGGCGATGTCACGACGCAACACGCGCACCCGCGCGGTGTTTTCGAGTTGGCCGGTCGCCCGCTGGAAGCGCAGGTTGAACTGCTCCTTCTTCAGGCTCAGCACCTGGTCGTCGAGCTGGTCGACAGTCATCGCTCTCACGTCAGCGGTCTTCATGACATCATCCCTTGCCGTTACTCGGCGATGCGTTCGATGAAGCGCGTCTTCACCGACAATTTCGCCGCGGCCAGCGCCAGGGCCTCCTTGGCAACTTGAACAGTGACGCCGTCGATCTCGAACATGATGCGCCCGGGCTTGACGCGGCAGACCCAGTATTCCGGCGTGCCTTTTCCCTTACCCATGCGTACTTCAATCGGCTTCTTCGACACTGGCACGTCCGGATAGATACGGATCCAGACCCGCCCCGCACGCTTCATGTGACGCGTCATGGCACGGCGCGCCGCCTCGATCTGCCGCGCAGTGACACGATCCGGCTCCAGCGCCTTGAGGCCATATTGACCGAAGTTAAGTTCGGTCCCGGACGTGGCGATGCCGTGGATACGGCCCTTGTGCGCCTTGCGGAACTTGGTGCGCGCCGGTTGCAGCATGGTTTACGTCTTTCCTTAAATCCGTTGCGCTTAGGCAGCGTCGCGGCGTGGCCGGCCGGCCTCGCCCTCAGCCATTTTTTTGTCCTGCGCCATCGGATCGTGTTCCATGATCTCGCCCTTAAAGATCCAGACTTTGACGCCGCAGGTGCCGTAGGTCGTGAACGCGGTGGCCACGCCGTAATCGACGTCGGCGCGCAACGTATGCAGCGGCACGCGGCCTTCGCGGTACCATTCCATACGTGCGATCTCGGCGCCGCCAAGCCGTCCCGAACAGTTGATGCGGATGCCGCCGGCGCCAAGGCGCATCGCCGACTGCACGGCGCGCTTCATGGCACGGCGGAAGGCGACGCGGCGCTCAAGCTGCTGCGCGATCGATTCAGCGACCAGTTGCGCGTCAAGCTCCGGCTTACGGATCTCGACGATGTTGATGACGACGTCGGAATCGGTCAGCGCCGCCACGACGCGGCGCAGCTTCTCGATGTCGGCGCCCTTCTTGCCGATAACCACGCCTGGCCGAGCAGAATGGATTGTCACCCGGCATTTCTTATGCGGCCGCTCGATCACGATTTTCGAAACCGCGGCCTGCTTGAGCAGCACCATCAGTTCCTTGCGGATCTTCATGTCCTCATGCAGCAGCGTCCCATACCCGTTCTTGCCGGCAAACCAGCGCGAGTCCCAGGTACGGTTGATACCGAGACGCAGTCCAATTGGATTGACCTTCTGACCCATGGGTCCTCTCTCTGCCTTACGTCCGCAGTCTTATGTTGCCGCTTCAGCCTCACGCACGACGATGGTGAGGTTCGAGAATGGTTTAAAGATGCCCGCGGCCTTGCCGCGGCCGCGCGGCGTGAACCGCTTGATGACGAGTGCCTTGCCCACATGCGCCTCGGCGACGACCAAGTCATCGACGTCGAGATCGTGATTGTTCTCGGCGTTGGCAATCGCCGACTCCAAGCACTTGCGCACATCGCGCGCGATGCGCTTGCGCGAAAATTCCAGGTCGGCGAGCGCAGCCGCGACCTTCTTGCCGCGGATCAGGCCCGCGACCAGATTGAGCTTCTGCGGCGATACCCGCAGCATACGGGAAACCGCTTTGGCTTCGCTTTCCGACAGCGCTCTTTCGCGCGCGCGCTTACCCATTTTCGTCCTCTTACCTCAGCCGGCGCTGCGCTTTGCCTTCCGATCGGCCGTATGGCCGTAGAAGGTGCGCGTCGGCGAAAACTCACCAAACTTGTGCCCAACCATTTCCTCGGTGACCTGCACCGGGATGTGCTTCTGTCCGTTGTAAACGCCGAACGTAAGTCCGACGAATTGCGGCAGGATCGTCGAACGCCGGCTCCACATCTTGATGACCTCGTGGCGGCCCGAAGCACGCGACGCATCCGCTTTCTTCAGCAGATAGCCGTCAACGAACGGACCTTTCCATGTCGAGCGTGCCATGATCCTCGTCCTACTTTTTCTTCTTCCGCGCGTGGCGCGTGGCGATGATGAACTTGCTGGTGGACTTGTTCTTACGGGTCTTCTTGCCTTTGGTCGGGAAACCCCACGGGGTCACCGGATGTCGTCCGCCTGAGGTGCGGCCTTCGCCGCCGCCATGCGGATGATCGATCGGGTTCATCGACACGCCACGGTTATGCGGGCGCCGTCCCATCCATCGCTTGCGACCGGCTTTGCCGATCGAGGTATTCATGCTGTCGGGGTTTGACACGGCGCCGACCGTCGCCATGCAGCGGCCGTGAACGAGCCGCTGCTCGCCTGAATTGAGCCGAAGGATGACGTAGTCCTGGTCGCGGCCAACGATCTGAGCATAGGTGCCGGCGGAGCGCGCGATCTGACCGCCCTTGCCGATCTTGATCTCGATATTATGCACGATGGTGCCGATCGGAATATTGCCGGCAGGCATGGCGTTGCCCGGCTTAACGTCGACATTCTCGCCGGACACCACGCTGTCGCCCTGGGCTAAACGCTGCGGCGCCAGAATATAGGCCAGCTCGCCGTCGTCGTATTTGACCAAAGCGATAAAGGCGGTGCGGTTTGGATCGTATTCGATCCGCTCGACCTTCGCCGATGCAAACTTCTGCCGCTTGAAGTCGATGATGCGGTAGGTCTGTTTGTGACCGCCGCCGCGAAAACGCACCGTCGTGCGGCCGTTGTTGTTGCGGCCGCCGCTAGATGACTTGCCCTCGGTGAGCGCCTTGACCGGCTTGCCCTTATAGAGGCCCGAACGGTCGACAATGACCAGCTGCCGCTGGCTCGGCGTGACGGGGTTGAATGTCTTGAGTGCCATCCCGCGCTTCCCTTACAGACCTGTCGTCACGTCGATCCGGTGGCCCTCTTCGAGGGTCACGACGGCTCTCTTGACGTCCGACTGCACGCCCAAGCTTCCGCGGGAAGCCTTGAGCTTGCCTTTGCGAATATGGGTGTTGACGCTCTTGACCTTGACGTCGAAGAGCTTTTCCACGGCTTCCTTGATTTGCGGCTTGGTCGCGGTGCGCGCGACCTTGAAGACCACCTGATTTCTCTCCGACGCGATCGTTGCTTTCTCGGTAATCACCGGAGCAATGATGACGTCGTAATGACGCGGATCGGTCGTTGTCATTTGAAGCGCGCCTCCAACGCATCAAGCGCGGCTTTGGTGAGCACGAGCGTGTTTCTGCGCAGGATGTCGTAGACGTTGATGCCCTGCACCGGCAGCACGTCGATATTCGGAATGTTGCGCGCCGCGATCCGGAAATTGGCTTCGATCTCCGCCCCGTCGATGATCAGGGCGTTGAGAAGGCCGAGCTTGCCGAAGCGGGTTTGCAGCCCCTTCGTCTTTGTATCCTTGGCAGTCGCCACATCGAGAACGATGATGCCGCCGTCCTTGGCCTTGGCCGATAGCGCGTGGCGAAGCGCAAGAGCGCGCACCTTCTTCGGCAGTTCGGTCGCATGGCTGCGAACCTGCGGGCCGAAGGAACGGCCGCCGCCCCGGAACAGGTTCACCCGCTTCGAGCCGTGACGCGCGGTGCCGCCGCCCTTTTGATTGCCATACTTCTTGCCGGTGCGGTTGATCTCGGCGCGGTTCTTCACCGCATGAGTGCCGGCCCGGCGCTTGGCGAGCTGCCAATTCACGCAACGGTTAATGAGGTCGGCGCGCGGCTGGAGGCCGAAGATTTCATCCGAAAGGGTGACGGAGCCGGCGGCCTTGCCGTCGAGGGTGGTGATTTTCAGTTCCATCACGCGCCCTCCGTCGCTTCAGCAGGCGCGGCGGTCTGCTCGACCGGTTTTTCGGCGTTCCCCTTGTCGGCACTTTCGGCCAGACGGAACTTGCCGGGCTTCGGCGCTTCCTTGGGCAATGCCTTCTTCACCGCGTCGCGCACGGTGATCCAGCCGCCCTTGGCGCCCGGCACCGCGCCCTCGACCAGAATGAGGCCGCGCTCGACGTCGAGCTGCACGACTTTAAGATTGAGGGTGGTGATGCGGTCGACGCCCATATGTCCCGGCATCTTCTTATTCTTGAAGGTCTTGCCCGGATCCTGACGGCCGCCGGTCGAGCCGATCGAGCGATGCGAGATCGAAACGCCGTGGCTGGCGCGCAAGCCGCCGAAATTCCAGCGCTTCATGCCGCCGGCGAAACCCTTGCCGATCGAGGTCCCAGTAACATCGACGAACTGCCCAACGACGAAATGATCGGCGGTGATTTCCGCGCCTACAGGGATCAAGCCATCGTCGCTGACGCGGAACTCCGCGACCTTGCGCTTGGGCTCGACCTTGGCGACGGCGAAATGGCCGCGATCCGCTTTGGTCAAATTCTTTGGCGTGCGCGCGCCCGAGCCGAGCTGCAACGCCACGTAGCCGTTGGAATCCTTGGTGCGGTGGGCGACCACCTGGCATTGCCCCAGGCGCAGCACCGTGACCGGCACATGCTCGCCGCCCTCGGTGAAGACCCGAGTCATTCCAACTTTTTGTGCGATCACTCCGGAACGCATCGGCATTGTCCTGTTCTTCCTATTCCACGCTTAGAGCTTGATCTCGACATCGACGCCGGCTGCAAGATCGAGCTTCATTAGGGCATCGACCGTCTGCGGCGTCGGATCGACAATGTCGAGCAGACGTTTATGCGTGCGCATTTCAAACTGTTCGCGGCTTTTCTTATCGACGTGAGGCGAACGGTTCACCGTGAACTTCTCGATCTTGGTCGGCAGCGGAATCGGCCCACGCACCTGCGCGCCGGTTCGCTTGGCGGTATTCACGATCTCGCGCGTCGACGCATCGAGGATGCGGTGATCGAACGCCTTAAGCCGGATCCGGATATTCTGGCCGTTCATGAACGATGCTCCACGACGAAGGGGCGCCTGCGCGCCCCTTGCCTTTCCATTACTCGATAATGCTGGCCACGACGCCGGCGCCGACGGTGCGTCCGCCCTCGCGGATGGCGAAACGCAGCTTCTCTTCCATGGCGATCGGCACGATCAGGTGTACTTCCATGGCGATGTTGTCGCCCGGCATCACCATCTCGGTACCTTCCGGCAGATGCACAACCCCGGTCACGTCCGTGGTGCGGAAGTAGAATTGCGGGCGGTAGTTGGTGAAGAACGGCGTGTGCCGGCCTCCCTCTTCCTTGGTCAGGATGTAAGCTTCCGCCTTGAACTTGGTATGCGGCTTCACCGAGCCTGGCTTGCACAGCACTTGGCCGCGCTCGATTTCCTCGCGCTTGGTGCCGCGCAGCAAGCAGCCGACGTTGTCGCCCGCCTCGCCCTGATCCAGCAGCTTGCGGAACATCTCAACGCCGGTGACCACCGTCTTCACCGTCGGCTTGATGCCCACGATCTCGACTTCCTCGCCGACCTTGATGATGCCGCGCTCGATGCGGCCCGTGCATACCGTGCCGCGGCCGGAGATCGAGAACACGTCTTCCACCGGCATCAAGAACGGCTGATCCTTCGGACGCTCCGGCTGCGGAATGCTCTCATCCACCGCCTTCATCAGTTCCAGGATCGAGTCGTGACCGAGCTTGGGCTCCTTGCCTTCCAGCGCCATCAGCGCCGAACCCTTAATGATCGGGATTTTGTCGCCGGGGAAATTATACTTCGACAGCAGTTCGCGGACTTCGAGCTCCACCAGTTCCAGAAGCTCGGGATCGTCCACCATGTCCACCTTGTTCAGGTAGACCACCAGCGCCGGAACGCCTACCTGACGGGCAAGCAGGATATGCTCGCGGGTCTGCGGCATCGGGCCGTCGGCGGCGGAGACGACCAGAATGGCGCCGTCCATCTGCGCCGCGCCGGTGATCATGTTCTTCACATAGTCGGCGTGTCCGGGACAGTCGACATGCGCGTAGTGCCGGTTCTTGGTCTCGTATTCCACATGCGCGGTGGAGATGGTGATGCCGCGCGCCTTCTCTTCCGGAGCCTTATCGATCTGGTCATAAGCCGTGTAGGTCGCCCCACCCGTCTCGGCCAAAACCTTGGTGATCGCCGCCGTCAGCGACGTCTTGCCATGGTCGACGTGACCAATCGTACCGATATTGCAATGCGGTTTGTTGCGGTTGAATTTCTCTTTGGCCATCGGACTTCTCCAGATTTCCGAACTGTAAGGTTATATTCTCGCAAAAAGCTCAGGCGTATTTTGCCTGGACTTCTTGCGCGACGTTCTGCGGCACTTGCTCATAGTGATCGAATTGCATCGTGAAGGTAGCGCGACCCTGACTCATGGAACGAAGGTTGTTGACGTAGCTGAACATATTCGCGAGCGGCACCATCGCATTGATGACATTGGCGTTGCCGCGCATGTCTTGACCTTGGATGTGACCGCGCCGTGAGTTGAGATCGCCGATGACCGAGCCGGTATAGTCTTCCGGTGTCACCACCTCGACCTTCATGATCGGCTCGAGCAGTACCGAACCGCCCTTTTGCAGCGCCTCGCGCAAGGCCGCGCGCGCGCAAATCTCGAAGGCCAGCGCCGATGAATCGACGTCGTGATAGCGGCCGTCGATCAGCGTCACCTTGAGATCGACCACGGGGAAGCCGGCCAACACGCCGGAGCCGATGACGGATTCGAGACCCTTTTCGACGCCGGGGATGTATTCCTTCGGCACCGCGCCGCCGACCACGTCATTCTCGAACTCAAAGCCGCCGCCGGGAGGCAAAGGTTCGACGACGATTTTGACCTGGGCAAACTGGCCGGTACCGCCGGTCTGCTTCTTATGCTGGTAATCGACGGTCACCTGCTTGGTGATCTTCTCGCGATAGGCCACCTGTGGCGCGCCGATATTGGCATCAACCTTGTAGGTACGCCGCAAAATGTCGACCTTGATGTCGAGATGCAGTTCGCCCATGCCCTTGATGATGGTCTGGCCGGACTCCTGGTCAGTCATCACGCGGAACGACGGGTCTTCGGCGACGAGCTTGGCAAGCGCAACGCCGAGCTTCTCCTGATCAGCCTTCGACTTCGGCTCGATGGCGATCTCGATGACCGGCTCCGGGAATATCATCTTTTCCAGGATGACCGGCTTCTTCGGGTCGCATAGCGTGTCGCCGGTGCGCACTTCCTTCAATCCCGCCAGCGCAACGATATCGCCGGCGAAAGCTTCCTTGATGTCTTCGCGGTTGTTGGCATGCATCAGCAGCATGCGGCCGACGCGCTCTTTGCGCTCTTTGGTGGAATTGATGACGCCGGTGCCACTTTCAAGCTTGCCTGAATAGATGCGGCAGAAGGTGATCGTGCCGACGAAGGGGTCGTCCATGATTTTGAAGGCGAGCAGCGACATCGGCTCGCTGTCATCCGCCTTGCGGGTGACTTCTTCGCCGGTATCCGGGTCAATACCCTTGATCGGCGGAACGTCCACGGGAGCTGGAAGATAATCGACCACTGCGTCGAGCAGCGGCTGCACGCCTTTGTTCTTAAAGGCGGAGCCGCAGAGTACCGGAACAAATTTGCGGGTGACCACGGCCTTGCGGATCAGCCGCTTCAGCGTGGCCTCGTCCGGCTCCTTGCCGTCGAGATAGGCGGTCATGGCGTCGTCATCGAGATCGACCGCCGCCTCGACCAACTTGATGCGATACTCGGCAGCCTTATCCTTGAGATCGGCGGGGATTTCCTCGTCGTGATACTTGGCGCCGAGCGCCTCGTCGTCCCAGACAACCGCCTTCATGCGGACGAGATCAACGATGCCTTTGAATGTGTTCTCAGCGCCGATCGGCAGCTGGATGCAAACTGGGTTACCGGCGACGCGGGTGACCAGGTCGTCGACGCATTTGTCGAAATCGGCGCCGATCTTGTCCATCTTGTTGACGAAGACGACGCGGGGGACTTCGTATTTGTCGGCTTGGCGCCATACTGTTTCGGTCTGTGGCTCGACGCCCTGATTGCCGTCAAGTACGCAAACACAGCCATCGAGCACGCGCAGGCTGCGCTCTACCTCGATGGTGAAGTCGACATGGCCGGGGGTGTCGATGATATTCAGCCGCTTGTCGCGCCAGAACGCGGTGGTCGCGGCCGACGTAATGGTGATGCCGCGTTCCTGCTCCTGTTCCATGAAGTCCATGGTCGCGGCGCCATCATGCACCTCGCCCATCTTGTGGCTCTTGCCGGTGTAATAGAGAATCCGCTCGGTGGTCGTGGTTTTGCCGGCATCGATATGCGCCATGATGCCGAAATTGCGGTAGTCCTCGATCGGATGGGCGCGGGGCATGGGGGGTTATTCCTCTTTTTCTTTTCGCTAGCCGTTACCAGCGATAGTGCGAGAAGGCCCGATTGGCTTCCGCCATCCGGTGGACATCTTCGCGCTTCTTGACGGCATTCCCCCTGTTATTCGAAGCGTCGAGCAGCTCGGCAGAGAGCCGTTCGGTCATTGTTTTCTCGTTGCGGTCGCGGGCGGCCGTGATGATCCACCGAATCCCAAGCGCCTGGCGCCGGGTGCTGCGCACTTCGACCGGTACCTGATAGGTCGCTCCGCCGACGCGGCGTGAACGGACCTCAAGCGAAGGCATCACGTTATCGAGCGCTTGCTGGAATACCGCGACCGGCGACTGCTTGGTCTTGTTCTCGATCATGTCGAGCGCGCCATAAACGATCGTCTCCGCCACCGACTTTTTGCCGGCATGCATGATCGAGTTCATGAACTTGGTGACCACCGCGTTCCCGTATTTCGGGTCCGGCATGATCTCGCGCTTTTCCGCACTATGGCGACGGGACATCTATCTTCTCTCTCTTCGTCATGGCGGGCTCGTCCCGGCCATCCACGTCTGTTCCTTTTTTCGTCATGCCCGGGCTCGACCCGGGCATCCATCTTCTTGCGAAGAAACTGGATTGCCGGGTCAAGCCCGGCAATGACAACGAATTATTTCGGCCTCTTTGCTCCGTACTTCGAACGGCGCTGTTTCCGATTCTTGACGCCCTGCGTATCGAGCACGCCGCGCAGGATGTGGTAGCGCACGCCGGGCAAATCCTTGACGCGGCCGCCGCGGATCATCACCACCGAGTGCTCTTGCAGATTATGACCTTCGCCGGGAATATAGCCGATCACCTCGAACCCGTTGGTGAGGCGAACCTTGGCGACCTTGCGCAACGCGGAATTCGGTTTCTTCGGGGTCGTGGTGTAGACGCGCGTGCAGACGCCGCGCTTCTGCGGACTCTGCTGCAGCGCCGGCACGGTCTTACGTGCCTTCTGCTTCACCCGCGGCTTGCGGATTAATTGGTTGATCGTCGGCATCGCTCGTCTTCACCTTTTTCGCGGGGCTCGCACCCCAAATCGCGCCCAAAGCATCGTCACGTCGCGCCGGTTGCCCGTCGCGCAAAACGAAATCGCGCCAACCGCTTTCTTGGCGGAAGGGCGCCTTTCGTCTTCAGAGGACCACGAGGCAAACGCCCCCGCGGTCTTGCACCGATATCTGACAACAGGCTGTCAGAGGCAGCGTTTGAGTTTTTTGGATCGAGGCGCTTGGGCGCGCCGTACCGATGTCGAAAAACTCACCGCCTGCCAGGAAGTGGCCGGTTTGTATCGGCGGGGGGCACCTAAGTCAAGCGCGAAAGCCCAAAAGGTCCGCAATTGCTGACCTTTGCAGACGGCATGCGCCTCCCAGCCGTGTTGAGAGGAAGGGTCACCTGTCGTCGGCCTATTGATACCCTTTTTGTCGAGAAGAGAGCCACTACCAGGACGCGAACTTAAATATTCCTTAGAGCTTTTACGCGAACCTGCTCGGTGGGGCTGGCCGAACAGGGGTTACGTTTGGCCGGACGTGGGGGCCTAAATGACTTCTTTAGTCGCTGTGGCGGGAAGCACGTCAGGCTTCACCCAAAGTCTTTCAAACCGAGCTTCAGCCTCAAATGCGGCCGGGTCGGCGGTCACATCCGACGCCTCCGCAACTAAGTCCACGTCGGGCAATCCTAGCGCCGCTACCGTCGTCTCCCTGTCGCGAGGCGCGATCGCGTTTCTGTTGGGAAACGCCGCGCCGCAGAAAGACTTTTCCGCCGTGACCCGCGACGCACGCGCCAAATTGGACGCAAATTACGCCGACTTGGCTAGTAAAGGCACGCCCTTCGATTACAGAACGATGTCCAGTTATGATCCTCCATTCGAAGGTCTCGATCGCCGCTCGCTTTACGCCATCGCCAGCAACAGCGGCAGGTTGTTTTCCGAGGACGAGCAACTCTACGCACAGGGGATCATGATCCGCCAACAGGGCGCGGCAATTGATGCGGCAGATCCGTTGGGCACCAACCACCCCGCCCACTTTAGGGCCAGTATCGAGTTCCTCAACGGTGTCAGCGCGGAGGAAAAGACCTCTGTGGATTGGGCGGTACAACAAGCGGCCGGACTATACGGTTATGAGGAAAGTTCGAAGCCGGAGGGCGAACCGCCCCCGCAGGTGGACGGCGCCAGCCCTCTCGTGAAGATGATCCTATCGGCAATGCGGGCGCTGAAAAATCAGGCGCCGCATGCCATCGCGACCGGCGGTCGGGTGAAGGACTTAAAAGACATGCCGCTCTTCAAGGGCGGCGTTCCCGCTTAGTCGTATAAACCGGGAAGCCAACTTCGGCTTCCCGGCAATCTCTGAAAAAGCCGCTTCAGCCTCACTCCGCCGCAGGCAGGGCGGCGAGCGCCTCTTTCTCGGCTTTCGCGGCAGCCTTCGCCGCATCCTTTTCACGCTCCTCGAGAATGAGCGCATCGCGCTTGACCGCGACTTCCCGCAGCCTGTTCATCATCGCGCCGGTGCCCGCCGGGATCAGCCGGCCGACAATGACGTTCTCCTTGAGGCCGTCGAGCGTGTCGGCCTTGCCATTGACGGCGGCTTCGGTGAGCACGCGCGTGGTCTCCTGGAAGGAGGCAGCGGAGATGAAGGACCGGGTCTGCAACGACGCCTTGGTGATGCCGAGCAGGATCGGATGCCCAGTCGCCGGCTTCCTGCCTGCTTCCTTGGCCGCCGCATTGATTTCATCGAGCTCAAGCTTGTCGATCTGATCGCCGTGGATCAGTTCGGTCTCGCCGGTTTCGTCGATCTCCACCTTCTGCAGCATCTGCCGGACGATCACCTCGATATGCTTATCGTTGATGAGAACGCCCTGCAGCCGGTAGACCTCCTGGATTTCATTGACCAGGAACGCCGCGAGTTCCTCGACGCCTTTAATCGCCAGGATGTCGTGCGGCGCCGGATTGCCGTCGACGATATACTCACCCTTCTCGATGATGTCGCCATCCTGAAGATGGATGTGCTTGCCCTTGGGGATCAAGTATTCCCTCGGTTCTTCGCCCTTCGCATTCGGCTCGATAGTGACACGGCGCTTGTTCTTGTAGTCCTTGCCAAAGCGCACGGTGCCGGAGATCTCGGCGATGGTCGCCGCTTCCTTCGGCCGGCGCGCCTCGAACAATTCCGCCACCCGCGGTAGACCGCCGGTGATGTCACGGGTCTTCGCGCTTTCCGTCGGGATACGCGCGATGACGTCGCCGGCTTTGACGTGCGCGCCGGGATCGACGGAAATGATCGCGTCGACCGCGAGCTGGTAACGCGCCTCACCGCCGCGCGCGACCTTGAGGATCTTGCCGTCCTTGCCCTTGATGATCATGGCCGGACGCAAATCCTGACCGCGGCCGGAGGTACGCCAGTCGATCACCAC
>JAXDOS010000232.1:0-29225 GCA_034668785.1 Alphaproteobacteria bacterium
CAAGCCCTGCTCACGCGCGGCCTGCAACAGCGCGGACTTGAGCGCGGGGGGGTCGGTCAGAAATCCAGGTCGGCGTAGGTCTTCGACGGCGGGATTCCGGCCAGGACGTCGGCCAGGATCGGCCGGAACGAAGGCCGGGATTTCACCCGCGCGTACCAAGTCTTCGCGGTCTCGTCTTCGTTCCACGGCACATCGCCCAGATAGTCGGCCGCCGACAGATGCGCCGCGGCGGCGAGGTCGGCATAGGTCAGCCGGTCGCCCGCAAGCCAATCCCGCTCGCGCACCAGCCAGCCGATATAGGCCAGATGATAGCGGATGTTGATCCGCGCCGCACGGATGGCATCCGTATCCGGAGGCCCGCCGCCCTGCTCCGCCGGCATGAAACGCTTGTAGAACCGCTCCGTGACCAAGGGGCCGCTGACCTCGGCAAAGAATTTATCGTTGAACCAACTGGCCAGCCGCCGCACCTCGATGCGGCGCTCAGGCTCGCGCGGCAGGAAGCGCCCATCGCCCAAGCCGTCCCCCAGCGTCTCGTCCAAATATTCTGCAATGATGGCAGCGCCGGGCACCGGCGGCCGCCCCTCGTCGACGAGGACCGGCGTGGTCGCCGCCGGATTGAGAACGAGAAAAGGCTGACGGCGCTCCCAGACCCGTTCCTCGATGTAGCGCACGTCTGCGCCATATTCGTTCAGCGCCAGCCGTACGAATCGGGAATGTGGGCAAAAGGAATGATGAAACAGCGTCAGCATGAGCCCGCGAGGCATTGGAGCTGCGTCCAGAATGGACCGCCGCCGAGGTAAGACAGCGGCGCGCCCGGCGCAACCCATAAATGCAACGGTAAATAGCCGGCTGTGCAAAGACAGCGCCTTTGCCGTTGCCCGAAACCGAAGCTTCGGCCACAAGATCGCATCAGGATTCGCTCCACCACAGCGGCAGGGAAGCGCCTATGTCCTTCGATATCATCAAGGCCATCATCCTCGGCATCGTGGAAGGCTTGACCGAATTCATTCCGGTGTCATCGACCGGGCACCTGCTGTTGATGGAACATTTCTTCGGATTCGACGACGAAGCTTTTGGCAAGTCTTTTGCTATCCTGATCCAGCTCGGCGCCATCCTGGCGCTGCTATCGATCTATTTCATGCGATTGTGGAACATCGCCACCGGCATGTTCACCGACCCGGCCGCGCGGCGGTTTGTCGTCGGCGTGCTGATTGCATTCTTACCGGCGGCGGTGATCGGTGCGCTTGGAGGCAGCTACATCAAAGCCTATCTTTTCAACGTTTGGATCGTCTGCACGATGTTTATTCTCGGCGGCTTCGTCCTGATGTGGGTCGATGCCCTGAACTTGAATCCGCGCTATCGCGACGCCACGAAATTCTCGCTGCCGATGTATTTCGGCGTTGGCGTGGCCCAATGTCTGGCGATGGTCCCGGGCGTGTCGCGCTCAGGCGCGACCATTGTCGCCGCCATGCTGTTCGGCGCCGACCGCCGCGCATCGGCGGAGTTCTCGTTCTATCTCGCGATGCCGACCATGATCGGCGCCTTCGCTTATGAACTTTACAAAAGCCGCGCGGAGATGAGCGGCGGCAATAGCTTGCTCATCGCGGTGGGATTTGCCGCGTCCTTTATCTGCGGCTGGATCGTGGTAAAGACATTTCTCACTTACGTCTCGCGCCACAGCTTCGCGTTGTTCGCTTGGTGGCGTATCATCGTCGGCGCTGCTGGGCTGATCGCGCTGGCGCTAGGCAAGTGAGCGGTGAGAATGGTCAGGCGGCGCGGCGGCTGAACTGGCCCGTCTTGCGGTAGCGCCAGAGATAGGTCGGCACCACCACCTCCATCGAGATCGGGTCGATGCCGAGTCCTTCGAGAGTACGGCCATCGTTCTTGGCGGCTTCTGACACCACGTTATCCTGCTTCAGCAACTTGACCTGATCCACGGTCAGCAGCGGTTTCGGCAGCAATTGCAGGAACTGCGCCTTCAGCATGGCTAACGGGAAGGGAAGCGGCACGAGCAGCCGGCGGCGCTCGATCGTCGCGAGCATGAATTGCATCAGATCTTTGAAGCTCCGCACTTCCGGGCCGCCGAGTTCATAAATGGTACCGGGCTTGGTTTTTCCGTCCACCGCATCGGCGATCGCGGTGGCGACATCGCCGACGAAAACCGGCTGAAAACGCGTCAGCCCGCCGCCGATCAGCGGCAGGGCCGGAACAATTCGCGCCATCGCCGCGAAACGATTGAAGAAGGAATCCTCAGGCCCAAACACGATGGATGGACGCATGATCGTGGCGCTTGGCACGGCTTCGAGCACCAGCTTTTCACCGGCTGCTTTCGAACGCGCGTAAAGCGACGGCGAATTCTCGGCGGCGCCGAGCGCCGAACCATGGACGAGCGAGGCACCGACAGCGGCGGCGGCGCGCGCAACAGTCTCGGCGCCGCGGGCGTGTACCATCTCAAATCGCTGGCGGCCGCGCTCGAACAACACGCCGACCAGATTGACGATGGCATCCGCATCGCGCGCGGCCGCCTCGACCGATCGCGGATTCCGCAGGTTGGCCTGTACCGCGTGGATCTGACCGACCCGGCCGAGCGGTTGCAAATGGCCGGAGAGGTCCGGGCGGCGCACGGCCACGCGGATGCGGTAGCCGCGCTTTGCCAGCGCGCGCACGACGTGGCGGCCGATAAAGCCGGAACCGCCAAAGACAGTGACGAGCTTGTCCACGTTGGTCTGGAGGGTCATCTGTTATCCTGGCCTCGCCACGGGGCCGGGTTGCCGAATACAGGATGGGCATTGGGCTGTATAGGGGTTCGAGCTGGCGCGCGTTGCCGTCGATTGACAAGGCGAAAGACCGGCTCTTATGTGTCCGCGCCAGCCCAGGTGGCGGAATTGGTAGACGCACTAGTTTCAGGTACTAGCGCCGCGAGGCGTGGAGGTTCGAGTCCTCTCCTGGGCACCACCTCAAAAATTCAGCTTTGATTTTGTTTAGGTTTTTAGCGAAAGAGTCCTGCCGGGCATTCGGTGGGACACGAATCCGGCGCGTTGTGTTCCCGCGAGCAAACCTTAATCGTATCAGGATACGAAAAGAAATATACAGTTTGAAACCCTCGCAAATCCCATCTCGGCTGACCTTCAATCATTAGCTTTCCGCTGTTGTAGAGACGGTCCGCAACGATCAGAAGGCGGATATCTGGACCAACCGCCTTCTTGTATGTCAGCAATTTCTCGGACTCCTTTTTAATTTCGTCTTCGATGCGTTTATTTGGCTTGCGATCTACCCGCCCGCTCGGTCGTTTGTACAACACCGGTCGGAACGAAAGGCTTTCGTTACATGAATTCGAAGGCCGTTATCTTGTCGATAACATCATGATGACCGACACGCTTTGACGGAAAATCTATTGCGAGAAGAGCAGGAACGATCCTGGTCATATTCTCGCCGCTCATATCTCCAACAAATTGAACTCTCCATGGAACGTCATTGGTTGCTTCGTATTCTCGTCGTAGAGCCTCTAAGGTTCGTTGAGTTTTTGATTCTTTCTTTTTCAATATGGAGCCAGCACGGCCCTGATGTCCGGCGAAGATTTCAGATACTTCAAGCCCAAACTGTTGCGCGCCTTCGTTAATAATAAAATCAGGCCGTTCCCGATCTTGACTCAGGCTCCATATGACCGAAAGAAATCTTGCAGCTTGCTCCGCTAGAAAACGTTCACGTATCTTTTGCGTTGGACGTGTCAACAGATCCTACCATCAAAGTCGCTGCTTATGGCATCAGGATATTCTATTCCGCCAGCGCGCGGCGCACCGCCTCCGGCTCCTTCTCGATGACGGCGAGCAACACGCGCGCTGCGCGGTCCGGGCGGCGCCGGCCTTGTTCCCAGGCGTGGATGGCGGTCACTTCAAGTCCAAACGAACGAGCGAAAGCGGTTTGCGACAATCCAAGCCGGCGGCGCAGCGCAGCCACGTCCACGTCTTCCGGCACCTCTACATTGTAGCTCGTCAACGTAACCTTGCCCTGCGCATCCGCGAGCGCATCCTTGAGCCCAGCAATCAACCGGCGGCCAAGCGCGCTATGCCTGGTCTTGGAGCGCCGCGACGAGCTTGCGGATTTCACGCTTTTCGGCATGGCTTAAATCCTCCTTGGCACTTTTCGCATAGATGTCGAGCAGATATAGAACACCACAATGACTCACGACGTAGTAGATGATGCGAGCGCCTCCGCTCTTGCCTCTGCTGCCACGAGCAGCTCGCGCCTTACGCGCGCCGCTCGTACCGGCGACTACCGGCCAAGCATCCGGCGCCACGGCAATTTCCAACTCCGCAGTCGTTCTCTCAGAGGAAGTCAAGAGTTTCCGGACGCGCCGGTCGTAACCAGGGGTCGCTACTACCCTCATAGCCGGAATATAAGACATTGCCTTATAGAAAGCAAGGCCCATCCATAGGACCCGCGCTAATCTTCTTGAATCGCTGCGATATGCTATGCGATTGATGCGAGGCGATACTGAAATTGGAAATGCAGTTATGACATCGTTTTGGGCCGGAGAAGCTTGATGACCATCCGCCTGCACCGCGGCGACCTTCCCGACCTTTCCCGCTATACCGGCGCCGTGGCCATCGATACGGAGGCCATGGGTCTCGATCCGCGCCGGGACCGGCTCTGCGTGGTGCAGTTATCGCCCGGCGACGGCTCCGCTGACGTGGTGCAGATTCCGCCGGGCGGTGGCGATGCGCCGAATCTCAAGCGGCTTCTGGCCGACGCCTCGGTGCTGAAGATCTTCCACTTCGCCCGTTTCGATGTCGGCATTCTGTTTCAAACCTTCAGCATCATGGCGACCCCAATTTATTGCACCAAGATCGCTTCGCGCCTCGCCCGGACCTATACCGACAAGCATGGCCTGAAGGACTTGGTGCGCGAACTCACGGGCGCCGACCTGTCGAAGCAGCAACAGCTTTCCGACTGGGGCGGCGAGCAGTTGTCCGACGCGCAGATCGCTTACGCTGCGTCCGACGTGCTGCACCTGCATGCGGTGAAGGCTAAGCTCGACGTCATGCTCGCCCGCGAAGGGCGCCAGGATTTCGCGGCTGCCTGTTTCCGTTTTCTACCCGACCGCGTAAGGCTGGATCTCGCCGGCTGGGCACAGGAAGATATTTTCGCCCATTCCTGACGACCTGAGCCGCCGTAGCCAGGCCATATTCGCGCCGTACCGGTTGCGTTACCGAAATACCGAAAGCGTAGTTGGGTAAGCGGGGCCGAAGGCAAAGGATCGGGTTTAATCGCCCATGACCGCGATATACGGAAGCAGCGAACGCGATACCCGCGCCTTCCAGGCGACCGAGCGGGGCGACAGTACGCGCCGCTTCCGCGCGGCGAAACGGCACAGCCGGCATGTACGCATGCTGCGCATCGCCATCCCTGTCGCGATCCTCGCCGCGGGTGGGGGAATCGCACTCTCCACCTGGTTCAATCCATTGCGCATCCTGGCGCGATTGCCCGCCGGCATTGGCGACGTGGTGATCTCGGGCACCAAGATCAAAATGGAAAATCCGCGGCTTTCAGGTTTCACCCGTGACTCCCGCCGCTACGATCTGACGGCGGAAGCGGCGGCGCAGGATCTTACCCGTCCCGGGATGATCGAGCTTCAGGGCATCAATGCCACGGTGGAGATGGACGATACCACCTCCATGAAGATTTCCGCGGCGGAGGGACTCTTCGACACCAAGTCGGAAATCCTTACGCTCGACCGCAATATCGTCGTGACATCCTCGAGCGGTTACGAGGGCAATCTGCAACATGCCGTCGTGGATACCCATACCGGCAATGTGGTCTCGGACAAACCGGTGACGGTGAAAATGCTCGACGGCACCGTGAATGCTAATCGGCTCGAGATACTCGAGGCCGGCGATCTGATCCGGTTCGACAAAGGCGTGGTGGTGAAGCTGCGATTGGATAGCCCCGCGCCGGCGAACAGCCAGCCGAGGACAACGCCATGATGGCGAAGAGACCAAGCTTTTGCCGCAAGGTCTTGTCCGTGGCGGCGACCGGCGTGTTCGTCGTGATCGCCAACGGCGCGCAGGCGCAGGCTCCGCGCACCGCTTCGCCGCCGCCTGCGGCGGCAGCTAAGACGGCGCCCGCGGGCAAGACGACCGCGCAGGGAGTTCCCAACGCGCTGCAAGGATTTTCGCAAAACCGCGAGCAGCCGGTGCAGATCGATGCGGAAAGGCTGGAGGTTCGCGAGAAGGACAAGGTCGCCACCTTCAGCGGCAAGGTTCACGTCATCCAAGGCGATACCGACATGCGCTCGCAGTCGATGCTTGTCTTTTATGAGGAAGAGGCGAAGGGCAAAGACAGCGGCACGAAGAAAACAGCGAAAGCGGCACAGCCGGGACCCGGCGGCAGTTCCCAAATCAAACGGATCGAGGCCTACGGCGACGTGGTGGTTACGCAGAAGGATCAGACCGCGACCGGCGACAAGGCGATTTTCGATATGCGCGCCAACACCGTGAGCCTGGCTGGCAATGTGGTGATAAGCCAGTGCCAGAATATAGTGCGCGGGGATCTGCTGGCCGTCGACCTGACCTCCGGCGTCTCCCATGTCGAGAAGAGCCGCGAAGGAGGTCGCGTCCAGGCGCTTATCCAGCGCGGCAGCAACTCAGAAAATTGCAAGGATGCCGCCAAAACTCCGGCGCAAAATTGACGTTGATCGCCGCCGCAATTGAAAGCGCCAACCAGAGCGACTATCACCCCAACCACAATCTTCCAGTGCCGCTACTTGATGCGGGCGGCACATCAACATTGTTTTGCGGCCCGCCGCGAACGGGCCGTAACTAGTCTCGAGGCAAGGTGCGCAACATCCTAACGTTGTTCCAACGCCGCCGGCCCGCGCGGACGAAACCGGAATCGACTGATCGCTGGTCGATGCAGGATGCTTTCGCATTGCAGCCGATGACCCAAGGCGACGGCGCCGGTTGGAATGGCCGGCAGAAGCGCGCCAAGGCTGACGCCGCGGTCGCGCCCGGCGAGATCACGGTTCCCCAGCAGGGTTATCTCGCGGCCCATGGGGTGGAGAAGAGCTTTGCCGGGCGTAAGGTGGTCAAGGGCGCCAGTCTCTATGTCAGGCGCGGCGAAGCCGTCGGTTTGCTCGGCCCTAACGGCGCCGGCAAGACCACCGTGTTCTACATGATCACCGGCCTGATCAAGGCCGACCGCGGGCGCATCGAACTCGACGGTCACGACGTGACGACCCTGCCGATGTATCAGCGCGCGCGTCTTGGCATCGGCTATCTTCCCCAGGAAGCTTCCATCTTCCGCGGCCTCAATGTGGAGGACAACATCCGTTCGGTGCTCGAGGTGGTTGAGCCCAGCAAGCGGCGGCGGGAGTCGGATCTCGAGGCCCTGCTCGAGGAATTCAACATCGCGCGGCTGCGCAAGACGCCGTCGATCGCGCTCTCCGGCGGGGAACGCCGGCGCGTCGAGATCGCCCGCGCTCTGGCAACGCGGCCGAGCTACATGCTGCTCGACGAGCCCTTCGCCGGCATCGATCCGATCGCGGTCGGGGACATCCAGACTTTGGTGCGGCATTTGACCAACCGTGGTATCGGCGTCCTCATCACCGACCACAATGTCCGTGAGACGCTGGGCCTGACCGACCGCGCCTACATCATCTATTCGGGCCAAGTGCTGATGGAGGGCCGCGCCGACGAGATCGTGAACAACCCAGACGTCCGCCGGCTCTACCTGGGCGAGGAATTCCGGCTTTAAGGACGCGCGCGAAAACCGTACCGGCCGGCGCGGAACTGGTATATATCCGACTAAGCAAGAATCGGACCAGTTTTAGCATCGCCATGGCGCTCACCCAAAGACTGCAACTCCGCCAGAGCCAAGCGCTGGTGATGACGCCCCAGCTGATGCAGGCCATCAAGCTGTTGCAGCTCTCCAACATCGATCTCATGACCTATGTCGAGGGCGAGCTTGAACGCAATCCATTGCTCGAGCGATCGGGCGAGGATGAAGTCCCCGGCAATTTGGAACCGGAACGGGACGCCGCGCCGGAGCAGGCGAATGGCAGTGAGTGGCTCGGCGAGAATTTGGAAACCAGCCGCACGGCGATGGAAAACCAACTCGGTACCGGTCTCGACAATGTCTTTCCTGAGGATTCCGGCCAGACCGTCCAGCGCGCGGGCGCCGATACGCCTCCGCCCAGTTCCGAATGGGCAAGCGTCGGCGCCGGGGGGCGTGAGCAGGGCGACTATAATCTCGAAGCCTTCATTTCCGCCGAGACGACGCTTGCGGATCATCTCGCCGAGCAACTCACGCTGACCATCAGCGATCCGGCGCGCCGCATGATCGGGCAATATCTCATCGATCTGGTGGACGAAGCCGGCTATCTCACGGGCGATCTGCAAGAGGTTGCCGAGAAGCTCGGCGCGCCCTTGGCTGAAGTCGAAGCGGTGCTCGCCATCGTCCAGCGTTTCGACCCTGTCGGGGTCTGCGCCCGCAATCTTACGGAATGCCTCGCCATTCAGCTGAAAGAGCGCGACCGTTTTGATCCGGCGATGCAGGCGCTGGTGGAACACCTGCCGTTGCTGGCGAATCGCGAACTGTCGGCTTTGAAAAAAATCTGTGGCGTGGACGATGAAAATCTTGCGGACATGATCGCTGAAATCCGCCGGCTCAACCCGAAGCCCGGCCTCGCCTTCGGCTCCACCATGGTACAGCCGATCGTGCCCGATGTTTCCGTTCGCTCCGGTCCGGACGGCGGATGGCTGGTGGAGCTAAATTCCGAAACACTGCCGAAGATTCTGATCAATCAGAGTTATCACGCCAAGATTTCAAAGACCGTCCGCGCCGAAAACGAAAAAAACTATCTCACCAACTGCCTGCAGACGGCAACCTGGCTCGTGCGCGCGCTGGATCAGCGCGCCCGCACCATTCTCAAGGTTTCAACCGAGATCGTCCGCCAGCAGGATGCGTTCTTCGCTCTCGGCGTCCAGTACCTGCGTCCGCTGAATCTGAAAACGGTTGCCGATGCCATCTCCATGCACGAATCTACTGTTTCCCGCGTCACCGCCAACAAATACATGGCGACGTGTCGCGGCATTTTTGAGCTGAAATATTTCTTCACCGCATCGATCGCTTCGGCGGACGGCGGCGAGGCCCATTCGGCAGAGGCGGTGCGTCACCGCATCAAGCAGTTGATCGACGCCGAGGACGCGCGGAATGTGTTGTCCGACGATGCCATCGTTGAGAAGCTGCGCGAGGCGGGCATCGACATCGCGCGGAGGACGGTCGCTAAGTATCGCGAGGCAATGCGAATACCGTCGTCGGTAGAGCGCCGCCGCGACAAACAGGCGGGTGTTAACGCGTGAATGTAACGCGCCGCGGAGTGCCGGAAATCGGGTTAATTGGAACCGGCAAACGGCCATTGACGGCCCGGAGGGCGGTCCCTATGGTCCGCCCCCTTCAACCCCCCTTAACAGCGTAATCGTCGCAGCTTCGGAACGGATCAATGCCGCTTACCGACCTCATCGCGCCAGACGCTGTCATCCCGGCGCTGAAGGTGAACAATAAAAAGCAAGCCATTCAGGAGCTTGCCGCGAAGGCGGCAGAGCTGACCGGACAGAACGAGCGGGCGATCCTGGAAATCCTGCTGCAGCGGGAAAAGCTTGGCTCCACCGGAGTCGGCAACGGCATTGCGATCCCGCACGGCAAGCTGCCGAAACTGGCCAAACTGTTCGGTTTGTTCGCGCGGCTGAACCGGCCGGTCGACTTCGAGGCGCTCGACGGTCAGCCGGTCGATCTCATTTTCTTGTTGCTCGCGCCGGAAGCAGCCGGAGCCGATCATTTGAAGGCGCTGGCCCGCGTCGCCCGGCTGCTGCGTGATGCCGACGTCGCGCATAAGCTGCGGGAATCAAGCGACGCCATGGCGCTCTATGCCGCGCTCGCGCTCCCGTCGGCCAGCGCGGCGTAACGATCCTCTCTCTTTGGAAAGTTATCTTCTTGTCATTCCGGTCGCGCGCAAGCGCGCGGACCGGAATCCATAACACTAACGGTGAATATGGATTCCGGGCTCACCGCTTCGCGGTGCTCCGGAATGACGAAGAAAATGGAGCTTAATGCACGCTGACCGCCTGAAGCTCCTGGCTCCAGGCGTTAGCCAGGGCGGCTTCGCGGCTGTCGGTCAACATGATCGGCGTGCCATCGGCGGCGTGCAGTGAGAACAGCCGGATTCCCGGCGCGACCTGTGGCGCTTGCGGGAACAGCGCGGCGACATCCTCGGAGCGGATCGCCTTCACATAGGCGATGCGGCCGCCGCCAAGCAGCGCGAGCGCTTCGGGAGAGATGGTGATGTTGTCGTTTGTCATTTTGTCATTCATGGCCCTCGACTCCTTTCTAGATGTTTACGCGGTCGAGTCCTGTTGCGAATTCGTCAGTCACAGTTGGTGATGGAAATCGTTTTTACGACCCGTGCGGGCTCCGGCCGCGCGAGATCGATTTCCAGCAAACCATTCTTCAAATCAGCGCCCAGCACCTCCATTCCTTCCGCGAGCACGAAGCTGCGCTGGAACTGACGCGCCGCGATGCCGCGATGGAGATAATGCCGGGTCTTGTCGTCCTGCTGGCGTCCGCGGATGACGAGCTGGCTTTCCTCGATGGTCACGTCGAGCTGGTCGCGGGTGAAACCCGCCACCGCGAGCGTGATGCGCAGGCGCTCCGGGCTGTTGCCATCGCAGGCGATGCGCTCGATGTTGTAAGGCGGATAACCGTCCGCGGCTTTAGAGACGCGGTCGAGCACGCGCTCGATCTCGTCGAATCCAAGCAGGAATGGACTGGAAAGTGACGGAACTCGGGACATGGGTCTCAAAGTCCTCGTAAAGCGACTTTGACATTCGGGCCCTTGCGGCACCCCACCTCCGGCGGCGCATCCGCCGGCGGTCCTCACCAATATGGGGACGAGCGGTTAAGGTTTCAAGAACGGAAAACCGACCGGAAATTATCGATTAGGAGGCGATTAGCCCGCCTTCGCCCTTAAGCGGCTTCGGCGCGGTAGCCTTCGCAGCGCTCTGCTTGCGAAGGCTGGTGGAGCCAGGCGGGATCGAACCGCCGACCTCTTGCATGCCATGCAAGCGCTCTCCCAGCTGAGCTATGGCCCCTTCAGGGAACACTAATCAGTAATCAGAGGAAACCAAGCCGGAAATCTGATTACTGATCACCGACACCCGATTAGGTTTCTTCCTCGTCGGCGACATCGCCGATGATGTCGGTGACGTCGGCATCGCCTTCTTCTTGTTCCTCGATGAAGGCGTCGGCGTCGAGCGCCGGATCGATTTCGATCTCTTCGCCTTCCGCCGCTTCGCCGGCTGGGGCTTTAGCTCCCGTGGCCTCGGCGTCAGCCTCCTCGAGTGAAACGAATTCGGCTTCCGGTGTCTCGGGCACGACCACTTCCGGTTCCGGCACTGGTGCACGGGCCGCTGCTGCATCCGGTCGCGACCGCGACGTCACTACGGGAACCACAAACACGGTTTCGCATTTCGGGCAGACAATCGGAGTCTTGCTGAGGTCGTAGAACTTTGCGCCGCAACTGGCGCAGAGGCGCTTGGTGCCGAGATCGGGTTTTGCCAAGGTCCGGAATCCTTACGCGGGCTGAAAATCGGTGCTTCACTTGGCGAGTTGCGTCGGCCCTGTCAATAGCGGTTGCAGGGCCTTTTGGCTCCGCCCCAGTCCAGCGCCGGGATGACGCCTGACGGGATCGCATGCTAGGACGGCGGCACTTTCCACCGGATCACCTCGTGTGAACAACGCCGCTCCCGTACCGCTGAGCGCTCGCCGCGGCCACCCGCTTACCGGCCGCGTTCGCGCGCCGGGCGACAAATCGATCTCGCATCGCGCGCTGATTTTCGGTGCGCTTGCGGTCGGTGAGACGCGGATCAGTGGGCTGCTCGAAGGCGAAGATGTCCTCAACACCGCCAAGGCGATGCGGATGCTCGGCGCCAGTGTGGAACGAGTAGGTGAGGGCGCGTGGCGGGTTCACGGCGTTGGCGTCGGCGGCTTCGCTACGCCAGCGGGCGTGCTCGATCTCGGCAATTCCGGCACCGGTTGCCGGCTGGTTCTCGGAGCTGTCGCCGGCTCTCCAATCACTGCGAGTTTCGACGGCGACGCGAGCTTGCGCCAGCGGCCGATGAAGCGCGTGCTCGACCCGCTCGAACGGATGGGCGCGCGTGTCCTCTCCGCGGCTGAAGGCGGGCGGCTGCCGGTCACGCTAAAGGGCGCGGTAGACCCGATCCCGATCGTTTACGAGTCGCCCGTTCCTTCGGCGCAGCTCAAATCGGCGGTCTTGCTCGCTGGGCTGGCTGCCCCAGGCACCACCATTGTCATCGAGACGGAGGCTACCCGCGATCATACCGAGCGGATGTTGCGCCACTTCGGCGCCACCGTGCGGGTGGAAAAACACGGCGAGCATGGCCGCCGCATCACTCTCGTTGGCCAGCCGGAACTTACGCCGGCCATCGTCGTCGTACCCGCCGACCCGTCATCGGCGGCATTTCCCCTCGTCGCCGCGCTGATCACGCCCGGATCGGACGTGATTGTTGAAGGCGTGATGACAAATCCGCTGCGCGCCGGCCTGCTGATGACGCTGCGCGAGATGGGCGCCTCGATTGAGACGCTCGAAACCCGCGACGAAGGCGGCGAGGAGGTGTCAGACCTGCGGGTGCGTGCGGGGGCGCTGAAGGGCGTGGAGGTGCCGCCCGAGCGCGCGCCTACCATGATCGACGAATATCCGATCCTGGCCGTCGCTGCGGCTTTCGCCCAGGGAACGACCCGGATGCGCGGGCTCAAGGAGTTGCGGGTCAAGGAATCAGATCGCTTGGCGGCGACCGCGGAGATGCTGCGGGTCAATGGCGTCGAGGCGGAGATCGAAGGCGACGACTTGATCGTAAAGGGCAAAGGCAGGGTGCCTGGCGGCGGCTTGGTCGCCACGCATATGGATCACCGCATGGCCATGTCGGCGCTGATCATGGGGCTGGGAAGCGAGAATGCGGTGACGGCGGATGACACCAGCTTCATTGCTACGAGCTTCCCCACCTTCATCTCTATGATGCGGGCGCTTAGGGCGGATTTATCATGAGCGCTATTCGCTTCCTTTTGTCATCCCGGGCAAGCGGCGAAGCCGCGAGACCCGGGACCCATGTCCCTAACGCCAGCGGCCTTTGTGTAAAGGGTGGTTATGGATCCCGGCTCTCGGCCGTTGGCCTCGGCCGGGATGACAGTTTGTATATCCGATGATCATCGCCCTCGATGGGCCTGCGGCTTCGGGCAAGGGCACGCTTGGCAAGAAGCTCGCGGCCCATTTCGGATTACGGCATCTCGACACGGGGTTGCTCTATCGGGCGGTGGCAAAGACCTTGATCGATGCCGGCCAGCCGCTGACCGACGTTATACGTGCGACGGAAGCCGCCAAAACCCTGGATCCCGCTCGTTTCGACGAGGCAACGTTGAAGACCCCGGCGGTGGGCGATGCAGCCTCTATCGTTTCCGCTATCCCTGAGGTCCGCGCGGTGCTGGTGGTGCTTCAGCGCGCTTTCGCCGCCGTCCCGCCGGGCGCCGTGCTCGACGGCCGCGATATCGGTACCGTGATCTGCCCCGACGCCGACGTGAAGATCTTCGTCACCGCCTCTCCGGAAGCGCGCGCTCGCCGCAGGACGCGAGAATTTAGCCTTGCCGGACAGCGCGTCGAGGAGGGGGCGGTGCTGGCTGATATCCTGCGGCGTGACGAACGGGACCGCACCCGGGCCGTGGCGCCGATGAAGACGGCCGCCGACGCGGTCGTCCTCGACACGACGAGCCTCGATATCGACGGCGCCTTTGAGGCCGCCGTCGATATCGTCGAGCGAACACGGGACAGGATAGGCGGCGGTTAGCGCGATCAGGAAGAGCGGAGGCATTCCGCTATTGCTGACCGCGTTCTCAGGTCAGATGGCGTCAAAGCTTTCGGCGGGCAGGTCCCGCGTCGCCTGCATCAACTCGAGCGGCATCGCGGTTTCGAATGCAGTATGTGCTTGGGTCGAACCGACGGACATGCGGCTGGCGGCCACGACGACGGCGAAAAGAGCGACGGTGGCGAGAATGGTGGTCTTTTTCATTGGACGGCTCCCGTGTTTATCTTGTGGAGCCGACCTTACGCGCCGCAACTTAATGCGCGGTTGTTGGTGCTATCCAGGTACCGCCGATTTTTAAATAGTGCGAACCCGGAGTGAGGAGGGCAGGGTGAATGTGGTTGAATACATTCATAGTTCCTTCACCTTATTCGTGCTTGCCGAAACGGCGCTATTGGGTCTATATCGCCCAGTTCCGGGGCCGCGTTGACGCCGCCACCGGAACAAAACTCGTCCCGACCGTTCGGTATCGGGCCAGCCCGCCGGTAAGTCCCGGGGGCAGTCGAAAGTCTGCGGGGACTTCGACCCGAACGGTCAAGGGGACGGAACGCAACACAAGCCGCTGGTCCACCCGTCAGGAGATTTCATGGCCGCCACCGCTTCCGCCGCGCCGACGCGCGAAGACTTCGCTGCAATGCTCGATGAGTCCTTCCATACCGGCAATTTGCAGGAAGGCGCCGTCATCAAGGGTACCGTTGTTGGCATCGAGAAGGATCTCGCTGTCATCGACGTCGGGCTCAAGACCGAAGGCCGCGTGGCGCTGCGCGAATTCGCAGGCCCCGGCCGGCAGAACGAAATCAAGATCGGCGACATCGTCGAAGTTTATCTGGAGCGCGTCGAGAATGCGCTCGGCGAAGCCGTGCTCTCGCGCGACAAGGCTCGCCGCGAGGAAAGCTGGGGCAAGCTCGAAACCGCCTTCAAGAACAACGAAAAGGTCAACGGCGTCATCTTCAACCAGGTCAAGGGCGGCTTCACCGTCGACCTAGACGGCGCGGTGGCCTTCCTGCCGCGCTCGCAAGTCGACATCCGGCCGATCCGGGATGTCGGCCCGCTGATGAATCAGCAGCAGCCGTTCCAAATCCTGAAGATGGACCGCCGCCGCGGCAACATCGTCGTGTCGCGGCGCACCGTGCTCGAAGAAACGCGGGCCGAGCAGCGGCAGGAACTGGTGCAGAATCTCGAAGAGGGCCAAGTCATCGACGGCACGGTGAAGAACATCACCGATTACGGCGCTTTCGTCGATCTCGGCGGCATCGACGGCCTGCTCCACGTTACCGATATCGCCTGGCGGCGCGTCAATCACCCGACCGAAGTGCTCAACATCGGCCAGCAGGTGAAGGTCAAGATCATCAAGATCAACCACGAGACCCACCGCATCTCGCTCGGCATGAAGCAACTGCTCGATGACCCGTGGCAGGGCATCGAAGCCAAGTTCCCCGTGGGCACTCGCTTCAAGGGCCGCGTCACCAATATTACCGACTACGGCGCCTTCGTAGAGCTCGAGCCCGGCATCGAAGGATTGATCCACGTCTCCGAAATGTCCTGGACCAAGAAGAACGTCCATCCCGGCAAGATCGTGTCCACGTCGCAGGAAGTCGAAGTTCAGGTGCTCGAAGTGGATCCGGTCAAGCGCCGCATCTCGCTTGGTCTGAAGCAGACCACACGCAATCCCTGGGAAGTCTTTATCGAGAAGTATCCGGCCGGCACCGTGGTCGAGGGCGAGGTCAAGAACAAGACGGAATTCGGCCTGTTCCTCGGTCTCGACGGCGATGTCGACGGCATGGTGCATCTCTCCGACCTGGACTGGAAACGTCCTGGCGAGCAGGTCATCGAGGAGTTCAAGAAGGGCGACATGATCAAGGCCCAGGTCCTCGACGTGGACGTGGAGAAGGAACGCATCTCGCTTGGCATCAAGCAGCTTCAGGGCGACCCGATGGAGAGCCCCGCGGCGGGCGAGCTGAAGAAGGGCGCCGTGGTCACCTGCGAGGTCACGGAAGTAAAAGAATCCGGCCTGGAAGTGACCATTGCCGGCACTGATCTCACTGCTTTCGTTAAGCGCACGGAGCTTGCCCGCGACCGGGCGGATCAGAGGACGGAACGTTTCCAAGTCGGCCAGAAGGTCGATGCCCGGGTGATTCAATTTGATCGCAAGTCGCGTAAGGTCGGTGTGTCGATCAAGGCGCTCGAAGTCGCCGAAGAAAAGGAAGCGATTGCCCAATACGGCTCCTCCGATTCCGGCGCTTCGCTCGGCGACATTCTCGGCGCCGCGCTCAAGCAGCGCGCGACGGATGCGCCGGAAAAGGACGACGAAGAGAAGGAATGAGCCGTGTGCTTCGGCACTTTTCGTCAGCCGGATCACGATCAGCCAAAAGGCGGTGGCCGGCGCGCCATTGACCGGCGACCCGCGGCGTAGTCTCGTCCGGGATTCCTTTTAGGGAGCACGGCCATGTCGCTCGATGCCGATCACATCGTCGATCGCCGCCGGATGCGGCGCAAGCTGACGTTTTGGCGCATTTTCACCATCACGCTTGCGATTCTAGCGATCGTCGGATTGGCGGTTGTAGTGAACTCACCGGGCGCGGGCTTGGCCGGGGGAGCCAGCCCTTATATCGCGCGGGTGACGATCCAGGGTCTGATCCGCGGCGACCAGCAACGCGTGGAAGCTTTCGAGCGGCTTGGCCGCTCCTCGGCGCAAGCGGTCATCATCCGCGTCGATAGCCCCGGCGGCACCGTCGGTGGATCCGAACAGCTGTATGACGCCTTAATACGGCTCAAAGCGCAAAAGCCGATGGTCGTCGTGGTCGATGGCTTGGCGGCCTCCGGCGGCTATATCGCAGCGCTCGCAGCCGATCACATCGTCGCGCAAAGCTCGTCTCTGGTTGGCTCGATCGGCGTGCTGTTCCAATACCCAAATTTCACCGATCTGTTGAAGACCGTCGGCGTCAAAGTCGAGGAAGTGAAATCCTCACCGCTGAAGGCGGCGCCGAACGGCTTTGAGCCGACCAGCCCGGAAGCACGCGCCGCGATCGAGTCGATCGTGATGGATTCCTATGGTTGGTTCCGTGACTTAGTGCGCGATCATCGGCACCTGGAAGCCGCGCAACTCGACCGCGTCGCTGACGGCCGGGTCTTCACCGGGCGACAGGGCATTGACCTAAAGCTCGTCGATGAACTCGGCCATGAAAAAGAGGCGCTCGCCTGGCTGGCCAAGGAAAAAGGTATCGATCCGAAGCTGCCGGTTCGCGACTATCGGCTGCAGTCGCGGTTCGGCGACTTGCCGTTCCTGCACGTCGCCGCCGCAACCCTGCTTGACACCATTGGCTTAAGTTCCGTGGCGCGGCGGATCGAGGAATGGGGTGCGATACGCGCCTTTGAGCGCCTTAATCTTGACGGTCTCCTGGCGCTTTGGCACCCTTCAACCAATTAAAAAAGCGCCCCAGCGTGGCCCCATTGCACTTGCGGGTCAGGGCCGATTTTTCCATAGTGTGGCCTATTCAAAGCTGGTGGGCGGTAATTTCATGATCAAATCCGAACTGGTCCAGCGCATCGCCGCGCAAAATCCGCATCTGTATCAGCGCGACGTGGAAAACATCGTCAACGCTATCCTCGGTGAAATCATCGCCGCCATGGCCCGGGGTGACCGGGTGGAACTGCGAGGCTTCGGCGCCTTCTCGGTGAAGAACCGGCCGGCACGCACCGGGCGAAACCCACGCACCGGCGCGCATGTATCCGTCGATAAAAAATGCGTGCCGTTCTTCAAGACCGGCAAGGAAATGCGCGAGCGGCTCAACCGCGAAGGTAATGGCGGCGGTTAGGATATTCGTTCCGGAAGAGCGACCGCGAATAGGTGATGAGCCCGGCCATGAGCCGGGCTTTGTTTTAAGTGGCACGTTCCTGGTTGACCTTTTGCGATGCGAGCGCCACGTTCAGGGTGGAGTTAACCGCATGCAAAAACCCGGCATGATCGGCAGGATCGTCACGGCGCTCATTCTGGTGCCGCTCGCGATCATTTTTATCTGCTTTGCTGTCGCGAACCGGCAGACCATCGTGGTGTCGTTCGATCCGTTCGATTCCGTGCAGCCGGCTTTCGCGGCTTCGATGCCGCTGTTTGTCCTGATTTTCGTTCTTCTAAGTCTTGGCGTGCTGATCGGGGGTACCGCTGCTTGGCTGCGGCAGAGCCGCTGGCGTCGAACGGCGCGCAGGCTCGACGCCGATGTCGGCGATTTGCGCGCCGAGATGGCTAGCCTCAGGCGGCAGCTTGGGGAGGAGCCGCCCCGGCTGGCGCGCCCCTATGAGCCCGCGCCACCGGCTTCGCTGCGCTCGCCCGTGGAATAGCGATAGCACCAAGCGGGCAAGACAAACCTTCCCAGCCGCGGTAGAAGGCGTCCTTGAACGACGAGCCAACAAATATGTCTGTTTCGGTTAAAATCTGCGGCTTGAGGAGCCCGGAAGCACTTGATGTGGCGCTGGATTCCGGGGCCGATCTCGTCGGCTTCGTGTTCTTTCCGCCATCGCCGCGGAACCTCGATTATGAGGTGGCGCGCACGTTAGGCCAGCGGGTCCGCGGCCGTGCCGGCAAGGTCGCCCTGACGGTCGATGCCAGCGACGGCATGCTGGCCGAGATCATTGCAGCGCTGCGGCCGGATATGCTGCAACTCCACGGCACGGAGACGCCGGAGCGCGTGGCGGCGGTGCGCGCGCGTTTTGGACTCCCGGTCATGAAGGCGCTGCCGGTGGGAGAACCGGCCGATCTTTCGCCCATCCCGCTCTATGCCAAGGTGGCGGACCGTCTGGTCTTCGACGCCCGGCCGCCGCTGGAGGCGACACGTCCGGGCGGCCTGGGAAAACCGTTTGACTGGCACCTTTTGCAAAACATCGACAACAGTATTCCGTTCATGCTTTCCGGCGGACTCGACGCCGGCAACGTCGCCGAGGCGCTCTCAATCACACGCGCACCGGCGGTCGATGTTTCATCAGGCGTCGAGTGCGCGCCGGGCGAGAAGGACCTGGACAAGATCCGCGACTTTGTGCGGGCGGCGAGGCAAGCTGATGCGAGCTTAAATCGGGTGGCGAACCGCGCATGAACGTCCGTCAGCCTAAGCCTAACTCTTTTCGCTCCGGCCCCGACGACAACGGACATTTCGGCCTATTCGGCGGCCGCTTCGTCGCCGAGACGCTGATGCCGCTGATCTTGGAGCTAGAGCAGGCCTATGCGAAAGCCAAGGCCGATCCCGCCTACCAGAAAGAGATGGACGGCTATCTCACGCATTATGTCGGCCGGCCAAGTCCGCTGTATTTCGCGGAGCGGCTAACCGAGCATCTGGGCGGCGCGAAAATCTATTTGAAGCGCGAGGAGCTCAACCACACCGGCTCGCATAAGGTCAACAATGTGCTTGGCCAAATCCTGCTGGCGCGACGCATGGGCAAGAAACGCATCATCGCCGAAACCGGCGCCGGGATGCACGGCGTCGCGACCGCGACGCTGTGCGCGCGCTTCGGCCTGGAATGCATCGTCTACATGGGTTCGGTCGATGTGGAACGGCAGCAGACCAATGTCTTCCGCATGAATATGCTCGGCGCCAAAGTGGTGCCGGTGCAGTCAGGCTCGAAGACGTTGAAGGATGCGATGAATGACGCGCTGCGCGATTGGGTGACCAATGTGGAGACCACGTTCTACTGCATCGGCACCGTCGCCGGGCCGCATCCGTATCCGATGATGGTACGCGATTTCCAATCGATCATCGGCCGCGAGACGCGCGAGCAACTGCAGAAGGCCGAAGGGCGGCTACCGGATTCGCTGATCGCCTGTATCGGCGGTGGCTCCAACGCCATGGGCCTGTTCCATCCCTTTCTCGACGATCCGTCGGTGGAAATTTATGGCGTCGAGGCGGCGGGTCACGGCCTCACCGGCCTGCACGCCGCGTCTATCACTGGCGGCCGCCCCGGAGTCCTGCACGGCAACCGCACGTATTTGCTGATGGACAACGACGGGCAGATCAAGGATGCGCATTCGATCTCGGCCGGGCTGGATTATCCCGGCGTCGGCCCGGAGCATTCCTGGCTGCATGACAGCGGCCGCGTCACCTACCTGTCGGCGACCGACGACGAGGCGCTCAACGCCTTCCAAGTGCTGTCGAAGCTTGAAGGCATCATTCCGGCGCTCGAACCGGCGCATGCCATCGCCAAGGTGCTGGAGCTGGCGCCGAAAAAGCCGAAGGATCACCTGATGGTGGTCAATCTCTCCGGCCGTGGCGACAAGGATCTGCATTCGGTGGCGGATCATTTGGGGAGCAAGCTGTGAGCTTGTCTCCTTTGTCGACGAAGACTCGCATCGACCATCGCTTCGCGGCGCTGAAGAAGGAAGGCCGCGCGGCGCTCGTTACCTTCCTCACGGCGGGCGATCCCGATGGCGCGACTTCGCTCGCCATCCTGAAGGCGCTGCCGACGGCCGGCGCCGACATCATCGAGCTTGGCATGCCTTTCAGCGATCCGATGGCAGATGGGCCTACGATCCAAGCTTCGTCACAGCGGGCGCTAAAAGCGGGCCAGACGCTGAAGAAGACACTAGAGATGGTGCGCAGCTTCCGGCAGGCGGATGACGTCACGCCGATCGTGCTGATGGGTTATTACAATCCCATCTACATCCACGGCGTCGATCGCTTTCTTGCCGATGCCAAGTCGGCGGGCGTCGATGGCCTTATTGTTGTTGATCTACCGCCCGAGGAAGATGCGGAGCTCTGCCTTCCCGCGCTGAAGGCGGGGCTGAATTTCATCCGCCTCGCGACGCCGACGACCGACGACAAGCGACTGCCCGCCGTGCTCGCGAACACCTCAGGCTTTGTCTATTACGTCTCCATCACCGGCATCACCGGCTCCGCCACGCCTAATGCGGATCGCGTGGCTTCGGCGGTGGCCCGCATCAAGCGGCACACCAAACTGCCGGTCGCCGTCGGCTTCGGCGTCAAGAACGCGGAACACGCGCGTGCACTGGCGCAGGACGCCGACGGGGTGGTGGTTGGCTCGGCGCTGGTGGAAGCACTGCGCAATAGCCTGGATGCGAAGGACAAGGCGAGCACGCACACGGTCAAAGCCGTCACCGATCTGGTCGCCGAGCTGGCAAGCGGCGTGCGCGGCGCCAAGCGTGTGCCAGCGGTGTGATCCTCTATACAGGCGTCGCCCGCGAAGCTTGCGCTGCCCTCGAAAAGCACGAATTGGGCGATTAGATTAGGAATGAGCAAAGATCAGGGTCCGATGAACTGGATTTCCAACGTCGTGCGGCCGAAGATTCGCAGCATCCTCAAACGCGAGGTGCCGGAAAATCTTTGGATTAAATGCCCCGACACCGGCCAGCTCGTCTTTTTCAAGGACGTGGAGGCGAACCAGTTCGTCATTCCGGGCTCCAACTATCACATGCGCATGGGAGCGACGGCGCGGCTCAAATCCATGTTCGACAACCAAACCTGGTTCGACATCGCCGTGCCGGAGGTTGCCGTCGATCCGCTAAAATTTCGCGACGAGCGCAAATATGTGGACCGGCTCAAAGACGCGCGTACCAAGACCGGTCTCAACGACGCGGTGAAACTCGGCTACGGCAAGCTCGACGGACTTCCTGTCGTCATCGGCGTTCAGGATTTCGACTTCATGGGTGGATCGCTCGGCATGGCGGCCGCCGAAGCGGTCATAAAAGGTTTCGAAAAGGCGGTGGAGAAGGGCACGCCCTTCATCATGTTCGCGGCTTCGGGCGGCGCACGCATGCAGGAGGGAATTTTGTCACTCATGCAGTTGCCACGCACCACTGTTGCGGTGCAGATGCTGCGAGACGCCAAGCGGCCTTACATCGTCGTGCTCACGAACCCGACCACTGGTGGTGTGACCGCTTCCTATGCCATGCTCGGCGACGTTCATATCGCCGAGCCCGGCGCGCTGGTGTGCTTTGCCGGACCACGTGTCATCGAACAGACCATCCGCGAGAAGCTTCCCGAAGGATTTCAGCGCGCGGAATATCTGCGCGATCACGGCATGGTCGATATGGTCGTCCATCGCCATCAGTTGCGCTCGACCATCGCCGACCTTTGCCGGTTGCTGACTAAATCTCCGGCGCGGGAGGCGGTTAGCACCATGCCGGTTCCGGCCGCCGCGGTGGCGTAAAACGTCGCCGCTCTCCATGACGCCCATCGACGCCATCGTCACGCGGCTGCTGACGCTGCACCCGAAGCTGATCGATCTGACCCTCGATCGGATGTGGCGCATTCTTGCGCGTCTCGATCATCCCGAAAGAAAGCTTCCGCCGGTGATCCATGTTGCCGGGACTAACGGCAAGGGCTCCACCATCGCTTTCATGCGCGCGATGCTGGAAGCCGCCGGGCAGCGGGTCCATGTCTACACGTCGCCGCATCTCGTGCGGTTTAACGAGCGCTTTCGCCTCGGCGCGGAGGGCGGTGGATGGCTGATTTCCGACGATGAACTGTCGGACGTGCTTGCCGAAGTTGAACGCGTCAACGCCGGCGAGCCAATCACCGTCTTTGAAATTACCACCGCTGCGGGCCTCCTGTTATTTTCGCGTTATCCGGCCGATATGCTGCTTTTGGAAGTCGGCCTCGGTGGTCGGCTCGATGCCACCAATGTGATCGATGCTCCGCTGGCGACGGTGATCACGCCCATCGCGCTCGACCACGCCGAATATCTCGGCGACAGCATTGCAAAAATCGCGGCGGAAAAGGCCGGCATTATCAAGCGGGAGATCCCGGTCATCGTCGCACCGCAGCCGCGTGAAGCGCTGGCGGTGATCGAACGACAGGCGGCACGTCTTGCCGCGCCATTGCGGGTCGCAGGCGAGCATTGGACCGCCAACGAAGAACGCGGCCGTCTGGTCTACCAGGACGAGGCCGGGCTGTTCGACCTGCCCGCGCCCAAGCTTTACGGCCGGCATCAATTCGAGAATGCCGGGCTCGCAGTGGCGGCGCTGCGCGCAATCCCTGCGCTGAAGCTGCCGGTCCGCGCCTTCGAGCAAGGGATGGTCCACGCGGAATGGCCCGCGCGCATGCAGCGACTTTCTCAGGGTACACTGGTGTCGCTCACTCCACCGGGTAGCGAACTCTGGCTCGACGGCGGCCATAATCCGGAAGGCGGCCGGGTTATCGCCGCGGCCATTGCCGATCTAGAGGAGCGCGTGTCGCGGCCGCTCGTACTGGTGGTTGGAATGCTGTCCAGCAAGGATTGCGAGGGATTTCTGCGCAATTTCGCAGGGCTCGCACGCCGCGTCGTCGCGGTGCCGGTTCCGAATCAAAAAAGCAGCCTGCCCCCTGATGCCATCGCGGATGCCGCGCGCGCCGTCGGGATTTCAGCGGCGACGCGTGACACCATCGAAGCGGCGCTCGATGCCATTAAACGCCTCGAGCTCGATCCACCGCCGCGCATCCTCATCACAGGCTCGTTGTATCTTGCCGGCGAAGTGTTGAAGGCGAATGGAACGATGCCATCTTGACCCTCTCCCACAAGGGGAGACGGGAAGAGATCACTTCAACAACTTCATCAAATTCGCCTTCTTCTGCTTCACCTGATCGAGCTTGCATTGCTTCGGTGACTTGTCGGGACGCCACCGCAACAGCCGTGTGCCATGGCGAAACCGATGGCCGGTGAAATGGTCGTAGCAGACCTCGACAACCAAACTGGGTTTGAGCGGCTGCCACTCCGCCGAACGCTTGGTCGACCAGCGGCTCGGTCCGCCCGGCGCGTTACCGGTGAAGCCCGGAGGCGCGATCAGCTTTTCCAGCTTTTCGGTAAGCGCCTGGCGTTCGGTATTCTTGATGGTCGAGCAGAAGCCGACATGGTGCAGCAGGCCTTTGTCGTCATATAGTCCGAGCAGCAGCGAGCCGACGAGCTTCTTCTTTTCGAGATAACGAAACCCGCCGATGACGCAATCGGCGCTGCGATAATTCTTGATCTTCTGCATGCCGCTGCGGTCGCCGGAGCGGTATTCGAAATCCAGCCGTTTGGCGATAATGCCGTCGAGTGTGGCGCCGACGCTCCTAAGCCACTTATTGGCGTCGCTCAGGCGCGTCGTCGCAGGTGACAAACGGATTTGCTTGTCACCGGAGAAATACTTTCTCGCGAACTTCTCCAGCCGTTGGCGCCGCTCCGCGAGCGTAAGTCCTGTGAGCGGCTTTCCGTCGATGTCGGCCAAGAGATCGAAAGCTATGAGCAGCGCCGGCGTTGCTGTTGAGAGCTTTTCGACGCGGCTGGCGGCTGGATGAATGCGCTGCAAGAGATCGTCGAACGAAAAAGCGCCGTCGCTCGGTATGACAATCTCGCCATCGAGGACGAAGGCCTTGGCCTTGAGCTTGCGCGCCGCGTCGACCAGTTCCGGGAAATAGCGGGTGAGCGTCTGACCGGATTTGGATTGCAGCTCGACTTTGTTGCCGTCGCGAAAGACCAGGCAGCGGAAGCCATCCCATTTCGGCTCGTATTGCCATTCTTCACCGGTGGGAACCTCGTCCACCGACAAGGCCTCCATGGGCGAAAACGGCGGGTGCAACGCAAGCGACATAAATCATAAACGCAAACGGCCGGCTTTTAGCCGGCCGTTCGAAGAAAAATTTAGGTGGATCACACCGCAGCGGTGATCCACTGCTCCAGCTTCGCCTTCGGCGCGGCGCCGACTTGGCGCGAGGCCAGCTCACCGTTCTTGAACAGCATCAGGGTTGGGATCGACATAATACCGTATTTCGCCGCGGTTGCCGGGTTCTCGTCGACATTAAGTTTGACGATTTTCACCTTGCTGCCGAGCGTGCCCGAAATCTCCTCGAGCGCCGGAGCGATCTGGCGGCAGGGGCCGCACCACTCCGCCCAAAAATCCACCACGACCGGGCCGGTGGCCTTCAACACGTCGGTCTCGAAAGTCGAATCGGACACTTTGCTAACGGCCATGGTGGGACACCTCGTTGGCGGTCGAATCTGGCACCGCGATTGGAAATCGAACGTAAGAATGCCGGGCAGGACCGTCAAGGCGTCTCGGAGGAGATCAGGTTTGCGAGGCTTGCGTCCAGCGCAGAGCCGGAAATTTCCATGATGTCAGGTACTTCCGTCCATACCAGTGCGGCCCGGACGGTCTTGCCGGGATAGAGCCGCGAGAGCACGGCGCGATAGAGCGCGAGCTGCCTCACATAAGCTTCCGGCGGTTTCTTCGGGACGGGACGATTCGTCTTGTAGTCGGCGATCAGAACGTCTTTGGCGGTGACGACAAGGCGATCGATTTGACCGGAGACGACCAGCGGCGGTTTGCCTTCGCGGTGGAGCCGCCCCACGATCGGCACCTCGGCGCGGCTGCCCGGCGCAAACAGCGCGGCGAAGCGCGGACTGTCGAGCACGGCAAGCACTTGCTTGGCGACAATTTCACATTGCTCGGCGGTGAATTCCTTACTCGCACGCGCGAGATAATCTGTCGCCGCCTTCATGCGCCTCTCCGGCGCGATATCAGGCAGGGACTGCATCAGCCGGTGTACCAGCCGCCCGCGTGTGAGGGCTTGGCTACGCTCGGCCTTTCCGCTTTCCGGGAGAGGATGCTGCGACCTTTGTTCATCATACGCGCTGGAAGGAGAAATCATGATCGACTGCGGCATCTCGCGCGGGGCGTCCCGCAGCAGCCAATCCGGCAAGATGATGGGAGAGGCTGACGGCATTGGGGGTAGAGCCGGTCTCTCCGCATCCGGCGCCGATTTCTGATAGCGCCACACCGTGCCATCGCCGTCATCCGCCGGCTCCTCGGTGGGGACTGGCGACAGTGCATCAAACACGAGATCGTACCAGCAGCCCTCAGGCTTCTTGTTGATGCCCTCGGTGCCACAGATGATGAGCCGCTCAGCTGCGCGCGTCATCGCCACATAGAGCAGGCGCCGATATTCGTCTCGCGCGGCGCGCTGCGCCCGCTCGCGCGCCTCCGACATCGGCCCGACATCGGCGGCCTTGCCGCCGGCCCAGACCAGCCGATCTGGCGTGCCGGGTGCCGCCTTGGCCGCTGGTAGCGGCAACAGGCGCGGATCGCGCGGTCCCGTGGGGCGTGTCGTGGTGTCCGCAAGGATCACGATCGGCGCTTCCAACCCCTTGGCGCCATGAACGGTCATCACCCGCACCTCGTCCCGAGTGATCTCCATGTCGCGTTTCACTTCAGTTTTGGCGCCGCGTAGCCAGGCGACGAAACCCTGCAGCGATGGCGTCTCGCGGCTTTCGTAATCGAGTGCGAGGTTGAGGAATTCATCGAGCGCGTCGGCGGCTTCGTGGCCCAGCCGCGCGAGGAATTGCTTGCGCCCGCCTTCCGCGCCGAGCAGCCGCGCATAAAAGGAAAACGGCGTTTCGTGGGCCGCCGCCCGGGTAAAGCGGTTGAGCCGCGCGGCGGCTTCGGCAAACAGTGTATCCTCGCCGGCGTTGGCGATGAGCGCCGCGCGCAGCGATGTTTTGCGATCCCAGGCGACACGGAACAATTGCTCATCAGTGAAGCCGAATAGCGGGCTGCGCAACATCGTCGCCAGCGCGAGATCGTCGCCGGGCAGCAGCAGTGCATCAGCCAGCACGATCAGGTCCATGACCGCGATGTGGTCCGTGAGCACGAGACGGTCCGCGCCCGCGACCGGAATGCTCGCGTTCTTCAAGGCGCGGATGATCGCTTCGAACAGCGCCCCGCGCTGGCGCACCAGGATAAGAACATCGCCCGGCTTCCGGCCGCGTTGCGTCCAGATGCCGATAGTCCTGGCGATCTTCGCTGCCAGCCGCACCTGCGGGTTGGTTTCCGTCACCTCGTCAAACGGCGCGTCCCAGCCTTCGATGTCGCGCGCCCGGTCGGGCTTGAACAGCGGCCAAATCTCGACAGCGCCGGGTGCCGCGTCCGGCAGCGATTGGTGCACGGTCTGCACCGGATCGGCAGAAAGTCCGGCATAGACTTCAGGACGCGCGAAGACATCGTCGACCGCGCCGAGCACGGCGGCGCCGGAACGGAACGAGCTTTCGAAGCGCAGCTCCTTCCAGCCGAGTTCAGCCGCGCTAAAGCGGTTGCGAAACTGAACCTTCATCTCTGCGAATTGCTGCGGCGCGGCGCCCTGGAAGGAGAAGATGGATTGCTTGTCGTCTCCGACCGCGAAAACCGTGCGCTTGATGGCGCGCGCGCCGGCCCCGGCGGCAAATTCCGCGACAATCTTGCGGATGATCTCCCATTGCTTGGGGCTGGTGTCCTGCGCTTCGTCGATCAGCACATGATCGATGCCGAGATCGAGCTTGTAGAGCACCCAGGCTGCCGAAACATTCTCGAACAAAGCCAACGTATGGTCGATCAGATCATCGTAGTTAAGCAGGCCGCGACGATCCTTCTCCGCCCGGTAGCGGGAGAGAACGGCGTCGGCGATGGTCAACAGCGACGCTGTGCGATCGCGTGCGATGACCGCTCGGCGCTTGGTCAGCAGCGCGCAGACCCGTTCTTGTTCGGCAAGCAGGCGCTGGAATAGCTGCGGATGCGCGGCTTCGATACCTTTGGTGACGATGTTCTTACGCGGCTCCAGTTCCGCCGTGCAGAAAATCGAGAGATAGGCATCAAGCCGCGTGACTTCAGGCGCTGCCTGGACGGCGACGATCCGTTCCACTTGTTTGTGATCGTTCTTGCTTCCCGCGGTTAACGCGGTAGCCACCTCCGGCCATTCATCCGGATCAATAAGCGTGGCGTCGAAGAATTCCGCTTCGATTGTCTCGCTCGTTTCGGCGGGGGAGATGCCAAGGCTCTCCGACAGTTCGGCAATGGCAGCGTCTACGCTTCCCGTCCGTTCGATCCAGGCCGTCACTAAGTCGCGCTGGCGGATGGCGTCGCTCACGGCCTCCTTGAAGGTCTGATCGGCGGCTGTGGTGATTGCCTTCGCCAGCGCGCGGCCAAGCGGGCCATCAGGTGCAGTGGCGGCGGCGAGCAAAACATCGAGCGTGAGCCGGTCGAGAAGCTGCGCGTTGGCGCTCTCGTCGAGAACGCTAAAGCGCGCGGCGACGTTGGCTTCAAACGGGAACTGATGCAGCAGCCGGGTGCAGAAGGCGTGGATGGTCTGCACCTTCAGCCCGCCCGGCGTTTCTAGGGCCAGCGCGAACAGCCGCCGCGCTCGTGAGCGCCGCTCTGCATCCGGCTTCTTGCCCGCGATCTCGGCGACGGCCTTGTCGAGCTGTTTGTCGTCGAGCGCCGTCCATTCGGCGAGCATGCCGAAGACGCGGTTGGCCATGTTGGCTGCCGCGGCTTTGGTGAAGGTGATGCAGAGGATTTTTGCCGGATCGACCCCGTCGAGCAGCAAGCGCACCACGCGCTGCGCCAGCACATGGGTCTTGCCCGATCCGGCGTTTGCTGCGACCCAGGCGGAAGTGTCCGGATCGGACGCCGCGATCTGCAACGCACGCACATGATCGGGGATGGTGCGCGTTGTCATTCCCCACCTCCCTCATCAGAAAGGCCGCCGGTGGCGGACCATTCCTTGACCCGAGCGAGATGATCGTAATCGCCGTAGTGCACCTTCCACATCGGGTGCACGAGCGACCGATATGGCGTGTCCTCGTGCTCGAAGCGGATTGCGATTTCGGTGAGCCGTGCCAACGCGCGATCCGCATGAACGTCGGGCGCGTCGCCGTCTTTGAAATCGATGCGGCAGGCTTCGCCCGGCGGGTTGACGCCGCGCAAAGTCACATAGACGAGTTCGGCGACCGAAGCTCCGTTCGGGACGCCCGCAAAACCACCGCCGCGCAGAATCGCTGCTTCCAATGTGAGCTGCGGCGCCAGCCCGGTACGCACTTGCTTTTCGGTGCGGGCGGCGCCGGTCTTGTAGTCGAGGACGGCATAGCGCCCATCGGGCAACCGCTCGATCCGGTCCGCGCGCGCCGAGAGGCGAAACACACGCTTGCCGACCGGAATTTTGATCTCGCCGCGTATTTCCGCATGCAACCCGGCGATCTGCTGGCGCCGCTCCATCTCCCAGTCGGCGAACCAGCGGGCGATGCGCTCAAAGCGCGGCCACCAGAACGCGCGCGCTTCGGGGTAAGCGTCGAGCGCGGCGAAATGCTTGCGCCCGAGCTTGATCAGTTCGCCCGCTGGGTCGGCAGGAATCCCGCCGGCGAAATTTTGCGTGAACTCACCAAGCGCGGCATGGATAACGGTGCCGCGATCGGCGACTTCACCAAGAAATTCGCCGCGGCGCTTCCGGACAATGCGGTGGCGGAACTGACGGCGCTGGGCACCAGCTATTTCGCGACACTGGAAGACTATCCGGAGGCCCGCGCGTTCTGGTGGCCGCG
>JAXDOS010000233.1:0-7435 GCA_034668785.1 Alphaproteobacteria bacterium
GGCTCGATCTCGCCGGCGTGGTTCATTCCCATCTCGAAGATGGCAAAGCGAGCCGTTTGCGGACAGCGCGCCAGAGACAGCGGCACACCCCAATGATTATTGTAAGAGGCGACGGAGGCGTGGGTCTCGCCCTCGGGCGCAAGCGCAAGCCGCAGCGCCTCCTTGGTGCCAGTCTTGCCGACCGATCCGGTAACGCCAATCACTCTGGCATTCGTGCGTGCGCGCGCGGCCCGCGCCAGATCGCGCAACCCTTCCAGTACGTCCGCGACGACGAGAAGCGGCGCATCTTCCGGGAACTCTCCACGCCGATCCGCGGACACAACTGCTAAGGCAGCGCCGGCCGCCAAGGCGGCGTTTACGAACTCATGGCCGTCGCGATTGTCACCCTTGATGGCGAAGAAAGCGTCGCCGGGACCAACGCTGCGGCTGTCGATCGACAAGCTGTGGATCGCGGCCGGCAACGCGCCTTCACGCCGCGCCTGCATGGCCGAGGCCATGGCCTCCGTCGTCCACAGCGGCCGCTTGCTCATGCGGATGCCCCTAGAGTCCCCCGGTCGCGCCTTCGATTTTTTGTAGCTACAAAAACATTGCCTTCGGCTATTTCTGCAGCTACATTAAACTCGTGAAGATCACCTTCGACCCGGCAAAACGCGATGCTGCTCTGGAGGAGCGAGGGCTGGATTTTGCGGAAGCTGGGTTGGTGTTTGCCGGCCGAACCTTCAGCCAGCGGGACGACCGCGAGCCGCGCACCGTTACGGCGGGTTATCTCGGCAACCGCATGGTTGTGATTGTGTGGACGCCGCGCGGCGATGCGCGGCACATCATCTCGATGAGGTACTGTCATGCCAAAGAAGAAAGCAATTGGCGCGAGCAAATGGGTTGATCCGGACGACGCGCCGGAACTGACGAAAGAATGGTTCGATCGAGCCGACCTATACCACGGCGACAAGCTCATACGGCGCGGCCGGCCCAAGGCTGAAACCACGAAGACGTTGATCTCGTTGCGGCTCGATCCCGACGTGATTGAGCATTTCCGCAAGGGCGGCGCCGGCTGGCAACGGCGGATCAACGACACCCTGCGCAAGGCCGGCCGGTTGCCACGTAAGGTAGGTAAGCACTGAGGCATCACGTGACCTTCTCATTGAGAGCCGCGGCTACAGCCTCGTGATCGGAAAACGGCAATACCCGGTCGCCGATGATTTGGCCCGTTTCATGGCCCTTGCCAGCGATCAGCAAAACATCGCCTTTCTGTAATTCAGCAATTGCAGTGCGAATGGCTTCGCCGCGGTCGCCGATTTCCACCGCGCCCGGAGCAGCGGCGAGAATTTCCGCGCGGATCGCGGCCGGCTTTTCGCTCCGTGGGTTGTCATCCGTGACAATGACATGGTCGGCTTTCTCCGCCGCAATCGCCCCCATCATCGGCCTTTTGCCGGCATCGCGATCGCCGCCGGCGCCGAAAACCACGACCAGCCGTCCGGTTACATAGGGCCGCAGCGCCTCCAGCGCCTTGGCGAGCGCATCCGGCTTATGGGCGTAGTCGATGAAGATCGGCACACCGGCACGCTCGCCAACGAGTTCGAGGCGACCCTTAGCCCCTTGCAGTTGTTCCAGCGCGGAGAAAACCGCATCGGCGTCGCTCCCGGTGCCGATCGCCAAGCCCGCGGCAACCAGCGCATTCTCCACCTGAAAGGCGCCGACCAGAGGCAGACGCAAGCTGAAGCGGCGCCCCCCATATTCGAGCTGCAGCTTCTGCGCGAAACCATCAATGGCGGTATCGACAAGGCGGATGCCATCCGCGTTACGGCCCACACTCAATATTTTGAGATCGTGTCCCCGCGCCGCCGCAACAACATTTGCGGCGCGATCGTGATCGACGTCGATGACGGCGACGCCGCCAGGGACAATCAGCGCTTCGAACAATCTCAGTTTGGCGGCGAGATAGGCGTCCAAATTTTGATGGTAGTCGAGATGATCCCGCGAGATGTTGGTGAAGCCGCCGGCCGCAATGCGCACGCCGTCGAGCCGATGCTGATCCAGCCCATGAGAAGAAGCTTCAAGCGCCAGATGCGTGACGCCTTCTCCGGCGAGCATATCAAGCCGATGATGGAGTTCAACCGGATCGGGAGTGGTGAGGGAGCCATAGATTTCCATGTCAGGCGATACGACGCCAACCGTGCCAATGCTCGCCGCCCGGTGGCCGAGCGCAGCCCAGATTTGCCGGGTGAAAGCGGCGACTGATGTCTTGCCGCTGGTACCGGTAACCGCCGCAATCACATCAGGCTGACGTGGATAAAATTTCGCGGCGGCATAGGCGAGCGCTCGCCGCGCGTTGCTGACCTTCACCCAGGGAACCGGACCGGATAGCGGTATCGCCGGCCGCTCCGCAACGATTGCGACGGCACCGGCTTTGAGCGCGTCGGGAACGAAGCCAAGGCCGTCAGTCTTTGCCCCCGCCACCGCGACGAACAAGTCGCCGCGCGTGACCTTGCGGCTGTCCGCCGAGATGCCGGAGATGTCGAGCGCCGCGAGGCGAGCATCAACATCGGTGTCGCTGGGCAGTAGTTCCCGCAGCTTCATGATTGCCAAGCTATCGCTTTTGTCTCACCTATCTCATCCGCGAAAACGGACGATCAGTGATACGGAATCATCGATTGTAGTATGGATGCCCCGCGCGCGCCGGGCATGACAAGTACAGGACGCGTTTATTTTATTGGCCCTTGGCCAAGATCAACCGCTCGGCCAGAGGCAGATCGAAACGCGGCTCTACCCCAAGCAGGGGCGCGATGCGGGAAATCACGGCGGCGCCCGCCGGAACGGCATTCCATCCCGAGGTCGCGAAGCCGTGGGTCTCCGGCGTGGCCTTCGGCTCGTCGAGCATGATGAGCACAAGATAACGCGGCTTGTCCGCCGGCAGAACCGCGGTGAAACTATTGAGCAGTTTGGTCTTGGAATAACGCCCACCTACTACTTTTTCCGAGGTTCCGGTCTTGCCGCCAACATAATAGCCTTTCACGTCCGCCCGCGTGGCGGTGCCTTTTTCGGCGTTGAGGCGCATCAAATAGCGCATCTTGTCACTGGTTTCAGGCTTGATGACACGGGTGGCCAGGGCCACCGCTTCGGCCTCGCTGCGTTTCAAGAAGGTCGGCGGGATCATGGTGCCACCGTTCATCAGCGCGCCGATGCCCATAACCGCTTGCAGCGGCGCCACCGACAAACCATGGCCGAATGCAATAGTGACTGTATTGAGTTCGCCCCAGCGTTTGGGGACGAGAGGCTCGGCGCTTTCCGGCAATTCGGTGCGCAGACGATCAAGTTGCCCAAGCTTTTTCAGGAACCATTTGTGATACTCGACCCCGAGGCTGAGCGCGAGCCGCGCGGTGCCGATGTTTGAGGAATAGGTGAATATTTCCGGCACCGTAAGCGTGCGGTTCTGCGCGTGGTAATCGTGAATGCTGAACTTGCCGTAACGCAACGGCAACCGCGCATCGAAGGACGAGGCAAGCGTTATCTTGCCGGAATCCAGCGCCATCGCCAGCGTCAGCGCTTTGAAGGTCGATCCCATCTCATAAACGCCCGTGGTGAGGCGGTTGATGCGGGTCGGATCGTTGGCTTCGCGCGGGCTGTTCGGATCGTAATCCGGCACCGACACCATGGCCACGATCTCGCCGGTGCGCACATCGGTGACGAGGCCGGCGGCGGCGATGGCTTGGTACTTATCACGCGCCGCTATCAGCTCGTCGCGCAACGCATGCTGAACGCGCAGATCGACGGCAAGCTCAACCGGGTTCTGCAAGCGGTCGCTGGCAAATCCCGCCATATGCAAATCGGCGAGCCCGCGGCCGTCGAGCCACTTCTCGATCCCGGCGATGCCCTGATTGTCGATGTTGACGTGGCCGATGAGATGCGAGACCTCCGCGCCGTTCGGATACACCCGCTTATTCTCCGTAAGGAAGCCGATACCCGGAATGCCGAGGCGGTGAATCTCCTGCTGTTGTTTCGGCGTGATATCGCGCTTGAGCCAGACGAAGCCCTTGCGGGACGAAAGCCGTTCCCGCAGTTCCGTTGCGTCGAGGTCGGGCAGTTCGGCCGTGAGCAGTTCGACCGCTTCATCGACATCGATGATCTTTCTCGGTTCACCAAAGAGCGACGGCGCTTTCACATCGGTCGCCAGAACCTCACCGTTGCGATCGAGGATGTCGGGACGAGCGGTGGCAACCGCGTCGGCGACAACGCCGCGGCGCGCGAAGTGAGTATCCGGCACCGTCGCGAAGGTGATGAGCCGCAATATGATGACCGCGTAGCCGGCAGTGAAGGCAAATATCGCGAGCCCGACGCGTGCCCTCGCCTTGGCGCTGCGGTCGACGTCGCGGCCGTAGAGCAGCGTGCGCATGAACCGGCGCCACCGCGATGTCGTCGATTTGGCCAACGTTACCGCAATCACCGGCATTGCAGTCACCTATCCTCCGCCGTCGGAGCGGTGACGCTCCCCGTCAAAATCTCAGGGCTGTCGAATTCGTCGAGCCTCGCGCTGATCGGGTCGTCCTGGCCAGGCGCCACGATTTGGGGAGGCCGTTCGGGGAGACGATCGAAACCGTCGAACTGGGTCGCCTCAATCGGCTTCAGCGACAAATGGCGCCGCGCCAGGCTTTGGATGCGGCGCGGATTTCCGAGCTGCGCCCATTCCGCGCGCAAGCCGGCGATGGCGTCGCGCTCATGGCGGATATCATTGCGCAACTTCGCCACCCGCTCGGCGCGCAACGTCGACTCATATTTGATGTCGTAGACATAGGCGGCGGCGAAAACGAGCACCGCGATGACGCAGATGTTGAGAAGACGCATATACATCAGCCGGCCTCCATCACGTCGGCGAGAGTCGGCAGACCGGTCGGTAATATCGGCGAGGCCGAGCGCGCTGGCATTTCGTTGCGCTCGGCGGCACGTAACTTCGCGGAGCGGGCACGCGGATTCTCCGCGATTTCCGTTTCGTCCGCTGCGACCGGCCGTCGGGTGACAATGTGGAATGTCGGCGTAGCCGGGATAACTTCAGGCAAATGACGAGAACCGGCGTGAGTGCGGCCGCGGTCGGACAGAAACGTTTTGACAATTCGATCCTCGAGCGAATGGAAGGAGACCGCGACGAGGCGGCCGCCAGGCTTGAGGATGCGCTCAGCCGCCGCCAGCGCCGCCGCGAGTTCGCCGAGTTCGTCATTGACGAAGATCCTCAGCGCCTGAAAGGTTCGCGTTGCTGGATGGATGTCGCCCGCCCGCGTGCGCACGACACGAGCAACGATGTCGGCCAGCGCCCGGGTGGTGGTGATGGGTGTCTGCGCCCGCGCCGCGACGATGGCACGCGCCACCGCTCGCGAATGACGCTCCTCGCCAAGAGCAAAGATTATGTCGGCAAGATCGCGCTCCGATGCGCGAGCCACGACATCGGCGGCGCTTGGTCCCGAGGCTCCCATGCGCATATCCAGCGGCCCGTCGAGACGGAAGGAAAAACCTCGCTCTGCCTGATCCAACTGCATGGAAGACACGCCGAGGTCCAGCACCACGCCATCGACAGCGGAGAACCCGCATTCGCTAGCTACCGTGTCGACCGTCGAGAAATGCCCCTCACGTAATATGAGTCTGCCAGCGGATGCGTTCGCTAAATCCGCCCCGGACACAATCGCGGTCGGATCACGATCGATGCCAATCACGCGCGCATCGGCGGCAGCCAGGATCGCCCGCGTATAGCCTCCGGCGCCGAAGGTGGCATCGACATAGATACCGCCGTCACGAACATGAAGAAACGCGAGGACTTGGCGCGCAAGCACGGGGATGTGACGGGCGATTCCCCCAGCGACAGCCGGTTTCCCGCTGCCGCCGCTCGCCGTCATTCCCCTGCTCCCTGCGCCTTCGGCACGGCCAACTCCGCTTCCAACTGTTTCTTGACCGCACGCACCTTGGCGGTGGCCTCCGCGAGTTCTGATTGGAAGCGTTTGGGCTCCCAGATCTGAAACTTGTTTCCCAGCCCAACGAAAGTCACGGCATTCGCGACACCGGCGTGACTCTTCAATGGCTCTGTTAGGGCCACCCGGCCCTCGGGGTCGATCCGCAACATCTCGCCGGTGCCATAGAGCGCTGTGGCGATGCGCTGCCGCTCTTCTGTATAGAGCGCAAAATGCGTGATCATGGCCTCGATCTCCGCCAACAAGGCCTTGCCTCCGGCCTGCAAGGCCGGCCGATCCAGCGCCGGATAGCAATAAAGTCCGCTGAAGCCCTCGCGCGCAAGCGCGGCCCGAAACGGCGCCGGAATGGATATCCGCCCCTTGGAATCGAGCCGCATGGTGTAATTGGACACGAAGCCGTCCACAGCGCCCCTCGTCCCGCACCTGCTGCTTCATTGCTGTGCATGGGATTGTATGGGCTATCATGGGACACAATGGGCGTCAAATGGATGAAGGCGCCACAGCCGGCGCATCCGCTCGCCAGCTATTAACCGCAGTTAAACTTAAGGAATGGTTGCCGGCGTTCACCTAACCGAAGCCTGTCTGCGGCCCTCAATCGGGATCACGATCGGATCGAAGCCGCACGGGAAACACCATTGGAAATTTTATCGAGAAGCTTTTGCGCGTGCGCGCTCGGTAAGCGCGTGCCCAAGAGCCGCACATTGTTGCCGCGGTGCCGCCCCTCAATGAACGCATGAAATCGCCGAAAGCCGCGGAAAATTGCGGAACGCGCATAGGGGATCACGCGTTGGTGTCCTGGGATGGATTGATTCCGCGAGAGGCGGGAAGCCGCTCCCCCGAAACAACAACATGGAGGTACCTTATGCTGAAGAAACTGCTGATTACCACGGCGGTAAGCGGTCTGATGATCTCGTCCGCTTTCGCCCAGTCCACGATGTCGCCCTCGAGCCCGAGCGCCACGTCCCCCTCCTCCAGTTCGAGCGCCACGTCTCCCTCCTCCAGCTCCAGTGCCGACATGTCCGCGAAGGGCAGCGCGAGTTCGGCCACCATCATCTCTTCGCAGAAGCCCGACCAGTGGCTCGCGTCGAAGTTTAAGGGCACGGACGTGCTTGGCCCCGACAACGCCAAGGTGGGCGATGTCACCGATATCCTGTTCACCAAGGACGGCAAGATTGACGCGTATCTGGTCAGCGTCGGTGGCTTCCTCGGCGTAGGCACGAAGGATGTCGCCTTGGCTCCTTCGCAGTTCCAAGTTGTCCCCGGCGACAACAACAGCGCCGACAAGCTGAAAATCTCGATGACGAAGGACCAGCTCAAGGAAGCGCAGAATTTCCAGGCGTATAATTCGTCGCGTACGACGACTGGCGCGTCCTCAGGCTCGACCAGTGCTACGGGATCCGCCGGTTCGAGCGGATCAACACGCAGCAACTCTTCCGCTCAGTAAGCGTCTATAGTTCGTTTGTTAATGAGACGGTCCGGCCCAT
>JAXDOS010000234.1:0-3588 GCA_034668785.1 Alphaproteobacteria bacterium
CATGCTTTATTTGGACTATACCGCGCCAATCGCTCGCATTCGCGAAAAGGTCGCGGAACTGGCGGCGCAGTCGCAGCTTTGGGACCGCAATCTGGTGAAGGTTCAGGTCACCGACGCGAAGGAAAGCACCATGGAGGTGCGGATCCTGGTGAGCGCCCATTCCGCGGGCACGGCATCGGATCTGCGCGCCGAGATACGCGAGAAGCTGATCGACTTCCTGCAACAGGAATATCCACAGGCGCTGCCCCGCAGCCGGCAGGAAGTCATCAACGCCGAGCCGGCGAGCGCCAACGTCGCGCCGCGGAAATACGCCAGATCCTAGCTACTCGGCTTCTTGCCCACCGGCGAGTTCAAAGCCACGCGACTTCCAACGCTCGGATAATGCCGGGCTGGCGAGGAAGCGGATAAAAGCCAGCGCCGCGTCGCGATTCTCGCTATTGGCGAAAATGCCCGCCGCGTAGGTGACGGAATTCTGCAGTTCGGGCGGCAGCGGCCCCGCAACGACTGCCCCTTCCACCGGCACGATTTCGCTGATCAGCGTCATGCCGATTTCCGCTTCGCCTTCGGCGACGGATTGGGCCACCAGGAAGCCGTTACGCTGGAAGATGGTTTTCGGCTTGATGGCGTCTGCGATTCCAAGCCGCTCCAGGAGCCCTGCCAAATAGACGCCCGCCGTCCCGCCCGCCGAAGGATCGGTAAGAGCGACGGAACGCGCATCCAGCAGCGTCCGTACAAAGGAATCGACGTTGGAAATCTCAGGGACAGTCGCTCCTTGCCCGATGGCGACGCCGATGCCGGTCCGGGCAAGGTCGGTGCGTTCGCTCAGCAATCCGTTCTTTAGCCAAGGCTCCATCACCGGCACCGCCAGAATCGCCAGATCGGCCGCCTCGCCGGCCGCAAGTCGCGCCTGCACCGCTCCCATGGTGCCGAATTCAAAATCGATCTGATGGCCCGAGTCGCGCGTGAAATCAGCGCCGGCGGCGACCAGCACTTCCCGCACCGCTAAGGCACTGAGCATTTTCAGCATTATCTTCCGCTTTCTCTCTTCTTGCCGGAGCGAATCGGCCGGAGCCACTCGAAGCGCGTTAAAAAGCGGTCGTCAGAAGGTCGCCCCATACCACGAAGCGGCGTTTTCCAGCCGATTACCCCCAGGCAGTGTCCGCTCGAAGTCTTATTCTCGGAATGGGCATATTTTTATTTTTGCCGAGGTTTCGGCGATTATGACAATCCGCCCACAGGCGTGTGACAGCGACCCCTTCCGAATCCCCTCTAAATTTCCGACACTTGCCGCAGCGCACCTCGATTCTTTCCCCAATCTCCCCACATTTAGCGTTTGATTCAGTTTCTCGTACTAGTTCTTGACGGGCGCGGGGGAGTCGGCCTAGCTTTCTGTCGTTCGGCGTTGGGTTGTTTTTAGTCCCTCCGGATGCCTCCAGACAGGAAGTGCGACACGCCCCGCCGGGTCAAAATCGGTCCGCGGCGCATCGCGGACCTGCGTCCGGCGGGCGACAAAATACGAAGAAAGGTTCGGGCAAACAGTACCGGATCGCTGAGGGGACGTTAGATTAGAGCCGGGCAAACCCGGAACGGCAGCGAGCACAATAAAAGGGGCAAGAAACGATGCAAATCGACCGGCGCTACACCAAAGCAGGCCAATCTCCCTACGCGGAGATTGAATTCCGCTTGACCGTGAGCGAGATCCGCAACCCGGACGGCTCCGTGGTCTTCCGCGCCGACGACGTGGAGGTGCCGGTCTTCTGGTCGCAGGTGGCGTCCGACGTCTTGGCGCAGAAATATTTCCGCAAAGCCGGCGTCCCCGCCCGGCTGAAGAAGGTCGAGGAAGAGACCGTCCCCTCCTTCCTCTGGCGCTCGGTGCCCGACGCGGAAGCGCTGGCGGAACTTCCCGAGGCCGAGCGGATGATCGGCGAGACTTCGGCGAAGCAGGTTTTCGATCGCCTCGCCGGCACCTGGGCCTATTGGGGCTGGAAGGGCGGCTATTTCGACTCGGACGCCGACGCCCAGGCTTTCTATGACGAATTGCGCGCCATGCTGGCGCTGCAGATCGCCGCGCCGAATTCGCCGCAATGGTTCAACACCGGCCTGCATTGGGCCTATGGCATCGATGGCCCGAGCCAGGGCCACTATTACGTCGATTTCCAGACCGGCAAGCTGACGAAATCCAAAACCGCTTACGAGCATCCGCAGCCGCATGCCTGCTTCATCCAGTCGGTGAGCGACGATCTGGTCAACGAGGGCGGGATCATGGATTTATGGGTGCGCGAGGCGCGCCTGTTCAAATACGGCTCCGGCACCGGCTCGAATTTCTCCCGCCTGCGCGGCGACGGCGAAAAGCTATCCGGCGGCGGACGCTCGTCCGGCCTGATGAGCTTCTTGAAGATCGGCGACCGCGCCGCGGGCGCGATCAAGTCGGGCGGCACCACGCGCCGCGCGGCAAAGATGGTGATCGTCGACACTGATCACCCCGACATCGAAAAATTCATCGATTGGAAGGTGACCGAGGAGCAGAAGGTCGCCGCTTTGGTCACCGGCTCCAAGATCAACCAGCGGCATCTCAAGGCGATCCTCAAGGCCTGCGTGAATTGCGAAGGTTCCGGCGACGACTGTTTTGATCCGGAGAAAAATCCGGTGCTGCGCCGGGAGATCAAGGCCGCGCGGCGCAACAACGTCACCGACAACATCATCAAGCGGGTGATCCAGTTCGCCAAGCAGGGCTACAAGGACATGGATTTCCCGGTCTATGACACCGACTGGGATTCCGAGGCCTATCTCACCGTCTCCGGGCAGAATTCCAACAACTCGGTGCGCGTCACCGACGAGTTCCTTAAGGCGGTGGAATCCGATGCCAGCTGGGATCTGATCAACCGCACCCGCGGCGGCAAGATCGCGAAGACCGTGAAGGCGCGCGAGCTGTGGGAAAAAATCGGCCACGCCGCCTGGGCCTGCGCCGATCCCGGACTGCAATTCCACACTAGCGTCAACGACTGGCACACCTGCGTCGCCTCGGGGCCGATCCGCGCCTCAAATCCATGCTCGGAATACATGTTCCTCGACGACACCGCCTGCAATCTGGCGTCGATGAACCTGCTCACCTTCCGCGATCCGGCGACGGAGAAATTCAACATCGAGAATTACGAACACGCGGTGCGGCTATGGACCGTGGTGCTGGAAGTCTCGGTGCTGATGGCGCAGTTCCCGTCGAAGGAAATCGCCCAGCTCTCCTACGAATTCCGCACGCTGGGCCTCGGTTACGCCAATCTCGGCGGGCTGCTGATGTCGTCCGGCATTGCGTATGACAGCGATGCCGGCCGCGCGATCTGCGGCGCGCTCTCGGCGATCATGACCGGCATCTCGTATGCCACCTCGGCCGAGATGGCGCAGCAGCTTGGCCCCTTCCCGGGCTTCAAGAAGAACCGCGAGCACATGCTGCGCGTGATGCGCAACCATCGCCGCGCCGCCTATGGCGAGAAGACCAATTACGAGAAAGTCTCGCAGCCGCCGGTGCGGCTCGATCATACGGCCTGCATGGCGCTCGGCGAATTCGGTGCGCAACTCGTGGCGCATTCCAAG
>JAXDOS010000235.1:0-3194 GCA_034668785.1 Alphaproteobacteria bacterium
CGCAATACCGGGAAATGGCCGCTTTCGCACAATTCGGCTCCGATCTCGACGCCACCACCCAGCGCCTCCTCAATCGCGGTTCGCGGCTCACCGAGCTCTTGAAGCAGTCGCAATTCTCGCCGCTGAAGATGGAGGAGCAGGTCGTCGTGATTTATGCCGGCGTCAACGGCTATCTCGATCCGATCCCGGTCAATCGCGTGAAGGCTTTCGAGCAGGGCTTGCTGTCGGCGCTGCGCAACCAGCACCCGGACATCCTCAACGATATCCGCGACACGCGCGACTTGACCGACGCCACCGGCGCGAAGCTCAAGGGCGCTGTCGAGGCCTATGCCAAGAGTTTTGCGTGACCATTCACCTCCCCCGCAAGCGGGGAGGGGACGCGTCCGAGCCAGAGGATAGATTGAGTCCGGAATGCCGAGCTTAAAAGACCTGCGCAATCGCATCGCCTCCACCAAGGCGACGCAAAAGATCACCAAGGCCATGCAGATGGTCGCGGCGTCGAAGCTGCGCCGCGCGCAGGTTGCCGCCGAGGCGGCGCGGCCTTTCGCCGAGCGCATGGACAAGGTGCTTGGCAATATCGCCGGTGCGGTCGCCGGCCTCGACTCCGCGCCGAAACTGCTGGCCGGCACTGGGCGCGATCAGGTGCATCTTCTCATTGTCGCCACCGGCGAACGCGGCCTGGCGGGCGCCTTCAATTCGGCCATCGTGCGGCTTGCCCGCGAGCATGCGAATGCGCTGATCGCGCAGGGCAAGGAAGTGAAAATCCTGCCGGTCGGGCGCAAGGGCTATGACCAGCTCCGCCGCCTCTACGAGAAGCAGATTGTCGATCACGTCGAGCTGCGCGGCGTGCGCAGCCTCGGCTATGAACATGCCGAAGGTGTCGCGCAGAAGGTCCGCGCGCTGTTTGAGCGCGGCGAGTTCGACGTCGCGACGCTGTTCTATTCGCGCTTTAAATCGGTGATCGCGCAGATTCCGACGGCGCAGCAGATCATTCCGCCGGTGTTTCCCGCGGCGGCTGAAGCTGGGCCCACCGCGGCCTATGAATATGAGCCGGACGAGGAGGATATCCTCGCCGAATTGCTGCCGCGCTACGTCGCCGTGCAAATCTACCGCGCGCTCTTGGAAAATTCCGCGTCCTTCTACGGCGCGCAGATGAGCGCGATGGACAACGCCACCCGCAATGCCGGCGAGATGATCAAGAAACAAACGCTCAAATATAATCGCACCCGCCAGGCGCAAATCACCAAGGAGTTGATCGAGATCATCTCCGGCGCTGAGGCGCTGTAACCACGGAGGCAAAGCCATGGCTTACACGACAAGTGCAACCACCAAGGGCGGCCGCGACGGCCGCGCGGTGCTGGAAAACAACGGCCTGGCGCTCGCCATGGCGTTTCCGAAGGAACTCGGCGGCACCGGCGAGGGACACAATCCGGAGCAGCTTTTCGCACTCGGCTATTCGTCCTGCTTCGGCCAAGCCATCCTCGTCACCGCAAAAAAACACGGCATCGACGGCGCGGCGGCGAAAGTGACCTGCGCGGTCACGCTCGATAAAGGCGATAGCGGTTTCAGCCTGAAAGCCGAGCTGAAAGTTTCCATCCCCGGCGCCGACAAAGCGAAGGTCCAGGCCGTCGTCGAGGAAGCGCACACCATCTGTCCCTATTCCAAGGCGACGCGCGGCAACGTGCCCGTCACGCTCACCGTCGTCTGACGCTCAGTCAAGGAGTCCTACATGGCTACCGCCAACCAAACCGGCCGCATCACCCAGGTCATCGGCGCCGTCGTCGACGTGCAGTTCCAGGGTGATCTCCCGGCGATCCTCAACGCGCTGGAAACGAAGAATCAGGGCAATCGCCTCGTCCTCGAAGTCGCCCAGCATCTCGGCGAATCGACCGTGCGCACCATCGCCATGGACACCTCCGAAGGTCTCGTGCGCGGCCAGGAGGTCGTCGACACCGGCCAGCCGATCGCGGTGCCGGTGGGCGCGGGCCTGCTCGGCCGCATCATCAATGTGATCGGCGAGCCGGTCGACGAGGCGGGCCCGGTGAAGTTCACCGGCAAGCGCCCGATCCACGCGGACGCGCCGGCCTATACCGAGCAATCGACCGAGGCGGAAATTCTCGTCACCGGCATCAAGGTCGTCGATCTGCTCGCGCCCTATGCCAAGGGCGGCAAGATCGGCTTGTTCGGCGGCGCCGGCGTCGGCAAGACCGTGCTGATCCAGGAGCTGATCAACAACGTCGCCAAGGCGCACGGCGGTTATTCGGTGTTCGCCGGCGTCGGCGAGCGCACCCGCGAGGGCAACGATCTCTATCACGAGATGATCGAGTCCGGCGTCAACAAGAAGGGCGGCGGCGAAGGCTCCAAATGCGCGCTGGTGTTCGGCCAGATGAATGAGCCGCCGGGCGCCCGTGCCCGCGTCGGCCTCTCCGGCCTGACGGTCGCCGAATATTTCCGCGACGAGGGACAGGACGTGCTGTTCTTCGTCGACAACATTTTCCGCTTCACCCAAGCCGGTTCGGAAATGTCGGCGCTGCTCGGCCGCATTCCGTCGGCGGTGGGTTATCAGCCGACGCTCGCGACCGACATGGGCGCGCTGCAAGAGCGCATCACCACCACCACCAAGGGCTCGATCACGTCGGTGCAGGCGATCTACGTGCCGGCCGACGACTTGACCGACCCGGCGCCGGCCACGTCGTTTGCGCATTTGGATGCGACCACGGTGCTGTCGCGCTCGATCGCGGAAAAGGGCATCTATCCGGCCGTCGATCCGCTCGACTCCACGTCGCGCATGTTGTCGCCGCTCGTCGTCGGCGAGGAGCATTACGGCGTCGCCCGTCAAGTTCAGCAAATCCTGCAACGCTACAAGGCATTGCAGGACATCATCGCCATTCTCGGCATGGATGAGCTGTCGGAAGAGGACAAGGTTGCGGTGGCCCGCGCGCGCAAGATCGAGCGCTTCCTGAGCCAGCCGTTCCACGTCGCCGAAGTCTTCACCGGCTCGCCAGGCGTCTTCGTCGATCTCGCCGACACCATCCGCGGCTTCAAGGGATTGTGCGAAGGCAAATACGATCATCTGCCGGAGTCGGCCTTCTACATGGTCGGCACCATCGAGGCGGCGGTCGAGAAGGGCAAGCGGCTCGCCGCAGAGGCGGCATAGCGATGGCCAGTTTCCATTTCGATCTCGTGTCGCCGGA
>JAXDOS010000236.1:0-15558 GCA_034668785.1 Alphaproteobacteria bacterium
AGAACAGGCCGCGCGCTCCTCACCATGAGGCCGCGTTTCCCTCTCCCCTTGTGGGAGAGGGTGGCGAGCGGAGCGACAGCGAGCGCGAGCCGGGTGAGGGGTCCGTGACCACAACAATCCGAGACCCCTCACCCGGTCCTCGCCTCCTGCTCGGACCACCCTCTCCCACAAGGGGAGAGGGAAACGCGGCCTCATGGTGAGGAGCGCGCGGCCTGTTCTCCCTCTCCCGGCATTTGAATTGCCGAAATCGGATAAATCCGACTTCGGATGGGGAGAGGGTCAGGGTGAGGGGGTTCAGGTTTTCGTGAGACCGTACGCCCTCACCCGGATCGCTTTGCGATCCGACCTCTCCCCACGGGAGAGGTGAAGAAGCCGGTGTTGCGCGCGCGTCATGCACTTCATTCATTTCAGCCAAGCCTCTCCGTTCTCGCGGCGCGTTTTTACGCCCGAGGTTTGAGGACCGGATGTCGGGCCTGCCCGATATCCGGCACTTCAAAGACCCTCTCGAAGAGAGGGGGACGGCGCACCGGGTGGCGCAACCAGTCCTTATGGGCACGCACCCTTTGGCGGGGTGCGTGGCGCCTCCCGGCGCGCCGTCCGGCGTTCTCCTTCGGCACCGGTCCGCGCTCACTGGGGTACAGCCGTCTTAGGCCTGCCAGCTGCGTGCTCCCGCGCTCGGGTCCTAGTGCCCGAGGGTCGGAGTCCGGCGCCGCCCGAGTGCGAAGGCCTGCTTAGCCTTGCCCGCGGGCGCCGGCCCGATCCACACGAGCCGGCGCAACCGGTTCGCGTCCCTCATGGGGATCAGACGGGAGCAGGCATATAGTCCTATAGGAATATTGTCAAGACAAAAGCGGAGATAGGAACGATTGACGGCACCAAGGCTCCGTTATTGCAGGGCCGGTGCGTTGCAGGCTCTCTGGATGTGGTGACATTCAAAAGCCTCGCGCTGTATCGCGAGAGACCTATGTCGAAGCGCCGTCGCCCGAGAAAACCGCTGAAGCGCCTTGAGGCGATTCAGTTGACGTTGTTGATGCTTTCTGCGGTCGCGGGACTATGCGCCTCGGTTATGAGCATTCTTGTGGCTGGGCGAACTTTGACGTGGTGGTAGCCTGTCCACCCTGCTGCGGCTTTTCGTCATGGCCGGGTTTGACCGGCAAAAAACAAGTCATGGGTTTCGCTGCGCTCAACCCATCCTACGTGGGCTATCGGGTGAGGCGTTCACTTGCCAGCCTGCAACAAACGGTTGTATTAATCAAAGGGCTAATATACCAGGATAGCAATGATACGTTCTGCGATGTTGGGGACTTCGATCGTTTTAGCGTCTTGCTCGCCAGGGGCTGCGCAGCTTTTCGAAATATCGAAACCAACGTTTTCCTACTTTGTCACGCAAGATAAAAATTATACGCCGGTTGGTCCCGCAAACGACGGCAAAATTTCCAGAGCAACTTTATCTCGCGGCCTATTGTACTTTTCATTCACGATCGTTGGTGGGCAGGCCGCAATTGACTATTTAAAAGACAACAGGCGACTTGAAGCTGAAGTGGTCATTATGGGCGATCGCTCAGAAAGGATTTCCGGGCTTGGAATTTCTCAGGACAAATGGAGCGAGAATAAGCAGGCGTGGTTGATGCAATTTGATGAACTTGGATATTTCACCTTTCGAACCTTTATGAACACTCAAAAAATATCTCAAGAGACGATGGAGCTTCAGGTAAGAGATGCAAAAAGCAATATCGTTCGGCCTATCGGCTATAATCTACTGACGTATAGAGCAAGTGTAACCATCGTTCCTTAGACACCAATTGAGGAGGATATCGTGAAACAAAGTGAACTGGTTCAGCTTTTATCGCCGCTCGCATCCAGATCGGATTTGCCCCAAGATGTCCAAGTTGCGGTGGGAAAAGCACTGAATGAAGCCGCACGTCCGTTGGAATATGATCTATGGATTTATCGTGTCGTGGTTGGAGTGCTGGGGGTGACCGTCGTCGTGACAGTATTTGGTGGAATTTTCTTAGCGCTTAAGGCCGATCCCAACATAAAATTGCCTGACGCTATCGTCGCGATAGGGTCGGCTGCTGTCGGTGCGCTTGCAGGCTTGCTCGCGCCATCTCCCAAAGGACAATAATACCATTTGCTGCACCTACCTGGGAGGATTTTGGCATCCACACTTACTCCCCGCCGCCTAACCCGCTTTTTCTTCCCGCCCGCGTCGCGCCGCGCCAGCACCGGCTTCAAAAAAACGCACCGGTCTAGCTTCGCCTTCGCCCTGCGGGTTCCGCCTCGCGCACAGCGCTTGGCGGACAAGTCGGCCAGCAGGGCGAGCAGCCTTGACGATCTTTACTTTGTTTTCCGCTTCACGGCGTCTTGCGCGGCTTTCGCTGCGGCTCCCGCAACACGTCGCGCATGGCGTCGCTGACGATGCTGGGGAGAGCCTTTGTCAATCATCTACCTTGCTGTCGATTTTCGGTTCGCGCCGTCCACCTTATTGTCCAAGCGATCGAACCGGCCGTCGTGCTCCCGCAATTCCTCGTCATTCTTTTCCTCGAACTTCAGCAAGTCCCTATGCACTCCTGAACCTACTACCTGAACGGCAGCTTGACGCTGCCGGTGATCAGGTTCGGCACGGCGTAAGGCGTGCCGATGCCCAACACATGGCTGAGCGCGATCAAGCGGTTGGCCAGCGGCGGCGGGTCCGGCTGGAACGAATAGGACGTCGCGTTGTGGCACGTGAAGCAATTCTGCACGTTGCCGATCGGGCTGTTTTGCGTCACCTGGACATAGGTTTCCGCCGTGATGTTGGCGAGAGTGACCGAGCCGACCGCGTCGGTCTGATTGCTGCCGAGGTTGTAGGTATTCGGCAGCATCCAGACCGTGCCGATGAGATTGTAATTGGCGAACAGCGATTGCGGGGCTTTCTCGCCGGCCAGGAACTTTTGCCCGGAGGAGTTCACCGCCAGCACGTTGCCCGGACCGTTCTCCAGATTTTCGCCGCCGGTACGGTTTTGCAGCACGGCGTTATTGGGCGGCGAGAAGCGCTGCGTCGCCGGGTTGAAGGTCAGCGCCGGCGGCACGTTCGCCAGGTTGACCGACGTGAACGGCGTATTGGCCTTGTAGAAGGTGTAGCTGTTCGGATCGCTGCCGCTGGTGGTGAAGGTGTTGTCGGGCACCATGGGACTGTTGAGCTTATGCTCGAAGGTGCCCCAGAGGAATTCCGGGTGGTTGATGGTCTGGCCGACGACATGCAGGCCGACCAGCGCGACGGTCACGGTGTTGAACTGTCCGGGCACCGGGACGATGGCGATGGTGGTCTTGGTGCGCAGCACGGTGAGCACCGGCACTTGCGCTTGCGTGGTGTAAGCGCCGGACGGGGCTTGCTGGCCGGCATCGAGCCGCAGCCAGGTCGCCTTGAACACCGCGGCGCCGACCGGGAAGGTCGAAGTCTGCGGCTGCGTCTGATAGCCGTTGTTGACGATCAGATTTTGCTTCGCGGTGTTGAAATAACTCTGCTCCATGTGCACGGAGCCGTAAACCGGATAGCCGTTGGGCGCGATCAGCACATTGCCGTCGGCCTCGACGATGGCGCCGGTGCCTTCGGTATAGCCCGGCGTGCCGTGGGCCATCGCCGAGCGTGCGCCGAGCGTCAACGCACGCGGACGCGCGGCGCTGGCATTCGCAGCCGTGCTGAGCAATTCGTCCGGCGTCGCCAATGTCATAAAGCGCGGCACGCCGTTGGCGTCGAGCGTGGTCGCCCAGATGAAGGCTTCGAAGGACCACTGATGGAAATCGCAATCCGTCGCGTTGAGCGGCGTGTCCTGGGTCGGGAACGGAGCGTCCGGCTTCTGGAATTGGCCGAGGCCTTCCTGCCAGCCGAACCGCGGACAGCCGCGCGCCGGCTCCTGTGCGAATGCGGCGTGAAGACCGAGCGTGGCGACAGCGAGCGCGACGAAATGGATACGACGATGTTGCGGCATGAGCTGAATCCCCCCGGATGCTGCGCCCGCGGATCTCACGATGTGCCGCGGCGTGTCGTTGCGCGATCAGCTTAGCGGCGACTCCGACGCACCACAAGATAGCGCCGAGATAAAATAAAACTTTAAGGCGTGACGTTCGCGTGACGCTTTTGCGTCAGCTTGCGTCCGAAAATTTACTGCGCCGCCTGGACGCCGATGCCGCTCTTTTTTCTTCGGTGCATCCGCACTACGCTGACTAACTCACGCCGCCACATCATTGTTTGGAGAAATTCATGGCTACCGAAAAAGGCCCCACCAAGAAGAAGAAACAAAAGTGCAAGAACTGCGAGGGCAAAGGTTTGCTGAAGAAGGGGGACAAGGTGGTGAGATGTCAGCGCTGCGGCGGCACCGGGGTGAGGTGACTGCTGTCGAATGCGCCGGCGTGCATGTGCGAGGGATTACTCCGCCGCCTGTATGCCCCTCTTCCGCTTCTCCTGCGCGCGCCGCCCCAGCACCGGCTTCAAAAACGCGCCGGTGTAACTCCGCTTCTGCTTGACGATCTCTTCCGGCGGGCCGGCCGCGACGATTTCGCCGCCGCCGTCGCCGCCTTCGGGGCCGAGATCGATGATCCAGTCGGCGGTCTTGATCACTTCCAGATTGTGCTCGATGACGACGACGCTGTTGCCGCCGGCGACCAACTCGTGCAGCACCTCGAGCAGCTTGGCGACGTCGTGGAAATGCAACCCCGTGGTCGGCTCGTCCAGGATATAGAGCGTGCGGCCGGTGGCGCGCTTGCATAATTCCTTGGCGAGCTTCACCCGCTGCGCCTCGCCGCCGGACAGCGTCGTCGCCTGCTGGCCGACATGGATGTAATCCAGGCCAACGCGATGCAGCGTCTCCAGGATGTTGCGGATGCGCGGCACCGCCTTGAAGAAATTCAGCGCCTCTTCCACCGTCATGTCGAGAATGTCGGCGATGGATTTGTTCTTAAACGTGACTTCCAGGGTCTCACGGTTGTAGCGCTTGCCCTTGCAGACGTCGCAGGTGACATAGACGTCGGGCAGAAAGTGCATCTCGATCTTGATGACGCCGTCGCCCTCGCAGGCCTCGCAGCGCCCGCCCTTGACGTTGAAGGAGAAGCGGCCGGGCTCGTAGCCGCGCGCTTTCGATTCCGGCAGGCCGGCGAACCATTCGCGGATCGGCGTAAACGCGCCGGTATAAGTGGCGGGATTGGAGCGCGGCGTGCGGCCGATCGGCGACTGGTCGATGTCGATGATCTTGTCGATATGCTCCAGGCCCTCGATGCGGTCATGCGCGGCGGGAGCGTCGCTGGCGTTGTTGAGCTTGCGCGCGATCGCCTTGTAGAGCGTGTCGACCAAGAGCGTGGACTTGCCGCCGCCGGAAACGCCCGTGACGCAGGTGAACAGGCCGAGCGGGATGTCGGCGGTGACATTCTTCAAGTTATGCCCGCGCGCGTTGACCACGCGGATGGCGCGGCGCGGGTTTGGCGCGCGGCGCTCCGGCACCTCGATGCCCATCTCGCCGGTGAGATATTTTCCGGTGAGCGAGCGCGGCGCGTTCATGATGTCGTCGGGCGTGCCCTGGGCGATGATGTGGCCGCCGTGGATGCCGGCGCCGGGGCCGATGTCGAGCACGTGATCGGCGCTGCGAATGGCGTCCTCGTCATGCTCCACGACGATCACGGTGTTGCCGAGGTCGCGCAGGCGGCGGAGCGTCTCCAGGAGTCGCGCGTTGTCGCGCTGGTGCAGCCCGATGCTTGGCTCGTCGAGCACATAGAGCACGCCGGTCAGCCCCGAGCCGATCTGCGAGGCCAGCCGGATGCGCTGGCTCTCGCCGCCGGACAGCGTGCCGGATGCTCGCGCGAGCGTCAGATATTCCAGCCCGACGTCGACCAGGAATTTCAGCCGCTCGCGGATTTCCTTCAGCACCCGCACGGCGATTTCGTTTTGCTGTTGCGTGAGGTGTTTTGGCAGCTCGGCGAACCATTCGCCCGCGCGCTTGATCGACAGGTCGGAGACGGCCGCGATGTGCTGCGTTGCGATTTTCACGCACAGCGCCTCGGGCTTTAAGCGAAAGCCATTACAGGCCTCGCAGGGAATGTCGGTGAAATATTTTTCGATTTCCTCGCGCGCCCAATCGCTCTCGGTTTCCTTGTGGCGGCGCTCGAGATTGGTCACCACGCCTTCGAAGGGCTTTTTCGTGGTGTAGGAACGCAAGCCGTCGTCATAGGTGAAGCGGATGTCGTCGTCGCCGGAGCCGTAAAGAATCGCGTCCTGCGTCTTCTTCGGCAGATCCTTCCATTTGGTGTCGAGGGTGAAGCGGTAATGCTTGCCCAGCGCCTGGAGGGTTTGTTTGTAATAGGGCGAGGAGGATTTCGCCCAGGGCGCGATTGCGCCTTTCTTCAGCGTTTCGTCCTTGTTGGGAATAACGAGATCGGCGTCGATACGCTGCTCCACGCCCAAGCCGCCGCAGGCAGGACAAGCGCCGAAGGGATTGTTGAAGGAGAACAGCCGCGGCTCGATTTCCGGAATGGAGAAGCCGGACACCGGACAGGCGAATTTTTCCGAGAAGATGAGGCGATTGGCGTCGGAAGCGGCTTGTTTAGCGAGTTGGGTTTCTTTTTTTCCCTCCCCTGAAAGGGGAGGGTCGGCGCGGAGCGCCGGGGAGAGGTCACCTTCTGTTTGACCCCCACCCGACCGCTTTGCAGTCGACCTCCCCCTTTCAGGGGGAGGTGAAGAAGAGGCAAGGGGGGAGGTAACAGAAGAGTCCGCAAACTCCGCGACCGCCATGCCTTCGGCGAGATGCAGTGCGGTCTCAAAGGATTCCGCAAGCCGCGTGGCGAGGTCGGGGCGGACGACAACGCGATCAACAACAACATCGATATCGTGCTTGAACTTCTTGTCGAGCGCGGGCGCCTGCGCGATCTCGTAGAACTTGCCGTCGATCTTCAGCCGCTGGAATCCGCGCTTCATCCACTCGGCGATCTCCTTGCGGTACTCGCCTTTACGCCCGCGCACCACGGGGGCGAGGATGTAGAGCCGCGTGCCTTCCGGCAGCGCCATCACCTTGTCGACCATCTGCGACACGGTCTGGCTTTCGATCGGAAGCCCGGTGGCCGGCGAATAAGGCACGCCGATGCGCGCCCATAAGAGCCGCATGTAATCGTAGATTTCGGTGACGGTGCCGACCGTGGAGCGCGGATTCTTCGAGGTGGTTTTCTGCTCGATGGAGATGGCGGGCGAGAGGCCGTCGATCTGGTCGACGTCCGGCTTCTGCATCATCTCCAGAAATTGCCGCGCATAGGCGGAGAGCGATTCCACGTAACGCCGCTGGCCCTCGGCATAGATGGTGTCGAAGGCTAGCGAGGATTTGCCGGAGCCGGACAGCCCGGTGAACACGACCAATTGGTCGCGCGGAATCTCGACGTCGATGTTCTTGAGATTGTGCTCGCGCGCGCCGCGGATGGAGATCACGCGGGAATCACGGCGCGGGGATGTGGGGCGGTCGATCATGGAATCTCAATGCGCGACAGCGCGAATCCGCCGCGCCGGGGAATCGGAACATAAAGAGAACAGCCGGATTTTGCCAGTGCGAAAGCCGTGTCCGCACCCAGCGATATAGGCATGAACCGCGGCCAGCGGAAGTCCGCCGCCGGCCGGCTTTGGCCCGTGGAACTCCGCATTGTGATGAAACGTTGGCAGGTGTTCTTCATGGAGTAACGTCAATGGCAACCCGCGCCTATTGGTCCGGTCAGATACGGCTTTCGCTTGTGTCTATCCCGGTACAGGTGATCCCGGCCACCAAAAGCGCCGCCAAGATCGCATTCCATCAGGTGCACAAGCCGAGCGGCGAGCGCATCCGCTATCAGAAAGTGGCGCCCAGCGTCGGCCCGGTGGAAACCGACGACATCGTCAAGGGCTACGAAATCGAGAAGGGCAAGTATGTCCTGCTCGAGGACAAAGAATTCGACAAGATCAAGCTGGAAGCGAAGAAGACGCTCGACCTCGTGCAGTTCGTCGGCCTCCACGACATCGATCCGATCTATTTCGACCGGCCGTTTTTTGTGCTGCCCGACGACGAAAGCGACGCCGAGGCTTATGTGGTGCTGCGCGAGGCGCTGCGCGACACCAAGAAAATCGGCCTTGGCCAGATCGTGATCCGCGGCAAGGGTTCGGTCGTCGCCATCAAGGCCTGCGCCAAGGGGCTGATGATGGAGACGCTGCGCTATGCCGACGAGGTGAAAAAAGCCGATAGCGCATTCACCGCCGTGCCCGACGTGAAGCCCGAGCACGACCTGATCGAGCTTGCCGAGGAACTGATCGAGCGCAAGACCAAGAAATTCGACGCCTCGGCTTTCAAGGATTCCTACGAGACGGCGTTGCACGAGCTGATCGAAGCCAAGGCTGAGCACCGGCAGATACGGCAGATCGAGGAGCCGCAGCGCGGCGCCAACGTCATCGATCTGATGGACGCGCTGCGGCGCAGCGTCGGCAAAGGCGCCAAGGACAGCAAAGACGCCAAGAACGGCAGGGAAGCGCCGAAGAGCCGCACTAAGTCCGCGCGCCGTAAATCCCCCACCCGCGCCAAGCGCAAGGCGGCGTGAGGCTCGCGGCCATGCTGGACCGGCTGCAGAAATATCGCGCCAAGCGGGATTTTGAAAAAACCGCCGAGCCCTCGGGCGCGCGCAAGCAAGCGCACAAAGGCCGCAGCTATTTGATCCAGAAACACGCCGCCACGCGGCTGCATTACGACTTCCGCCTTGAGCATAACGGCGTGCTGCTGAGCTGGGCTTGCCCGAAGGGGCCGAGCCTCAATCCGGAGGACAAGCGGCTCGCGGTGCACGTGGAGGATCACCCGCTGGAATACGGCGGCTTCGAAGGCACGATCCCAAAAGGCGAATACGGCGGCGGCACGGTGATGTTGTGGGACCGCGGCACCTGGGAGCCGCATGGCGACGTGGACGAAGCTTTGAAGAAGGGCAAGCTCGCTTTCACGCTCGATGGCGAACGGCTGAAAGGCAATTGGGCGCTGATCCGGTTGCGCGGCCGCCCCGGCGATCGCGGCAAGGATAATTGGCTGCTGATCAAGGAAAAGGACGACGAAGTCCGAAAGAACGGCACTGTGCTGGTCGATCGTGAACTCACCAGCGTCACCACCGGACGCAAAATGGAGGAGATCGCTCAAGGCAGCGACATCTGGCGATCCAACCGCACCGAGAAATGGTCATCGGAGAAGAAAGAAAATAAGAAATCCAAGCCGGCCGCTTCCGGCGCGAAAAAAAAATCTGAAGCCCGCGCAGCGGAAACCGGCGCGGCCAAAACCGGCGCGGGTAAAATCCCGCCGTTCGTCTCCCCGCAGCTAGCAACCCTGATCGACTCGCCGCCCACCGAGGGCACCTGGCTGCATGAGATCAAGTATGACGGCTACCGCGCGGTCACCTCGATCGGCGGCGGCAGCGTCGTCGTGCGCACCCGTAGCGGTTTGGATTGGACCGACAAGTTTCATCCGCTGGTCGGGCCGTTGTCGCAACTGCCGTGCGAGAGCGCGCTGCTCGATGGCGAGATCGCCGTGGCCGACGCGGAAGGCCACACCAGCTTCAGCGCGCTGCAAGTGGCGTTGTCGGAAGGCCGCGGCATCTTCGGCTATTACATTTTCGACCTGCTGCATCTCGACGGGAAAGACTTGCGCGGGCGGCCGCTGGTGGAACGCAAAGAGCTTTTAGAAAAGCTGCTGTCGGGCGTGCCGAAAAATGGTCCGCTATTCTATTCCAGTCACATGGAGGGGCAGGGGGAGCAGATCTTTCATCACGCCTGCGATCTCAAGCTCGAGGGCATCATCTCCAAGCGCACCGGCGACCCCTACCGCTCAGGCCGCACCAAAAGCTGGCTGAAAACCAAATGCGGCATGGAGCAAGAATTCGTCATCATCGGCTGGCAGCCGTCGGATAAAGCGGCGCGCCCGTTCCGCTCGATCCTGCTGGCGCTGCGCGAGGAAGGCGAGTTGCGTTATGTCGGCCGTGTCGGCTCCGGCTACACCGAGGCGCGGCTCGATGAGCTTGCCGCGAAGTTCAAGAAACATGCGCGCAAGGACCCGCCGGTAAAGAATGTGCCGCGCGCCGTCGCCCGCCACGCCCGCTGGATCGAGCCGGTGCTGGTCGCGGAAGTGGCGTTCCGCGGCTGGACCCACGACGACCTGGTACGGCAGGGAAGTTTCAAGGGATTGCGCGAGGACAAGCCGGCCCGCGCCATTGTTCGGGAGCGACCGATGCCTAAAGCCGAAGCCGTGAAGATGAAAGAGAACAAGGACGAAATCGCGGGCGTGCATGTCACGCATCCGGATCGCATCGTGTTCGCTGACCAGGGCGTCACCAAGCGCGAATTGATCGAATACTATGTATCAGTCGCCGATCACATGCTGCCTTACATCGTGGACAGGCCGCTGGCGCTGGTGCGCTGCCCGCAGGGGCGCGAGAAGGAATGCTTTTTCCAAAAACACGCCTCGCCCGGCTGGCCGGATTATTTCGGAAAAATCCGCATCAAGGAAAAAACCCGCTTCGACGAATACATGTATATCGAGGACGAGCGCGGGCTGGTCGGCGCCGCGCAAATGGGCGTGCTCGAATTGCACATCTGGGGCTCGAAAGTAGCCGCGGTGGAAAAGCCCGACCGCATGGTCTTCGACCTCGATCCCGACGAAGGCCTACCGTTCGAGAAAGTGAAAGCGGCGGCGAAGGATTTCAAAAAGCGGCTGGAAAATGTCGGGCTGGAATCCTTCCCGATGGTAACCGGCGGCAAGGGCATTCATGTGGTGCTGCCGCTGACGCCGAAACATGATTGGGACGAGCATCGCGCCTTCGCCGAAGCGCTGGCGCGCCTCGTCGCCGACGAGCGGCCCGACCTCTACGTCGCCAACATGTCGAAGAAAAAGCGCGTCGGCAAAATCTTCATCGACTATTTGCGCAACCAGCGCGGCTCCACGGCGATCTCGCCTTTCTCCACGCGCTCGCGCAAGGGTGCCTATGTGGCGCTGCCGATTTCATGGGCGGCGCTGTCGCGGCTGCAAGATGCCCATCCGGCGACGGTCAAGAATGCGCTGAAGCTTTTCACCCGCGGCAAGGATCCTTGGGCGGGCTATCACAAAGTGAAGCAGTCGCTGCCGCTCGGAAAGGGCAAGCGATAAACTGTTCGCGATGCCATTAAATGCTTGCGATGAAGCCGCCAACAATGTAGAACATAACAAGAACAACGCCGCAAATCGCCGGGTGGCTGTGGACAATGTCGTAATGCGGCGCCGCGCTTGCTGCTGGTGGACTAGGGTGGCGCGGACTTCGGGTTCTAGCGGGAGAGAGTGTGATGGCAGGTTCAGTGAACAAGGTCATTCTGGTAGGCAACCTCGGCAAGGACCCGGAAATCCGGCGCACGCAAGATGGACGCCCGATCGCTAATTTGAGCGTGGCGACCTCGGAATCCTGGCGCGACAAGGCGACCGGCGAGCGCAAGGAAAAAACCGAGTGGCACCGCGTCGTCATCTTCAATGAAGGGCTCTGCAAGATCGCCGAACAATACTTAAAGAAAGGCTCGAAGGTCTATCTGGAAGGTTCGATACAAACACGCAAATGGCAGGATAAGGACGGCCAGGACAAATATTCCACCGAGGTGGTGCTGCAGGGCTTCAACTCGCAGCTCACCATGCTCGATACGCGCGGCGGCGGAGGTGGCGCTGACGCCAGCGAGGGCGGCGAATTCGGCTCGCCCGGACCCACGGCATCGCGCGAGCGCCGCCCGGCCCCTGTCGGGGGCAGGCGCGACGACATGGACGACGAGATTCCATTCTAATCCGGTATTGCAGTGTCGGCGCAGTCAACGACCCGTTGCCGTTGCTGCGGGCGAAATTGGTGGTGGATTATTTGGTGCCAGGGGCAACTCAGGTCCCCAAGCCTGAATTGCAGAAATCAGATTCGTCCAATTTTGAATTGACCATGTCAAATGACTCGTCCACGCGGCGTCGCCGCCGGCAGGGTATTTTCCTGCCCGCAAATCGGAGATGGATACATTGGGCAATTCAACGTGAGGCCAGTCCGGAAACGGTCTTTCGATGGTCTGAAGGTCAAGTTCCTTCGCAATCGCGTGCATGCGCTGATACCCGCTGAGATCGGACCCAAAATAAGGTTTTTTATCCTTGATCTGGACAAGATCGGCAGCGAGTCCAAAATTGTGCTTCGTCGCCCACGGCTTGGCATTCGTGACAACAGGACCATCACCTTGGCGGCCTTGCGCGAAGAAAACTAACTGAGCGGACGGGCTTCGGAATCCTTCCAACATTTCGAAGCGGAGGCCTTCTTGAGTTAAACGCTGCAATAGAGTTGCTACCTTTTCGCGAAGAGTTGGATGGAGGTGCGTGGGATCGCGGTCGGAATCAAAACTGCTCTCCAATACTGATGGATCGCCGATTGATGGAAGGCTTTCATCGCCTAGGTTTTTAATTCGATCTTCGTGGTCGCTCACGAAGCCTGCGGTGACAAAGAACTTCAGATTTCTGACTGCATCGTTCCGCGAAGGAGTTTTAATCGCCTCTAGAATAAGGGTTGTTTCAAACTTCTTCTGTTCCAGCGCCTCGGTTGCCTTTTGTTTGCTTTTTTCGAGGTCTAAATTACCCTCCACCTTGATTTTCTCAATCTGGAGAGTAGTGAGCGACCTGTCGGATTCCACATTCCGAGTTGACGTCGCTGCTATTGGCGCACCCGCCAATCCGCTGACGAGTGTAAGTACGCCGCCCGCTACCGTAGCTTGAGCAGCTGTTAGGCCGGGCCGCCTCTTTTCAGATTCCTTTAATTCCATTTCGCGACGACGCATTTCTGCGTCTAGCGCGAACTTTTTTTCCTCTAGTTCGAGTGATTGCGTGTCCGCTGACATGAGCTTTGTTTTTAAGAATAATCGCAACCGACAGCATAATAGCGCCAAACCAAGTTCTCAACTGCAAATTGCGCTCGCTCGGATCCCCTTTGCTTACCCCGCCAACAACGCGCGCACGCCGTCGACCACGAATTGCACGGCGAGCGCCGCGAGCAGCACGCCGAGCAAACGTGACAGCACCACATTGCCGGTAATGCCGAGCAGCTTCTCGATCCGGGAAGCAATCAGGAAGACCACGAGGCAGGCGGCGACCACCAGCACCACGACGCCAAGCAAAGTAGCGAGCATCGTCAAGCTGCCGTCAGCGCGCCCCGCGAGCAGTACCGTCGCCGTGATCGCGCCGGGGCCGGCCATCAGCGGAATGCCCAGCGGGAAGGCGGCGATGTTGCGGACATGCTCCTCCAGCGCCTGTTCGGCGGTTTTCGACTGCCGCTCGATGCGCAGCCCGAACACCATTTCCGAGGCGATGGAGAACAGCAGGAAACCGCCGGCGATGCGGAACGCCGGCATCGAAATGCTGAGCGTGGTGAGGAGGCGGTCGCCAACCAGCGCGCTCCCGGCGAGAATGCAGGCTGCGATCAAGCTGGCGCGGATCGCCACTTGCCGCCGCGCGGTGGGCGGCAGGCCGTGGGTGACGGCGAGGAATGTCGGGGCCAGCCCGATGGGATCGAGCACCACCAGGAGGGTGACGAGCGCGGAGATGAGATAGTCAAACGGCGGCATCACGGTTTCTAACGCAGATTGGCCGAAGAACCCACTGGGCTTTGACCGCTGCGGTCGATTGATTTACGCGATCCCGACAGAGCTTTTTTGCCCCCGGTGACGCGGGCCTCTCATACCCAAAAAACTAGATTCTAAGCTATTGAATTACCAGCCGAAAATGGCGCCGTTGGAGAGGTGCTTTAGGGTGGCCTTTTCTATCTGAATCGGCTAAAGAATCACGCATAAATTCGCTCAGGATTCTTCCAGGAAATTCTCATTGTCTGACGTCGAAAATCCCAAGCCGGGGGATCAAGGTCCCTCGGATGTGCGCCCCGTTTCGATCACGGAGGAGATGAAGCGCTCGTATCTCGATTACGCCATGAGCGTGATCGTGGCGCGAGCGCTGCCGGACGCGCGCGACGGCTTGAAGCCGGTGCACCGGCGCATTCTCTATTCGATGAACGAGCAAGGGCACACGCCCGATAAGAAATATGTGAAGTCGGCGCGCATCGTCGGCGACGTGATGGGTAAATATCACCCGCACGGCGACCAGGCGATTTACGATTCACTCGTGCGCATGGCGCAGGATTTCTCCATGCGCCTGCCGTTGATCGACGGGCAGGGCAACTTCGGCTCGGTGGACGGCGATCCCGCGGCGGCCATGCGCTACACCGAGTCCCGCCTCGACCGGGCGGCGCTGGCGCTGCTGGAGGATATCGACAGCGACACCGTCGACTTCCAGGCGAATTACGACGGCAACGAAAGAGAGCCCGTCGTTCTCCCGGCGCGCTTTCCCAATCTTCTGGTCAATGGCGCCGGCGGCATCGCCGTCGGCATGGCGACCAACATCCCGCCGCATAATCTTGGCGAAATCATCGATGCCGCCATGGCGCTGATCGACAATCCGGAATTGAGCATCGAGGATTTGATCGGCATCGTGCCCGGACCGGATTTCCCGACCGGCGGCATTATCCTCGGTCGTGTCGGCATCCGCAGCGCCTATCATCTCGGCCGCGGCTCCATCGTGATGCGCGGCAAGGTGGAGATCGAGACCGTCCGCAAGGACCGCGAGGCGATCATCGTCAGCGAGATCCCCTACCAGGTCAACAAAGCCTCGATGGTGGAGAAGATCGCCGAACTGGTGCGCGAGAAAAAGATCGAGGGCATTGCCGACCTGCGCGACGAGTCCGATCGCGACGGCTATCGGGTGGTTGTCGAACTCAAGCGCGACGCCATGGCGGACGTGGTGCTGAACCAGCTTTATCGTTTCACGCCGCTGCAATCCACTTTCGGCGCCAATATCGTTGCGCTCGACGGCGGCCGGCCGCTGGTGATGAACCTGAAGGACCTACTGGTTGCCTTCATCGCCTTCCGTGAAGAAGTCGTCTCCCGCCGCACCAAGTTCCTGCTCGGCAAGGCGCGCGATCGCGCCCATATCCTCGTCGGCCTCGCCATCGCGGTGGCCAATATCGACGACGTCATCAAGCTGATCCGCGGCTCCAAGGACGCCAACGAGGCGCGCGAAGCCCTCATGGCGCGGGAGTGGCCCGCCACCACGGCGGCGTCGCTGATCGCACTGATCGACGATCCGCGCCACCGCGTCTCGTCCGACGGCACGGCGCGGCTCACCAGCGAGCAAACAAAGGCGATTCTGGACCTCCGCCTCCAGCGCCTTACCGCCTTGGGCCGTGACGAGATCGCCGCCGAACTCGACAAGCTCGCCGCCGAGATCGCGGATTATCTCGACATTCTGCGCTCGCGCGCGCGCATCCAGACCATCGTCAAGGATGAGCTGAAGAAGGTGAAGGCTGAATTCGCCACGCCGCGGCGCACGGTGATTATCGATCAAGAGGGCGAGGTCGACGACGAGGACCTCATCCAGCGCGAGGACATGGTGGTCACGGTGTCGCATGCGGGCTATGTCAAGCGCGTGCCGCTCTCGACCTACCGCGCACAGAAGCGCGGCGGCAAAG
>JAXDOS010000237.1:0-9296 GCA_034668785.1 Alphaproteobacteria bacterium
GATTTCCACGGTGCGGCCACTCTGTTTGCCGGCGGAGGCTTCGCGCCGCGTACGCTCCGACGTGGCGCGCGGCAACATGCCGTATTCGGCAGTGATCCAGCCTCGGCCTTGGCCCTTCATCCACGGCGGCAGCCGGTCTTCGAGGGTGGCAGTCACGAGGACATGGGTGTCGCCGAATTTCACGAAACACGAGCCTTCCGCGTATTTGACCACGCCGCGCTCAAGTGAAACGGCGCGCAGCTCGTCGGGCTGTCGGCGGCTTGGCCGCATGTCTATCTCCGGGTTTGTGGCGCCGCGCGCCCTTGAGCCAAGCTTTTAGGTGGCGGGGCGGGAACCGACAAGGGCCGTATTTGACTTGCGTTCCGGCGCGCGGAATGGACAACTCAGAGGGCGTTCCAGGAGAGGGTTTAAGTGTCCCACGACGTCCCCATCGGCACGACCCAGGTGAGTCTCGCTCAGCTCAACGAGCGCTCGCGCGAGATTTTTCGCCATATCGTCGAAAGCTACCTGACCACCGGCGAGCCGGTGGGTTCACGGAACATTTCGCGCATCATTCCGATGACGCTGTCGCCGGCATCGGTGCGCAACGTGATGTCGGATCTGGAGCAGCTTGGTCTGGTCTATGCGCCGCACACCTCGGCGGGCCGGCGTCCCACCGAGCTTGGCCTGCGTTTCTTCGTCGACGCCTTGATGCAAATCGGCGACGTCACCGAGCAGGAGCGGCGCGCCATCGAGGCGCAGGTCGCCGCCGCCGGCACGGCGAAGTCGGTGGAAGCGGTACTGACGGAGGCTTCGACCTTGCTCTCGGGATTGACCCGCTCAGCGGGCGTCGTGCTCGCCGCGAAAGTGAATGTGCGGCTCAAGCATATCGAATTCGTGCGGCTGGAGCCCGAGCGCGCGCTGGCCGTGCTCGTCGCCGAAGACGGCCAGGTGGAAAATCGTGTGCTCGCTGTTCCCGCCGGGCTGCCGACCTCTGCGCTGACGGAGGCGAGCAATTTCCTCAACGCCCAAATTCGCGGCAAGACGCTGGCGGACGCCAAGGCCGATCTCGAACGCGCCCTGGAAGCGAGCAAGGCCGAGCTCGATCAGCTCACGCACAAGATCATCGCCGCCGGCCTTGCCAGCTGGTCGGGGGGAGAGAAAGAGGATCGCCAACTCATCGTGCGCGGCCACTCCAACCTGCTCGATGACCTCAAGGCAATCGATGACCTCGAGCGGGTGCGGATGTTGTTCGACGATCTGGAAACCAAGCGCGGCGTCGCCGATCTGCTCGGCCGCGCCGAGCGGGCGGAGGGTGTCCGCATCTTCATCGGATCGGAAAACAAACTGTTCTCTTTGTCCGGTTCCTCCACCGTGATTGCGCCCTATCACGATGCCGCGGGCCGCATCGTCGGTGTCATCGGCGTCATCGGGCCGACGCGGCTCAATTATGCGCGGGTAATTCCCATGGTGGACTATACCGCCAAGGTGGTGAGCAAGCTGCTCGGCGGATGAGTCCCGCTTGATTTTTAGCCCCCAAAGCCTGATATCCGGGTCACTCGCAAGTTAACGGGAACAGTATGATGACGGACACGACCGCGCGCGCCTCCAATGAGGCTGCAGCCGAGCCCGAGCAGACGCCGCCAACGGCACCGGACAACGAGACCACGCCAGCCGATCCGTTGGTCGCGGCGGTTCGGGAATCCGCGGAACTCAAAGACAAGCTCCTGCGCGCGCTGGCCGAGATGGAGAATCTGCGCCGGCGGACCGAGCGCGAGGTTGCCGACGCGCGTTTCTATGGCATCGCCGCATTCGCCCGCGAGGTTCTCGGCATCGCCGACAATATGCAGCGTGCGCTGGAAGCCGCACAGCAGGAGTTGCGCGGCACCTCCGATCCCGGCGCAAAGACGTTGCTGGAGGGCATCGAGCTCACCGAGCGCGAGTTGCTCAAGGTGCTGGAGAAGAACGGCGTCAAGAAATTCGAGCCGCAAGGCGAAAAGTTCGACGCCAATCTCCACCAGGCTATGTACGAGGTGTCCGACGCTTCAGTGCCGTCCGGTACGGTCGTCCAGGTGATCCAGCCCGGCTACATGATCGGTGAGCGGATGTTGCGCCCGGCACTCGTCGCTGTGGCGAAAGGCGCTCCCAAGGCAGCGGCGAATACGCCGCCGCAAGGACCGCAGGACGCGGCTTAGGCGGCTTACGGGGTCCGTTGTTAACGCTTCGTTTGATGCCGCCCTTGTCCCTCGCGAATTCTTGATCGTCTGCCTTGCGGCCCAAATCGGCCCTCCTATATGAGCCAAGACGCCGCGTTACGCGGTGAAAATGAGTGTGGGGGTCGGACCAGGGAGCTGCGCGGTCGAACCGCGGGGATGTTCATCCGGGCGCCGAAAGGGCCAGCCGACCTGCCGTAAAAGAGAGGAAGTAATCATGGGCAAGGTCATCGGTATTGATCTCGGTACGACGAATTCCTGCGTCGCCGTCATGGAAGGCAAGACGCCGAAAGTCATTGAGAACGCGGAGGGCGCGCGCACGACGCCTTCCATCGTTGCTTTCACCGAGGATGGCGAGCGGCTTGTAGGCCAGTCGGCGAAACGCCAAGCGGTCACCAATCCCGAACGGACCATTTTTGCGGTAAAGCGCCTCATCGGACGGCGCTACGACGACCCCACGGTGGAGAAGGACAAGAAGCTCGTCCCCTATAAGATCGTCAAAGCCGGCAACGGCGATGCCTGGGTCGAGGCCGACGGTAAAGCTTATTCCCCCTCGCAGATTTCCGCCTTCATCCTGCAAAAGATGAAGGAGACCGCCGAAGCCCATCTCGGCCAGAAGGTCGATCAGGCCGTCATCACCGTCCCCGCCTATTTCAATGACGCCCAGCGCCAGGCCACCAAGGACGCCGGCAAGATCGCCGGTTTGGAAGTGCTGCGCATCATCAACGAGCCGACCGCCGCAGCGCTCGCCTATGGCCTCGATAAGGCCAAGGCCGGCACCATCGCGGTCTATGACTTGGGCGGCGGCACCTTCGACGTGTCGATCCTCGAGATCGGCGACGGCGTGTTCGAGGTGAAGTCCACTAACGGCGATACCTTCCTCGGCGGCGAAGATTTCGACATGCGTCTCGTCAGCTATCTCGCCGATGAATTCCAGAAGGAACAGGGCATCGATCTGCGCCGCGACAAGCTGGCGCTGCAGCGCCTGAAAGAAGCCGCGGAAAAGGCGAAGATCGAGTTGTCCTCGACGACACAGACTGAAGTCAACCTGCCCTTCATCACCGCCGATGCCAATGGTCCGAAGCATCTGACCATGAAGCTGACGCGCGCCAAGTTCGAGGCGCTGGTTGACGATCTCATCCAGAAGACCGTCGAGCCGTGCCGCAAGGCCATGAAAGATGCCGGCCTCACTGCGGCGGAGATCAACGAGGTGGTCCTGGTCGGCGGCATGACGCGTATGCCGAAAGTCCAGGAAGTCGTGAAGCAGTTGTTCGGCAAGGAGCCGCACAAGGGCGTCAACCCGGATGAGGTCGTCGCTATCGGCGCCGCCATTCAGGCTGGCGTGTTGCAAGGCGACGTCAAGGACGTGTTGTTGCTTGACGTGACGCCCCTGTCGCTTGGCATCGAGACCCTGGGCGGTGTATTCACCCGGCTGATCGATCGCAACACCACGATCCCGACCAAGAAGAGCCAAGTCTTCTCCACCGCCGAGGACGGCCAGACCGCGGTGACTATCCGGGTGTTCCAAGGCGAGCGCGAGATGGCCGCCGACAACAAGATGCTAGGCCAGTTCGATCTTGTTGGTCTCCCGCCCGCCCCGCGCGGCGTGCCGCAGGTCGAGGTCACCTTCGACATCGACGCCAACGGCATCGTCAACGTTCAGGCCAAGGACAAGGGGACCGGCAAGGAGCAGCAGATTCGAATCCAAGCGTCGGGCGGCCTCTCCGAGGGCGACATCGAACGCATGGTCAAAGATGCCGAGGCCCACGCCGACGAGGATAAACAGCGCAAGGCGCTGGTCGAGGCGAAGAACCACGCGGAAGCCCTGATCCACGCCACCGACAAGGCGGTGTCGGAGCATGGCGCCAAGGTAGGCGAAGACGAACGCCGCGCTATCGAGACCGCCATGGCCGACCTCAAGGAAGCTGTGAAGGGCGACGATGCGGCGTCCATTACCGCCAAGACCAATGCGCTGGCGCAGGCCTCCATGAAACTCGGAGAGGCAATGTATAAGCAGGCCGAGGGACAACCCGGCGCGCCGGGCGGCGATGGTGCGCCGGAAGGTAAGAAGGAAGATGTCGTTGACGCGGAGTTCACCGAAGTCGATGACGATAAGAATAACAAGAAGTCGGCTTGATCCTCACAGCATGCCGCGTAATCAACAATATGCGTCACCCCCGGGCTTGACCCGGGGGTCCATCTTTTTGGAAAAGCGATGGATGGCCGGATCAAGCCCGGCCATGACGAACGCCGGGAACTGACGCGCCATGTCCAAGCGCGACTATTACGAAATCTTGGGCGTTGCGCGCGGCGCAAGCGACGCAGACCTCAAGGCTGCCTTCCGTAAGCTCGCCATGCAGCATCATCCGGATCGCAATCCTGGCGACCGCGATTGCGAACACAAATTTAAGGAACTCAACGAAGCCTACGAGATCCTGAAAGACCCGGAAAAGCGGGCGGCCTACGAACGCTTCGGCCACGCCGCCTTTGAACAGGGTAACGGCCGTGGCGCAGGGTTCGACGCCGGCTTCGCGTCCTCCTTCTCCGACATCTTCGAAGACCTGTTCGGCATGGGCGGCGGCCGTCGCGGCCGCGGCTCGGGCCGCGAGCGCGGCGGCGATCTGCGCTACAATATGGAAATCACCCTCGAAGAAGCCTATGCCGGCAAAGCCGCGCAAGTCCGCATTCCTACCTCGGTAACCTGCGAAGGTTGCTCCGGTACCGGAGCCAAAACCGGCACCAATCCTAAGCCCTGTCCGACCTGTGGCGGGCAAGGCAAAATTCGCCATGCTCAAGGCTTCTTCACCCTGGAGCGGACCTGTCCGGCCTGCCATGGCCGCGGCCAAGTCATCGACAATCCGTGTCCGTCCTGCGCCGGTTCCGGGCGGGTGACGCGCGAACGCATGCTGTCGGTCAATATCCCGGCGGGCGTGGAAGACGGCACCCGTATCCGCCTCGCCGGCGAAGGCGAGGCCGGCGTCCGCGGCGGACCGGCCGGCGATCTCTACATTTTCCTGTCGCTTGCTTCCCACGCCTTCTTCCAACGCGATGGCGCCGATCTGCATTGCCGAGCGCCGGTATCGATGGTCACCGCCTCCTTGGGCGGAGAGTTCGAAGTGCCCACCATCGAAGGCGGCAAGACGCGGGTGAAAGTTCCCGAGGGAACGCAGTCCGGGCGCCGGTTCCGGCTTACCGGTAAAGGAATGCCGGTATTGCGCTCGAAGCAGACTGGCGACCTCTATGTCCAAGTCGTGGTCGAGACCCCGCAGAAACTCACGAAGCGGCAGCGGGAGTTGATGCGTGAATTCGACAAGCTGTCGTCGAAGGAGACGCACCCTGAATCCGCGGGGTTTTTCACCAAGGTGAAGGACTTTTTCGACGGCCTCGGCGGAACTCCCAATTCCTCCTGACGCTTGACCATAGCTCCCGCCCGCTATACCCGTGGGCATAGGTTGCGCGACCGTTTTTGTCCTTAGTCATTTGTCCTCATCATGCCTCTGCAAACCGCCCTCCGCCTCGAAAAGAAGATCCAGCATCTCGACGAGGTGCGTTTCATCCGTTCGTGGCTGGAAAAACCGCTGGCGACTGGAGCGGTGACCCCGTCGGGCCGGGTGCTGGCGCGCACCATGGCCCGATATGTCGATCCGCAGACCGCGGGCCCGGTCATCGAGCTTGGACCCGGCACCGGCCCGGTGACCGAGGCGCTGGTCGCCCAGGGAGTGGATCCGGCGCGGCTGGTGCTGGTCGAATTCAACCCGACCTTCTGCCGTCTGCTGCGGTCGCGCTACCCCGCCGCCACTGTCGTCCAGGGCGATGCCTATGGCCTGCGGCGGCTGTTGGAGAGCCTGGTGCGTCAGCCGGCTGCCGCTGTTGTCTCGGGCCTGCCGCTTTTCACCAAGCCGCTGAAGACGCGCCTGCGGCTGATGTTCGATGCCTTCGCCTTGATGGCGCCGAGCGCTCCCTTCGTGCAGTTCACCTACGCCATGGTGCCGCCGATTCCGAAAGCGCTGAGCGGCGTCGATGCCGAAGCCTCCGAGCGCATCTGGATGAACCTGCCGCCGGCTCGGGTCTGGGTCTATCGCAAGAGCTGACTGCCGCCGATGTGATATTGGTGGCGCCAGACTGGAGCCGCCGCACCGATGTCCTTTCCAAAAATTCTGGTCTTGTCCGGCTCTGTACGTGCCCAGTCGTACAACACGCGGCTCGGCGCGCTGGCCGCGAAGGAACTTACCCTTGCCGATGCCGAGGTTTCGCGCATCTCGCTGCTGGATTACCCGCTGCCACTCTACGATGGGGACGAGGACATGGTCTCAGGTCCGCCGCCGAATGCGGTGAAGCTCAAGCAGATGATGGTGGCGCATCGCGGCATCTTCATCGCCAGTCCCGAATACAACGCGTCCATTACGCCCCTGCTGAAAAACACCATCGACTGGATTTCGCGGGTGCGCGAACGCGGCGAGCCGGCTTATGCGGCTTACCGCGGGCGCGCCTTCGCGCTTGGTGCTGCTTCAACCGACGTCCTTGGCGGCGTGCGAGGACTGCTTACCTTGCGCCAAGTGCTTGAGCTTGGTTGCGGCGCGCTCGTCATCCCGGAGCAGATCGCCATCGGCGATGCGGATCATGCTTTTGATGAGATGGACAATCTCAAGGACCCGCACCGTGCAGGCTTGCTTAAAGCGCTAGTGCGACGGCTTATCGATATGGCACAGCAGGTGGGTTGACGGAGGATGCGGTGATATTGGACCCGCGCGATCGGCTAATCCTTGCTCTTGACGTTCCGACGGTAGACGCGGCGCAGGTCATTGTTGATCGCGTTGGCGATTCCGTGGGCGTCTACAAGATCGGTTATCAGCTTGCTTACGCCGGAGGCTTGCCGTTCGCGGAGGCGCTGACGCGCACCGGCAAGCGCGTCTTCCTCGATCTGAAGCTACACGACATCGGCAATACCGTCACCAAGGGCGTCGAGAGCGTGGCGCGGATGGGCGCAAGCTTTCTCACGGTGCATGCCTATCCGCAGACGATGAAAGCGGCGGTCGAAGCCAAAGCCGGCTCCGACTTGAAAATTCTCGCGGTCACTGTGCTCACCTCCTACGACGACGCCGATCTGGCCGCGGCGGGCTATGAGCTCGGGGTCAGCGAGTTGGTCGCGGCACGGGCGGAACAGGCGCGCGACATCGGCATCGACGGCATCGTCTGCTCCGCGGAGGAGGCGGCGATGCTGCGGCCCGTCATCGGCTCCGCCATGGCGTTGGTGACGCCGGGCATTCGCCCGGCTGGGGTCGTTACCGGCGATCAGAAGCGGACCATGACGCCGACGGCGGCGATCGCGGCGGGCGCGGACTATCTGGTCGTCGGCCGGCCGATCCTCGAAGCCGCCGATCCGAAGGCGGCGGCGGACGCCATCGTCGGTGAAATCGCCCGCGCGCGACCACACTAGGGGAGAGGCATGGCGAAGAAGGGATATTGGATCTGCGGGCCGACGTCACCGATCCGGAAGGCTACAAGGCCTATGTGGCCGCGGACATGGCGGCAATTGGAAAGCACGGCGGCCGCTTTCTGGTGCGCGGCGGCGGCTTTGAGCTGATGGAAGGCGCCAGCCGCTCACGCAGCGTGGTGATCGAATTTCGACCTCATCGTCCATCGAAGGTTACGACGGCCCGCAGCCGTAAAACCGGCAACTTCAAAATAGTCTCGTCGTGGCCGGGCTTGTCCCGGCCATCTACGTCTTCCTATGTGGCCTAAGAGGTAGATGCCCGGATAAAGCCGGGCATGACGGTGAAAGTTGCACCGCTTTCCTTCCCTACCTCGCCCCGCTATACCGCCCGTCCGGGAGATGATCCATGTCCGAGATGCGGCTGATCGTGGCCGGTGCCGGTGGGCGCATGGGGCGCACGCTGGTCAAGGCGATTGCCGAGACGGCAGGCGTGACCCTTGCGGGAGCGCTGGAAGACGCCCGCTCGCCGCTGATCGGGCAGGATTCCGGCGTGCTTGCCGGACTTGAGGCTAACGGCATCAAGCTGGCTGCCGATCCGAAAGCGCTAATGGGCAAGGCGGATGGCATTATCGACTTCACCGTGCCGCAAGCGACTGTTGCCTTGGCGGCGCTGGCCGCCAGCGCCGGCTTGGTCCATGTCATTGGCACCACCGGGCTTGCGCCCGGTGACGAAGCGGAGATCAAGGACGCGGCGAAGCGCGCCGTCATCGTCAAGTCCGGCAACATGAGCCTCGGCGTCAATCTGCTCGCCGCGCTGGTCAAGCGCGTGGCGAAGACACTCGACCAGGAATTCGACATCGAGATCCTCGAAATGCATCACAACAAGAAAGTCGATGCACCGTCCGGCACTGCGTTGCTGCTTGGACGGGCGGCGGCGGAAGGGCGTGGCATCGACCTCGCCAAGCAGTCCGTGCGTGCGCGCGACGGTCAGACCGGGGAGCGCAAGCCGGGTGATATCGGTTTTGTTGCTTTGCGCGGCGGCAGCGTGGTCGGCGAGCATAGCGTGATCTTCGCCGGCCCTGCCGAGCGTATCGAGCTCACGCACAAGGCCGAGGATCGCATAATCTTTGCTCGCGGCGCGCTCAAGGCCGCGCTGTGGGCGCGCGGACAGAAGCCCGGACTTTACTCGATGGCCAATGTACTCGGACTTGCTGATTTCTGACGACGGTTAGTGCGGAGAACGACGGATGAGCGATCGCCTTCTTGTACTCGTGCGCCACGGCCAGAGCGCCTGGAATCTGACGAACCTGTTCACCGGCTGGCGAGACGTCGACCTCACCGATCAGGGCATTGCCGAAGCCAAGGCGGCCGGGCGCAAGCTCGTCGGTCAAAACATCCGCTTCGACGTGGCCTTCACTTCGGCGCTCAAGCGAGCGCAGCGCACGCTCGATCTGATGCTGGAGGAGATGGGACAAACGAATGTGCCGGTGTTCAAGGACGCGGCGCTGAACGAACGCGACTACGGCGATCTATCGGGCCTCAACAAGGACGACGCGCGCGAGAAATGGGGCGAGGAACAAGTGCATCTCTGGCGCCGCTCTTACGACGTGCCGCCGCCTGGGGGCGAAAGCCTGCGCGACACCGCGGCGCGCGTGCGGCCCTAGTACATC
>JAXDOS010000238.1:0-20716 GCA_034668785.1 Alphaproteobacteria bacterium
CCGGGACGCTCACCGAAGGCAAGCCGAAACTCACCACCATATTGCCGGCACCAGGATTCGATGAAGCCGAAGTGCTGCGCCTCGCTGCCACTGTCGAGCGGTCCAGCGAACACCCGCTGGCCGCGGCGATTGTTCAAGCTGCCGCCGAACGCAAGATCGAGCTTGCGCCGGTGCGTGGTTTTGATTCCCCGACCGGCAAGGGCGTCATCGGCATGGTCGAGCAGCGCCGGATCGTCCTCGGCAACCCCAAATTTCTGGCCGAACTGAATATCGCAAGCAGCGCATTGGAAGCCGAAGCAGAAAAACTGCGCGGCGATGGCGCCACCGCGATTTTCCTCGCCATCGACGGCAAGCTCGCCGGTCTGCTCGCCATCGCGGACCCGGTAAAGACCACGACATTGGAAGCGCTGACCGCGCTCACCCGCGATGGAATACGCGTTGTTATGCTGACCGGCGACAACAAAACGACGGCGCAAGCGGTGGCAAGACGGCTGGGCATCACAGCGGTCGAGGCTGAGGTCCTGCCCGAGCAAAAAAGCGCGGTCGTTGAACGGCTGCGGCGCGAAGGCCGGGTCGTCGCCATGGCAGGCGACGGCGTCAACGACGCGCCCGCGCTGGCCGCCGCCGATGTCGGCATCGCTATGAGCACCGGCACCGACGTGGCGATCGAGAGCGCGGGGATCACGTTGCTGCGCGGCGATCTGATGGGAATTGTCCGCGCGCGGCGGCTGTCCGCTGCGACCATGAACAACATCCGGCAAAATCTGTTTTTTGCCTTTGCCTACAACGCCGCCGGCGTGCCGATAGCAGCCGGCATATTGTATCCTGCCTTCGGGCTGTTGCTGTCGCCCATCATCGCCGCGGCGGCCATGGCGCTGTCCTCCGTAAGCGTTGTGGGCAACGCGTTACGTCTGCGTAGGGCGGAACTCTAGCTATGACGCAATCCGTAGCAGAGCTACTCGGCCGTGCGCTAAATTCGCATCAGCAAGGCCGGCTGCCGGAAGCGGAACGATTCTACACAGAGGTTCTGAAGATCGAGGCCGATCACTTCGACGCGCTGCATCTGCTCGGAGTGCTAAAACAACAGAACGGGGAAAGCGCCGAGGCACTGCGTTTGATCGCCGCGGCACTCAAGACCGACGCTACGCCGGACGCTTTGACCAATTATGGTAATATTCTGTGCTCCTTGGATCGCCATCAGGAGGGACTTGCCTTTTATGAGCGGGCGCTGGCGCTCAAGCCTGACGATATCCTGGCCCTTGCCAATCGTGGCGCGGCGTTGACGGCGCTTAATCGTCCGGAGGAGGCGCTCGCTTGCTACGACCGGGTGCTTGCGATGCAGCCCGACTATGCCGCCGTCCATTACAATCGCGGCAATGCGTTGCGAGGGCTGAAGCGGCCGCGGGAGGCGCTGGCTAGCTACGATCGCGCACTGGCGCTTCGACCGGACGAAACCGGCGCGCTGCTCAACCGAGCCAACGCCTTGGCTGAACTTGGCCGTCACGAAGAAGCATTGACTTGCTACGACCGGCTTCTGCAACTCATGGCCGGCAATACCGACGCGCTGAATAATCGCGGCACGTCATTGGTAGCGCTGAATCGGCCGGAAGCGGCGCTGGCATCTTACGACAACGCGCTGGCGCTGAATCCCGGTCATGCGGGCGCTCATTATAACCGCGGCCATGCGCTGCGACAGCTCAAGCGCTACGATGACGCGCTTTCAGCGTATGACGCGGCGCTCGCGATCAAGCCGAATTTTGCCGACGCTCTTTATGGACGAGCCAATGCGCTTAAGGAGGCCAGGCGTTACGAGGAGGCCATTTCCGCTTGCGAAAAGGCGTTGACAATCGCGCCGGATCATCCCGATGCGGCATTGGGAATGTTTGATGCCGCGCTCGCGGTCTGCGACTGGACGCGAACGCGCAAGATGATGGGCGAGCTCAAAGCTCAAATCCTCCAGGGCAAGCCATATAACCCATTCACATTGCTTTCGTGTTTGGATGACGCTGCCCTGCATCTGCGGGCGGCGCAGAACTCCATCAGACACGCAATACCGGCTCCGCCGGTGCCCCTGTGGAAAGGAACCATCTTCCGCCACGACAAGATCCGTCTCGGCTATCTTTCCGCCGATTTCCATCCGCATCCGATGGCGTCTTTGCTGGCGGAACTATTTGAGCGCCATGACCGAGCGCGTTTCGAGGTGACCGGGATTTCCCTCGATCAAGCCGGCGACAGCGAGATACGCCGCCGCCTCGTCGCTGGTTTCGACCGCTTCCATGACGTGCGGACGAAAAGCGACGGCCATATCGCCTCGCTGCTACGCGATCTAGAAATTGACATCGCCGTGGACTTGAACGGCCACACGCTGGATGGCCGTCCGGGCGTTCTGGCGCTTCGTCCCGCGCCGATCCAAGTGAACTATCTCGGTTATCCAAGCACAATCGGCGCCGATTTCATCGACTATGTCATCGCCGACAGGGTCGTGCTGCCGTTCGATCAGCAGCCGTTCTATTCCGAGCGGATTATTCAGCTTCCGGATTGCTATCAGGTCAATGACAGCAAGCGGAAGATCTCCGAGCAGACTCCCACCCGCCGGGAGGCGGGCCTGCCGGACGAGGGATTCGTGTTCTGTTGCTTCAACAATAACTACAAGATCACCGAGGCGGTATTCGACATATGGATGCGCCTTTTAAAAAACATTCCAGGCAGCGTCCTTTGGCTATTGCAAGATAGCGTCGGTGCGCAAGATAACCTGCGGAAGGAAGCGCAGGCCCGCGGCGTCGATCCGGCGCGTCTTATTTTCGCGGGGCGGCTGCCGCTGGACCAGCATTTGGCGCGTCATCGCCTTGCGGACTTGTTCCTGGACACTCTTCCCTACAACGCCCACACCACCGGAAGCGACGCCCTGTGGGCGGGGCTTCCCGTGCTGACCTGCCAAGGCAACACCTTTGCGGCACGTGTTGCCGCAAGTTTGCTTCTTGCAGTAGGCCTTGAAGAACTGGTCACTCACAATCTGGAGGACTACGAAGCCCAGGCGCTGCGTCTCGCCACCGAACCATCGCTCCTCGGCGACATCCGGCGGAAGTTGGAACAGAACAGGCAAACTCATCCGCTCTTCGACACCGGCCGGTTTTGCCGCCATATAGAAGCCGCGTATACCGGGATGTGGGAGATTTGGCAGCGTGGCGGGACTCCGCAAAGTTTTGCGGTCGAAACCATACCAAGCCGTTCGGCTGCTTAAGGAAGCGTAGATTATGCATCTTGAAAGACGCATTCTCGTGACCGGCGGCGCTGGCTTTCTCGGCTCGCATTTGTGCGAGCGCCTGCTTGCGAATGGAGCGTCCGTTGTCTGCGTCGACAATTTCTTCACCGGAACACGACGCAATGTCGAGCATCTACGCGATCACAAAGACTTCGAGTTGATCAGGCACGACGTTACCTTTCCACTCTACGTCGAGGTCGATGAAATCTATAATCTCGCTTGCCCTGCCTCGCCGATTCACTACCAACATGATCCCGTGCAAACCACCAAGACGAGCGTGCATGGCGCCATCAACATGCTCGGCCTGGCCAAGCGCGTGAAGGCGAAAATTCTACAGGCTTCCACCTCCGAGGTTTACGGCGATCCAAATATTCACCCGCAGACCGAAGACTATTGGGGCCACGTCAATCCTATCGGGCAGCGCTCCTGCTACGATGAGGGCAAGCGGTGTGCCGAGACGTTGTTCTTCGACTATTGGCGGCAGCACAAGCTCCGCATCAAGGTCGCGCGCATTTTCAACACCTATGGTCCACGCATGCACCCATGCGACGGCCGGGTGGTATCGAACTTCATCGTCCAGGCGCTTCTCGGTCGCGACATCACCGTGTTCGGCGACGGCAGCCAGAGCCGCTCCTTCTGCTATGTCGACGATCTGATTGATGGTCTTGTCGGTCTCATGGCGACGCCTGAGACCGAGACGGGTCCGATCAACATTGGAAACCCTGAAGAGATCACGATGCTCGAATTGGCCAGCGTGATCGTCAAACTGACGAATTCGCGCTCGCGCGTCGTTCACCGTCCGTTGCCACAGGACGATCCGAGGCAGCGGCGGCCCGATATATCGCGGGCGCAGGAAGTGCTTGGCTGGCAACCGGCTGTGAAGCTGAAGGACGGCCTCTCCACGACCATCGCCTACTTCGACAAATTACTCGTCGAGGGCAAGACTAAGGCGTTCCTGGCCGGCGAGATATCGGCCATTTAAGCAGCGGGCCGGATCGGGAACGGGGCGCGGATCAACTTTATCTTCAAAGCCCAGTTTGCAGACTAATTAGAACTCGGTGGCGGATCGCCAGTCGGCTTCGGATCGCCGGGCTCACGCTGCGGCGGATCGCTGTTCGGTCGCGGATCCGGGTCCCGCATCGGCGGCGACTTGGGATCGCGCGACGGAGGGGCGACCGGGTCGCGGTAAGGCGTATCCGGCGGGTCCTTCACGGGCGACTCACGTGGATCGCCCGGCTGTGCAGCAAACATGGTCAGAAGCCGACGCCGAGGTAACGCAGCAATGCCAGAACGCCGATAATGATGACGATCACACGGGCAATCTGCTTCGCCCGGCCGTCGATCGGCAGCAAGTTGACCAGATAAAGAACCAAAATAACGACCAGGAACGTGATCAGAATGCTGATTAACATATACATGAAGCCCCTCCCCTGCCCGCGCGCCAACCGGCACTCATCTGGCCCGGCATAAATACGCGCGTCGGTTCTTAACGGTCATGAAAGCGGAAAGTTCCATTGCCAAGCCACGCCCACCAAGCGGTTGGGCGCGAAATTCATCCTTGCCTTGGCTAAACCGCCGATAGCTAAGAATCGCCGGCCACTACCTGACGTTAGCGCCTTCTTTACCCTGCCGTGACAGGTTCGGGAGTCACTTGGATCATCGCCCTGGAAGACAAAATGTATTGGAAATGCGCTCGCTGTGGGCGGGCTTGGCGAGGCCCGATCGGCGCCTCCCATGGAGGATCGCGTCGCAGTAGCGGATGCCCCAGGTGACAGCCAAATCCTACGCCACTCAATCCGGACTCGGCCTCACCAAGGGTCTTGCCTCTTCCCCGTTTGACAAGGCCCGGTTTGGCGTCAGCACCAAGCTGCAGATCGCTTTCAGCATCGTCGCCGGTCTAACCGTGATCGCCGCGGTCGTGGCGCTCTTTTCATTCTCGACAATGAAACGAGGACTGCAGCAGGTCACCGACAAGCAAGTACCGGTGATGACTGATGCCATGAGGCTATCGGTCATTTCCGGGGACATTTCAGCCACCGCGGCGCGATTTATCAGCGCAAAGACCGCCGAAGACCAGCGCGACGCCCTGGTGTTGATCGCGCAAAAGCGTGCCGACCTAGCGGTCGTCATGGAACGGCTGCGGAAGGCGAATGGCGACAGCGGCACGCTTGCGAAAATCACGGCGTTGTCCCCGCGGCTGGAGGCCAACCTCACGGCTCTGGAGGAAGCCATCTCCACGCGCACAAAGCTGCGTATCCAGATCGACACGCTTCTCGACGCCGTGCATAAGGCCCATGCCCAGATTATTGACGAGCTTCCCCGCCTCGCCGATGCGACACAAGCGCTGGAACTTTCCGATAGAGTCCATCTGCTTGTCAGCCTGATCAGCGAAGGCTCGATCGTCAGGGATCCGTCCGCATTCAAGCCGATTCAGGACCGGCTTAGAGCCGTCACCGAAGCGCTCGACAAGTCGACGGCCACGCTGGGCAATGAGCGGATCAAGAAAGCAGCGGCGGAGCTCATCCGTTTCGGTCAAGGTTCCGAAAGCGTGTTCGCTCGCCACGCACGTGAGCTGTTCACCGGCACGCTCGTTGACGGAACTATTGACGAGAATGTTGCAATCGAGCGCCAGCTTGAAAATGCTGTCGCTACACTCGTGCGCGAAGCCGAAGCCGGCATGGAGCGCGGCGCCGCGACGCTGGTCCATGATCTCGACGTTAGCCGCACCATACTGTTGATTGTTTCGGGAGCGAGCCTGCTGGCCGCAGCATGGATCGGCGTGTTCTATGTCCAGCGCCGGCTAGTGCGGCGTCTGGTTGCAATCAGCAGCGCCATGCGGCAGCTGTCCTTGGGGGATGTCGATCTCGCCGTTCCCGGGCTCCAAGACCGGGACGAGATCGGCGAAATGGCGCGTTCGCTCCAGGTATTCCGTGATGGAGAAATCGAGCGGCGCGGCTTTGCCGAACGCGAACGCGACGATCAAGCGGCACAGCGCGAGCGTGCCGCTTCCATCGATCGGATCATCGGGGACTTCCGTGCGACGATTACTACCATTACCCGAACGGTGACTGACAACGTCTCGCGCATGGAGGCGACCGCGCACACGCTCGCAACCATCGCGCAGCAAGCCGATAAGCAGGCTCACGTGGTATCGGTCTCGTCAGAGGCAACCTCGGCCAATGTTCGGGCTGTCGCCGGGGCCACCGACGAACTCGGCACCTCGATCCGCGACATCAACCAGCAAGCTACCCAGGCCCACGGAGTCGTTCAGCGCGCAACCGAGATGGCGAGGTCGGCCGACCAACTTGTCGGACAACTGTCCACTGGCGCCAACCGCATCGGCGACGTGGTAAAACTCATCCGCGATATTGCCGAGCAGACCAATCTTCTCGCGCTTAATGCCACGATCGAAGCCGCCAGGGCCGGTGCAGCGGGACGCGGATTCGTGATTGTTGCCGCGGAGGTCAAGGCGCTGGCGGATCAAACAGCCGGGGCCACGGAAGACATCGCATCGCAAGTCAGCGCCATTCAGAAGTCCACGAACGGTGCTGTCGGCGCGATCCGCTCGATTACCGAAGTGATGGACGAGATCAACCGCTTCACCGCGACCATCGCCGGCGCGGTTGAGCAGCAGAGCAGTTCGACCCAAATGATCGCTCATAGCGCCCAACAGGCGGCCGTCGGGGTCAACGAACTCGCCGGAAACATGGCCGTGGTGACCAAGGCGCTCGACGAGACCACCCACTCCGCATCGGACGTACTCCAAGCTTCACACGCATTCTCGGCGCAAGCGGCCACATTGGAAACCGCGGTGGACGCTTTCCTCGAGAGGGTGACGGCGGCCTGAACACGTAATGAGGAGCCAAGGATGAAATCCGGCTTTATGTCTTCACGTTTTCTCGAACGGGGACGTGCGTTGTTTTGCGCCGCCGCTATCGGCATGACGTCGGCCGCGATCATGGCCGTCGCGGCAACCGCACCCACCTCTACTCGGTCACCGGAAGAGGATGCGGAAATTACGAGAAGCTTAGCGACGATGCTGAGCGCCGGCCGCCTGGTGGTTTCGCGAAATCAGGAGCGCATCAACAATCCAAATCTCCGAGATAAGGGCCTGGACGGCAAGACGGTGCTCGCGGAAGCGATCAAGATCTACAAGGAAAGCGGCATAGACCCTGTTTCGATCGATGCCAATTCGCCGCACGGGAAGCTCATCCGCATGCAGATGGATTCCATCGTTGAAGTGATGGATGCGCACCAGCAGACCCTCAATCGTCAAGGCGTCGGCTTCAAAGGATTTATCCCCGCGGTCTTCGGCCGGCTGGTGAACGAGGCTTTCGGCCGGCAAGCCTTGGGCATCGCGGAAATGAAAGTCACCGCCCCGCCTGAGCTTATTCGCAACCCGAAAGCCAAGCCGGACGAATGGGAAAACGAAGTGATCCGGGACAAGCTGCTGTCACCCAGCTGGGTCAAAGACAAGTCTTACGCAGCCGTAACGCAGAACATGGGCCGCGCGGCCTACCGTACCGCAGTGCCGGAATATTACGGTGCCTCGTGTCTAACGTGTCATGGTTCCCCGAAAGGAGACATCGACATCACCGGGTACGCGAAGGAAGGCGGCAAGGAAGCCGACCTAGGCGGCGTCATCAGCATTACGCTCTATCGTTGATATTAAGCGCCTCGGTAGAACTCATCCCGCCGAAACTCGTATCGAGCTTCCATTGCCCCGCCGCTTTCGTGGAAGCTTCGCGGGAACGGCGCCGCCCGGCACGAAAAGACGCTGCAGAATGTGCCGTTCGACCGGCTTTTGAATCACCGGTATATGCGCAAAGCGCGGGTCGATGCTTTCCGCTCCGTAGCCGGTGACAAAGATGAAAGGCACCTGCCGCTCGGCCAAAACATCCGCCAACGGGTAAACCATTTCGCCGTCCAGATTGACGTCGAGAATTGCCGCGTCCACCTCGTCGGCCTCTACCGCCGCTATGGCGTCAGCGCAGCGGCTGAAGGGGCCGACGACGGAGCAACCAAGCAGCGACAGCGACTCGCTGACCACCATGGCGACCAACGCCTCGTCCTCGACAATCATCACCCGATTGCCGGATATGGCGAGCCTGACTTCGGCGGCGACGTTTTCCTTATCGGCGCGGCGTTCGGTGCCGGCACGTTCCGGCTCCATCTTATCGCCGTGAGGAACGGAAAACGCGCAAGCCAAGCCGTGCGAATGCCACTCGAAATTGACCCGGCCGCCAAGCTGGCGCTCGATGCTGGCAAGGACAATGCGTGTGCCAAATCCTAGAACCGATGGCGCGGTAGTAGGCGGACCGCCCAGCTCTTGCCAACTAAACTCCAGGCTCTTGCCATCCCACTTCCACCCCAACGTAACCTGACCGGACGTCGAGGATAGCGCGCCATATTTCGCCGCGTTGGTCACAAGTTCATGCAGCACGAGGGCGAGCGTTTGCGCTGCCGCCGGCTGAAGCAGGACTTTCGGCCCCGACGCCCGAATCCTATCCGACTCGCTGGTCCGATACGGCGCCAACTCTTCGTCCACGAGCCCGGTGAGATCGGCGCCTTGCCAGCGCGATTGCGACAACACGGTATGCACGCGAGACAGCGCCTTGATGCGCCCTTCGACGGCGGCGATATAAGCTTCAATACTCTTTGCCCGTGTCATCCGGACGATGGCTTGCACCAGCGCCAGCGCGTTCTTCGCCCGATGATCGACCTCGCGGGCAAGCAGCGCCTGCCGCTCCTCTGCCTTCTTGCGGTCGGTGATGTCGGCGGTGACGCCGCTGACGCGAACAACTTGGTTGTTTTTATCAAGCGTCGCCGCGGCGGTGCCGATACACCAGCGCACTTCACCATCTGGGCGGCGCACGCGGAATTCGGTCTCTTGAGCTTGTCCGCCGGTCAGCACCTTCTCCGCCACCTCGCGTACGCGTTCCCAGTCGTCCTGATGGAGCAACGCGCGAACGTTCTCCGGCGTGACAGCGAAGTTCTGCGGCTCGACACCGAAGATGCGATACTGTCCTTCATCCCACAGGCAGTCGCCGTGGACCCGATCCCAGTCCCAGGAGCCGAGATTGCTGGCGGCCAACGCCAAGCTGCGACGCTGCTCGCTTTGGACCAGTCGCGCGGTTGACGCTTCCAGTTCCGCGGTTCTCGCGGCAACTCGCTCCTCTAATTCCAGATTCAAGCGTTCCAGCTGCCGGGTCTTGCGGTACAGCTCGGCAAAGACGCGGACCTTGGCGCGCAGAACTTCCGGGATGACCGGGACCGGAACATAGTCCACGGCGCCCATCTCATAGCCGCGCAGGCGATCGACGTCCGTCAAATGAATGGCAGAGATAAAAATCATCGCCGTGCTTTGGAAGCGCGGGTGCTCGCGAATCATCGCCGCGAGTTGAAACCCGTCCAGATCCGGCATGCATACGTCGACAAGGACGACGGCGATCTCTGTCTTGAGAAGCTGTTCCAGCGCCTCTCGCCCCGACGACGCCTTGATGAGGTTCTCCCCCAAATCCTTCAGGATAACCTCATAGCTCAGCAGCTTCGCCGGCTGGTCATCGACCAGGAGAATGTTGACCTTATCGTGTACGGCCATTTTGGTTCTTTCTGGCATTAACGATGCAGCCACATTCGCAGCGCCGACAATAGTTGCTCGGTATTCACCGGCTTAGCAAGATAGTCGGAGGCGCCGGCTTCCAGACACTTTTCGCGGTCGCCTTTCATCGCCTTCGCGGTCAAGGCAATAATGGGAAGGCGGCGGAACTGCGGATTGTCCCGGATGATCTCCATGGTCTGATAGCCGTCCATCTGCGGCATCATGATGTCCATCAGCACGATCGCCAGGTTCGGCGTCGATTCGACCAAGGCGATGGCCTCACTGCCTGTTGTGGCAGTCAGCACATGCATGCCGCGCCGCTCCAGCACGCTGCTCAGCGCGAAGATGTTGCGCGCATCATCATCCACGAGAAGCGCCGTTTGTCCGGCCAGATCCTCATCGGAACTGTTGAGACGCTCAAGCATGCGCTGCTTGTCGGCAGGAAGTTCCGTGGTCACGCGATGCAAGAACAAGGCGGTCTCGTCCAGCAGCCGCTCAGGCGATTCAACGCCTTTGACAACAATACTGCGCGCCATGGTGTGCAGTTGGGCATCCTCCTCGGCAGATAGTTCGCGGCCGGTGAAGACTACGACCGGAATCTCGGAGAGCGAGGTATCGGCGCGGATATGCTCCAACACCTCGAATCCCGTCATGTCCGGCAGCTTCAGATCGAGCACGACACAGTCGCACGGATTCTCACGCAGCGTATTGAGGGCATCGGCGCCAGTGGAACTCGTCACGATCTCGATGTCGTCATAGCCGAGCAACTCAGTGATGCTCATTTGCTCGGCGGCATTGTCTTCCACCACCAGAAGCCGCTTGCGGCGTGGCTTGGTGTATTCCTTGATCCGCGACAACGCGGCTTCCACGCCTTCGGTCGTCGTCGGCTTGGTCACGAAGGAGAAGGCACCCGATGCCAAAGCGTGCTGGCGATCCTCATCGAGCGTGATGATCTGCACTGGAATATGCCTGGTCAGCGGATTTTGCTTCAACTGGCTGAGCACCGTCCATCCCAGCATATCGGGCAGGAACACATCGAGCGAAACCGCCGTGGGCTGGAATTGCTTCGCTAGATCGAGCGCATCGGCTCCTTTTGCCGATAGCAATACCTTGAACCCTTTATCGTGGGCCAAGTCAGCCAATATGCGGGCGTAATGCTGATCGTCTTCGACGATCAGCAAGATCGTGTCGCCCGGCGCGATATCGTGCCGGTCGTCCGGCAAGGCTTCGACCCACTGTTGCTCAGGCGTCGTGACCACCGGGAATGATTGGATGGTCTGGGATGTCCGGCCCTGCGTCGCGGCGGCAGGATTTGAGGAGCCGACGTATTTCAGCGGCAGATAGAGAGTGAATGTGCTGCCCATTCCCGGCGTGCTGCGCAGATGGATTTCCCCGCCAAGAAGGCTCGACAATTCACGGCTGATGGCAAGGCCAAGACCGGTACCGCCGTATTTGCGGCTGGTGCTCGCGTCCGCCTGCTGGAATGCCTCGAAGATGATCTTCTGCTTCTCCAGCGGAATGCCAATGCCCGAATCCGAGACTTCAAACGCGACGACAGCGGGCGATTGATTGAGCACCGGGTGATTGGCGCTCCAGCCGCCGACCGCGGCGGAGACGTTGAGCCGCACGCCGCCATGTTCGGTGAATTTGAAGGCGTTCGACAGCAGGTTCTTGAGCACCTGCTGGAGACGTTTGGAGTCGGTGATGATGCTGCGTCCCAGATGCGGATCGACCTGAACCTCGAACGACAGCTGCCGGTTTTCCGCTTCGTGGCGGAACGGGCGCCCCACCGTGTCGAGGAGGTTGGTCAAGAATATCTCCTCGGCATCGACGGTGACGGTGCCGGACTCGATCTTCGACAGATCGAGGATGTCGCTGATCAGGTTAAGCAGATCGGTTCCGGCGCCATGAATGGTGCGGGCGAATTCGACTTGCTTGGGCGTGAGGTTGCCGTCGGGGTTTTCCGTCAGCTGTTGCCCCAAGATCAGGATCGAGTTGAGCGGCGTCCGCAGCTCATGCGACATGTTGGCCAGGAACTCCGACTTGTATTTTGACGTCAGCGAGAGCTCGGTGGCTTTTTCTTCCAAGGCGCGGCGCGCCTGCTCGATTTCCTGGTTCTTTCTTTCCACCTCGACGTTTCGTTCGGCAAGCTGCTGAGCCTTCTGCTCAAGCTGCTCGTTGGTCTGTTGCAATTCTTTTTGCTGCGTCTGCAACTCGCCGGCAAGCTGCTGCGACTGTTTCAAGAAGCCTTCGGTCTGCATCGTCGCTTCGATGGAGTTCAGCACGATGCCGATGCTGTCCGTTAGCTGTTCGAGGAAGGTCATTTGCGAGGTGGTAAATGCCGTAATGGAGGCGAGTTCGATCACCGCCTTGACCTGGTTTTCGAACAGCACCGGCAGCACGACGATATTCTGCGGAACCACTTTGAACAGCGCGGAGCCGATCGGGACCGCGTGGGTTGGCATGTCGGTGATCAGCCGTTGCCGCTTGTCGGCGGCGCATTGCCCCACAAGACCTTCGCCCAACTTGATGGTTTCGGGATGCGAATTGATGCCGTCATCGGCGTAAGCGGAAAGCAGCTTCAGCACCGGCGTGTCGTCGTGCGCCACTTGATAAATGACGCCCAATTGCGCATTGACCAGCGGCGTGAGCTCCGTCAGCAGCAGCCGGCCCACCGTGGTCAGATCGCGCTGGCCCTGCAACATGTTGGTGAACCGTGCCAGGTTGGTTTTCAGCCAATCCTGCTCGGTGTTGAGATCGGTGGTGAGGCGCAAGTTGCCGATCATGGTGTTGATATTGTCTTTGAGCTCGGCGACCTCGCCGCGCGCCTCGACTTGAATTGATCGGGTCAAGTCGCCTTTGGTCACTGCGGTCGCCACCTCGGCGATGGCGCGCACCTGCGTGGTGAGGTTGGCGGCCAGGAGGTTCACGTTACCGGTCAAGTCCTTCCAGGTGCCGGCGGCGCCGGGCACGTTGGCCTGCCCACCCAGCCGGCCTTCGACGCCGACCTCGCGCGCCACGGTCGTCACCTGATCGGCGAAGATGGCCAGCGTATTGGTCATATTGTTGATGGTTTCGGCCAAGGCCGCGACTTCGCCCTTGGATTTCACCGTCAGGTTCTGCTTGAGGTCGCCGTCCGCCACCGCGGTCACGACCTTCACGATGCCGCGCACCTGCTCGGTGAGGTTGGCGGCCATGACGTTCACGGTGTCGGTCAAATCCTTCCAGGTTCCGGCGACGCCCGGCACCTGCGCCTGACCGCCAAGCTTGCCTTCGGTGCCGACCTCGCGCGCCACGCGCGTCACTTCCGAGGCGAAGGCGTTGAGCTGATCCACCATCGTGTTGATGGTGTTTTTCAGTTCGAGAATTTCGCCCTTCACGTCCACGGTGATCTTGCGCGACAAGTCGCCGCGCGCCACGGCCGTGGTCACCTCGGCGATGTTGCGGACCTGTGTGGTCAAGTTCGCGGCCAGCAGGTTGACGTTATCGGTCAAGTCCTTCCAGGTGCCGCCGACGCCGGGCACCACCGCCTGGCCGCCCAGTCGTCCGTCGGTGCCGACTTCGCGCGCCACGCGCGTCACTTCGGCGGCGAAGGAGCGAAGCTGCTCCACCATGGTGTTGAGCGTTTCCTTCAGCAGCAGGATTTCGCCGCGCACGTCCACCGTGATCTTCTTCGACAAGTCGCCGCCGGCGATGGCGGTCGCCACCTCGGCGATATTACGAACTTGCGCCGTCAGGTTCGACGCCATGAAGTTCACGTTGTCGGTCAAATCCTTCCAAGTACCGGCGACTTCCGGGACTTGCGCCTGACCGCCGAGCTTACCTTCGGTGCCGACTTCGCGCGCGACGCGCGTCACTTCCGAGGCGAAGGCGTTGAGCTGATCCACCATCGTGTTGATGGTATTTTTCAGTTCGAGAATTTCGCCTTTCACGTCCACCGTGATCTTGCGCGACAAGTCGCCGCGCGCCACGGCGGTGGTCACCTCGGCGATGTTACGCACCTGAGCGGTCAAGTTGCCCGCCATCGAGTTCACCGAGTCCGTCAAGTCTTTCCAGGTGCCGGCGACGCCGGGCACGTTGGCTTGGCCGCCGAGACGGCCTTCGGTACCGACTTCGCGCGCCACGCGCGTCACCTCGCCGGCAAAGCGGTTGAGCTGATCCACCATGGTATTGAGCGTTTCCTTCAGCTGAAGGATTTCGCCGCGCACGTCGACCGTGATCTTCTTCGACAAGTCGCCGTTCGCCACCGCGATGGTCACTTCCACGATGTTACGCACTTGCGCGGTCAAGTTGCCCGCCATCGAATTCACGGAGTCGGTCAAGTCCTTCCAGGTGCCGGCGACGCCGGGCACCGCCGCCTGGCCACCAAGCTTGCCGTCGGTGCCGACTTCGCGCGCCACGCGCGTCACCTCGGCGGCAAAGGCGTTGAGCTGATCGACCATCGTGTTGATGGTTTCCTTGAGCTGCAGGATTTCGCCCGACACGTTCACCGTGATCTTCTTCGACAAGTCGCCCTCGGCAACGGCCGTCGCCACCTCGGCGATGTTACGCACCTGAGCGGTCAGGTTGCTCGCCATCGAATTCACCGAGTCGGTCAAGTCCTTCCAGGTGCCGGCGACGCCGCGCACCAGCGCCTGGCCGCCGAGCTTGCCTTCGGTGCCGACCTCGCGCGCGACGCGCGTCACTTCGGAAGCAAAGGCGTTGAGCTGGTCCACCGTGGTGTTGATGGTTTCCTTGAGCTGCAGAATTTCGCCCTTCACGTCCACCGTGATCTTCTTCGACAAGTCGCCATTGGCCATGGCCGTCGAGACTTCGGCGATGTTACGCACCTGCGCGGTCAGGTTCGACGCCATCGAGTTCACGGAATCGGTCAAGTCTTTCCAGGTACCGGCGACGCCGAGCACGTTGGCCTGGCCGCCGAGGCGGCCTTCGGTGCCCACCTCGCGCGCGACGCGCGTCACCTCACCGGCGAAGGCGTTGAGCTGATCCACCATCGTGTTGACGGTTTCCTTCAGCTGAAGGATTTCTCCTGACACGTTCACCGTGATCTTTTTCGACAAGTCGCCGCCGGCAATAGCTGTGGCGACGTCGGCGATATTGCGGACCTGAGCGGTCAGGTTCGACGCCATGAAGTTGACGTTGTCGGTGAGGTCCTTCCAGGTGCCGGCGACGCCGGAGACTTGCGCCTGGCCGCCAAGCTTGCCTTCGGTGCCGACTTCGCGCGCCACGCGCGTCACTTCCGAAGCGAAGGCGTTCAATTGGTCCACCATCGTGTTGATGGTGTCTTTCAACTCCAAAATTTCACCGCGCACGTCCACCGTGATCTTGCGGGACAAGTCGCCGCGGGCCACGGCGGTGGTCACTTGTGCGATGTTACGCACTTGCGCGGTCAAGTTGCCGCACATGGCATTCACCGAGTCGGTCAAGTCTTTCCAGGTGCCGGCGACGCCGGGCACGATGGCCTGACCACCGAGCTTGCCGTCAGTGCCCACTTCGCGCGCGACGCGCGTCACTTCCGAAGCGAACGACCGAAGCTGGTCCACCATCGTATTGATGGCTTCCTTCAACTGAAGAATTTCGCCGCGCACGTCGACGGTGATCTTTTTCGACAAGTCGCCGTTGGCCACCGCGATGGTCACGTCGGCGATGTTGCGGACCTGCGCGGTGAGGTTCGACGCCATCGAATTCACCGACTCGGTGAGGTCCTTCCACACGCCGGTCACTTCGTGCACCTGCGCCTGACCGCCAAGCTTGCCCTCGGTGCCGACCTCGCGCGCGACGCGCGTCACTTCCGAGGTGAACACGCCGAGCTGCTTGATCATCGTGTTGACGATGGTGGCCGACTGGAGGAATTCGCCCTTCAGCGGCCGGCCTTCCACATGCAGCCGCACGGTTTCCAGCAAGTCGCCCTGCGCCACGGCGGCCACGGCGCGGGTCACTTCGCGGGTGGGCCAGAGCAGATCGTCGATCAGCGTATTGACCGAGCTTTCCATCTCCGCCCAGGCGCCGCTGGAGACGCCGAGCTTCACGCGCTGTTTGGTTTTCCCCTCCCGTCCCACCACCTGTCCAACGCGCTCGAGTTGCTGCGCCATGCGTTCGTTGGTGGCCACGATCTCATTAAACGTGTCGGCGATCTTGCCTTCGATGCCGAGGTGATCGCCCGGCAGCCTCACGGAGAAGTCGCCGCTGCGCATCGCTTGAAGGGCATGGAGCAGGTCGTGCAGCTCAAAGGCAGATTTGCCGTTCTTCTTCTGCTCAGGTGCCTCCGGAGTGGGGCCGTTGGCTAAGTCACCGATCACCTGATTGGTGGGCTGCATAGAAATCCTCCTCGGCCTGGCTTAATCGCGCCTATGGACAGACGCGCCTAAACCTCGGCGACAAACCGACACCTGCGGAACGGGCTTTCGCACTACGCTCCGGCGCTTCGCCATAGCGAGCGGTATGACATTTGATATTCCCCCTCAAGGCCGAGCGAACACTGCTGGCGGACCGTCGAGCCTCTGCGATGAGACCACGGCTTAGTGTCCTTAACTAGCTCCCTAGCCATTGAGTTCCATCGAATTAGCAAAAATTCGCAATCTCAAGCCAATGCGAATCCTCCCATAGCCTCCGTAACTTAGCATGGATGCCGCTGTAGAGCCGCTTTGAGCCATCGGCATGGCGGCTTTCGGGATTTCTCGTGTTTATGACCAAGGCTGCCGAAAGCTGAAATCAGAGCCGTTATTCGCCCCTGGCGCCGGATTCCTGCACGATCTTGGACCACTTGATTTCTTCGCGGTCGATGTCGGCGGCATATTCCTCCGGCGTACTCGGCAGCGGGTCGGCGCCTTCTACAGCTAAACGTTGCTGCAAAGCTTCTTCCGCAAGCGCCGCGCGCAGCGCCGTATTGAGCTTATCGATAATGGGCCGCGGCGTGCCGGCTGCCGCCACCAGTCCATAATGCAGCACCGCTTCGTAGCCGGCCAATCCGGCCTCCGCCACCGTCGGCAGTTCGGGAAGAGCGCTTGAGCGTTGGGGGCCGGTGACCGCCAGCGCGCGCAATTTTCCCTGAAGCACGAGCCCGACTGAAGGCGGCAACGTCCCGAACATGATGTCCACATGACCGCCAAGAAGATCGGTGAGCGCCGGCGCGCTGCCCCGGTATGGCACATGGGTGAGCTTGATGCCGGCCATCGAGGCGAACAACTCGGCTGCCAAATGCACGCTGCTGCCGCTGCCGGTGGAGGCGAAGTTGAGTTTGGCCGGGCTTGCCTTCGCCAGCGCGATCAACTCGGCAATGGAGCTTGCCGGGACGGAAGGATGCACCAGCACCACGTTCGAACTCGATGCGATGAGGCCGACGGGCGCGAAGTCCTTGCGTGGATCGTAGCCGATATTTGGATAGAGCGACGGATTGATGGCGAGCGAACTCGTGGCGATGAGCAAGGTGTAACCATCCGGCGCGCTCTTCGCGACTTGCCGCGTGGCGATGGTGCCGCCCGCGCCACCGCGATTCTCGATCACGATCTGCTGGCCCAGACTCTTGCTCATCCTCTCGGCGACAAGCCGCGCCAGCACGTCGTTCCCGCCGCCCGCGGCATAAGGAACAACGAGAGTGATGGGGTGATCGGGATAGCTCTGCGCCTGTGCGCCGGTCCAGATCATGGACGCCAAGAACACGAGAACGGCTGCCAGCGCGTGAGGCTTCTTCATGTTCTTACCGGCGTGGCGTCCAGAGCGTCAGTCCGGACGAAAATCCAAAGCAACACCATTGATGCAGTAACGCAGATGCGTCGGCGGCGGGCCGTCGGGAAAGACGTGGCCGAGGTGGCTGCCGCAGCGGCTGCAGTGGACTTCGGTACGGGTCATGCCGTGGCTTCGGTCTACCGTGGTCTCGACAGAACCCGGTTCAGGATCGTTGAAGCTCGGCCAGCCGGTGCCGCTCTCGAACTTCTTCTTCGATACGAACAGCGGCTGCTCGCACCCGGCGCAGGAAAATGCGCCGGCGCGTTTCTCGAAATTCAGCGCGCAACTGCCCGGCGCTTCGGTGCCGTGCCCGCGCATGACTTGATATTGTTCCGGCGTCAATTTCTGCCGCCATTCCGCGTCCGAATAACTCACCGGGAATTGCTTCTGCTCCATGATCGCTCCTAATCAACCAAAGCTACGAACTATCGGCGCACGAACTAATAGATGGTGCGGGCGGTGGGACTCGAACCCACACGAGGTTTCCCTCAAGGGATTTTAAGTCCCTTGCGTCTACCAGTTCCGCCACGTCCGCGCCGCAGCGGTTCTAAAGCGGTTTGCAATGCTTCGAAAGCACAAACGGTCACGCCCCGCCTTCCCGGATCGGCGGCAGGAAGGCTAAGCCCGTATCCCATGGGAAATGGATCCAAGTGTCCTGCGACACTTCGGTGATGAACGTATCCACCAGCGGCCGGCCCATCGGCTTGGCATAGACCGCGGCGAAATGCGCGTTCGGCAGCACCTGGCGGACCACTTTGGCGGTTTGCCCGGTATCGACGAGATCGTCGACAATGAGGACGCCCTTGCCGCCGCCACCGGCGGTTTTCACCACCGAGTCCGCAACTGTCTTGAGCACCTTCAACTCCGCCTGCTGGCCGGGACCGGCATAGCTCGATACGCAGATGGTTTCGATCACGCGGATGTTAAGCTCGCGCGCGACGATGGCCGCCGGCACCAAGCCGCCGCGCGTGATGCAGACGATGGCTTCGAACGGCCCCTGGGCGGAAAGCCGCCAAGCGAGCGCGCGCGCGTCGCGGTGGAACTGGTCCCAGGACACGGGAAACGGCTTGGGCGACGCTTGCGCCGGCAGGTCAGCCATCGGGCCCTCTCCTATTCGGTCTTGCATGTCCTTCTCGCTCCACAGAATGAAGAGTATAAGCCGGCCGTTTGGGGGGACCAGCACGAAACCGACGGCCGGAAAGGCCGTATTTGCGGCGGCGTACAATTGGCGCATGGAATTGCACATGGAGCGTATGAAAATGGATGTGAGCCCCGAGCTCTTCATCAATGGCGTTGTGGCTTACCAGAAGACGGCGGCGTTGAAAGCCGCGGTGGGTCTCGATCTTTTCACGGCCATCGGCGAAGGCGCCGCTGGGGTCGAGGCGCTGGCGCGACGCACGGGCGCCAACACTCATGGCGTACGCATCTTGTGCGATTATCTCACCGTCGAGGGAATTCTGCAGAAGGCCAACCAGCAATATGCCTTGACACCATCAAGCGAGGTTTTTTTGAACCGCGGATCCCCTGCCTATATGGGCGACGTCATAGAGTTCCTGGCTTCGCCCGAGTTGATCAAGCTGTTTCTCGACGATCCCGCTTCCTATGTGCGCAACGGCGGCTCCGTCGGCCTCGCCAATGTTGCACCGAACAATCCCATCTGGGTCAAGTTTGCCGAAGCGATGACGTCCTTCGTGGCGCCGACGGCGGAGGGACTGGCCACCCAGGCCGCGGCCTTGCCGCGGCCGCCGCGCAAGATTCTAGAAATCGCTGCTGGCCACGGCATCTTCGGCATCGCCATGGCCAAGGCGCTTCCACAGGCGGAAGTAACCGCCGTCGATTGGGAAAATGTCCTCGCGGTCGCGAAACGCAACGCGGAGCGTGCCGGCGTTACGGCGCGCTACCGGCCGGTCGCCGGCAGCGCCTTCGAGGTGGACTGGGGCGGCGGCTACGATCTCGTGCTGCTGCCAAATTTCCTGCATCATTTCGATCAGGAGACCTGCACCAGATTGATGAAGAAGGTTCGCGCCAGTCTGACGCCGCAGGGCTGCGCCTGGGCGGTCGAGTTCATTCCCAACGAGGATCGGGTGTCGCCGCCGTTTCCCGCGATCTTTGCCTTCATCATGCTCGGGTCGACACCGCACGGCGACGCCTACACGCCATCTGCTTTCGTCGAGATGGGCCGTGCCGCGGGATTTCGCGATATCAGCATCACGCCGCTGCCGCCGTCGCCGCAGAGTTTGGTTGCCTTCACGCCCTGACGCTGATGCGAGGGCGCTGCGCGCCTCAACTTTTGCCGTGCAGCCGCGCGAGCATGGCTTCCACCGCACTTTTGGCAGTGTTCAAATTTGCGGAATCACGCGCGCGGATAACGATGTTGGTATTGGGTCCGAATTTCTCATCGAAGAATGGATAGCTGCCGATCGACACGTCCGGATGCCTCTTGGCGATCTCGCCGAGCTCCGTGCCGATATCGCCTTCGCGGGTGTCGGCGCGGACGGTCTCCGACAGCATTTTTGCGCCGGTCTTAAGTTTCGGCGCCACGTCGTCGAGCATCGCCTGCATGATGGCGGGCACGCCCGCCATCACGATGACATTGCCGATCCAAAATCCCGGAGCGGTCGATATCTTATTGAGCACAAGCTCGGCGCCGACCGGAATGCGCGCCATCCGCATTCGCGCTTCATTCATCTCCGTGCCGCTTTTGGCAAAGCGCTCCTGCAAAAGTGCAAGCGCGCGGGGATCGTATTCGATCGGAACCTGGAAAGCCTTGGCGACGCTGTCGGCGGTGATGTCGTCGTGGGTCGGGCCGATCCCGCCGGTGGTGAAGACATAGCTATAGCGCTGGCGCAAAGTGTTCAGAGCCTCAACGATCGAGCCTTCTTCATCGGCGACGACACGCACCTCCTTCAGATCGATGCCGATGGCTGTGAGGTATTCGGCGACATAGCCGATATTCTTATCTTTGGTACGCCCCGACAGGATCTCGTCCCCGATAACGAGCAGCGCCGCGGTAACGAGCTCGTCTGCCTGCGCCGCCACGGTCATAATCCTCAATGGTTCCGGTCGCTCCGGTCCGCCGCTGCCTGCCGACAATGATGGGATGGTAGAAGGGCGGGACGCGATGCATC
>JAXDOS010000239.1:0-10133 GCA_034668785.1 Alphaproteobacteria bacterium
ATGCTCGACCCGTTCCTGCCGGAGAAGCCTGAGGACGTGGAGCGGCTCAAACAGCTGCAGAATGAGATCCACGAAAGCTTCATCGCGCTGGTCAAGGGCCGCCGGGGAGCGCGGCTCCAAGGTCCAGAAAAAACCTTGTTCTCCGGAGAATATTGGACCGGTTCGACGGCGATCGAACTGGGAATCGCCGATGCGTTAGGGGATTTGCGCTCGACGTTGCGCGAGCGTTATGGCGACGAGGTGTTTACCCCCCTAGTCGCCGCCGAGCGCGGCTTCTTCGGCCGGCGGGGGTCGGGTATAGCGTTGCGTGGATTCGATGAGTTCTGGAGTGGTTCGACCTGGCCCGAGGAAATTGTTTCCGCTCTTGAGGCTCGGGCGTTGTGGGCGCGTTACGGACTATAGGTTTTGGAATTGGAGGGGAAAACGAACATGCCGCCAATTGTGATTCCACCGCTCGTCAAATGGACGCTCGCTGCTCTCGGTGCCGCCGCCGCGGTGCATTGGGTGGTCAAGGAAGTACGCCGGGCCAACGCCGAGCTCGATAGAGAGGCAACCGTGCGGATTCCGGGCCGTGAGACCTGGCCGATGCTTAAGCGCGATCCGCTGACCGGCGAATACCGGCCCTGCTGATCTTGAGCTTTAACGGCTGCGCACCGGCAATTTTCCGGAGACTAAAACGGCGAAGAACAACACGATGAAACCCGCGCCGACCATTTGAAAAGCAAGCATGAAAGCTCCCCAGCCCTCTATCCCTGTTTCCAGGGTAGCGCGGGCGGCTTCTCATTTCGGTAAATCTGGCGTCGCCCAGATTTAACGCCGCGGCTTTTTTGCTCCGCATCCCTAAAATTCTATGACCAATCTGCTGTTTCTGCGTTTGCACGCTCGCCGGCCGTAGCTTGACCCCCCTTCGGGCCGCCGATAGACCGGCGCCATGAGCGCCGCCGAACAATCCGCCCAGCCTCGTCAAGATCACATGGACCCCCGGCGTTCCTTCCAAGGGCTGATCCTGACGCTGCAGCGCTATTGGGCGGACTATGGCTGCGTCATCCTGCAGCCTTACGACATGGAAGTCGGCGCCGGCACCTTTCATCCGGCAACGTTGCGCGCGCTTGGGCCGAAGCCGTGGAATGTCGCCTTTGTGCAGCCTTCCCGTCGTCCCAAGGACGGCCGCTATGGCGAAAATCCCAACCGGCTGCAGCATTATTATCAGCTCCAGGTGATGCTGAAGCCGTCGCCGCCCGACATCCAGGACCTCTATCTCAAATCGCTCTACGCGATCGGTATCGATCCGAAGCTTCACGATCTGCGCTTTGTCGAGGACGACTGGGAATCGCCCACACTCGGCGCCTGGGGGCTCGGCTGGGAATGCTGGTGCGACGGCATGGAAGTGTCGCAGTTCACTTACTTCCAGCAACTCGCGGGCTTCGAATGCGCGCCGGTGTCGGGCGAGCTCACGTATGGCCTCGAGCGTCTCGCCATGTATGTGCAGGGCGTCGACCGCGTCTTCGATCTCAACTTCAACGGCCGCGATGGCGCCGAGAAGGTGACTTACGGCGATATCTTCCTGCAAGCCGAGCAGGAATATTCCCGGCATAATTTCGAGCACGCGGATACCGAAATGCTGTTCGCGCAGTTCAAGATGGCGGAAGCCGCGTGCAGGAAATATCTCGAAGCCGGCTGGCACGAGGAGCCCGTGGCTCAGAACCCTCCTGAAGAATACCGAGACAATCCGCTGTGGGGGCAGTTTGGCTCGCCAGCCATGAGACGACGCCATCTGATGGCGCTGCCCGCCTACGACCAGTGCATCAAGGCCAGTCATGTCTTCAATCTGCTCGATGCCCGCGGTGTCATCTCGGTCACGGAGCGGCAGAGCTATATTTTGCGCGTGCGCGAATTGGCGAAGGCCTGCGGAGAGGCGTGGCTGGCGACCGAAGCGGGAGGGGCTGCGTAATGCCCGACCTTCTGCTTGAACTTTTTTCCGAGGAAATCCCCGCGCGCATGCAGGCGAAGGCGGCGGAGGATTTGCGCAAGCTCGTGACCGACAAGCTAGTCGCGGCGGGCCTCGTCTATGACGGCGCCAAGGCCTTCGTCACCCCGCGGCGGCTGACGCTCGCGGTGCAGGGCATTCCCGCCAAGCAGCCCGACATCAAGGAAGAAAAGAAAGGCCCGCGCGTCGGCGCGCCGGAAGGCGCCATCGCGGGTTTCCTGAAAGCCGCAGGTTTGAAAACGATCGCCGAAGCGAAAGTGCAGCCCGACAAGAAAGGCGACTTCTATCTGGCCGTGATCGAGAAGCCGGGCCGCGCTGCAATCGAGGTCATCGGCGAGATCATCCCCGATGTGATCAGGAATTTCCCCTGGCCGAAGTCGATGCGCTGGGGCTCCGGCCGCCTGACCTGGGTGCGCCCGTTGCATTCCATCGTCGCCACCTTCGGGCCGGAAACGGAAGAGCCCGACATCGTTCCCTTCGCTATCGAAGGCGTGACGGTGGGAGACATCACTTTTGGCCACCGCTTCCTCGCGCCCGATGCGATCAAGGTGAAGCGGCTCGCCGATTACACGAGCAAGCTGGAAAAGGCCAAGGTCGTGCTCGATCCCGCGCGCCGCGCCGAGATCATTTTGGCCGATGCCAAGAACCTCGCCTTCGCGCAAGGTTTCGAGCTGGTCGAGGACGCGGGTCTGCTGGCCGAGGTGGCCGGTCTCGTCGAATGGCCGGTGGTGCTGATGGGAAGCTTCGACGAGGCTTTCCTGAAAATTCCCGACGAAGTGATCCGCGCCACCATTCGCGCCAATCAGAAATGTTTTGTATTGCGTCGGTCCGACGCCTCGCCCTTCGAGACGCGGCCTGCGGTCGCTCCTCAGGGTGAGGCGAAGAGAAGCCCTCATCCTGAGGAGGCGCGCAGCGCCGTCTCGAAGGACGAGGGCGGGCGTCTCGCTGCCAAATTCATTCTCGTCGCCAACATGGAAGCGAGCGACGGCGGCAAGGCCATCGTCGCCGGCAACGAGCGCGTCATCCGCGCGCGGCTGTCGGACGCGAAATTTTTCTACGAGACGGATTTAAAGACCAAGCTAGAAGACCGGCTGCCAAAGTTCGAGCAGATCGTATTCCACGAAAAACTCGGGACCCAGGCGGAGCGCATCACGCGTATCGAGCGGCTGGCTGCGGAGCTTGCGCCATTGGTCGGCGCGGACGTGGAAAAGGCCAAGCGTGCGGCGCGGCTATGCAAAACGGATTTGCTAACGGAAGTGGTCGGCGAATTCCCCGAGCTGCAAGGATTGATGGGCAAATACTACGCTCTGGCGCAAGGTGAGGACAAAAGCGTCGCTGCCGCCAGCGAGGAACATTACAAGCCCGCCGGACCTGGCGACCGCGTGCCGAGCGATCCGGTTTCTATCGCAGTGGCACTTGCCGACAAGATCGATACGCTCGTCGGATTCTGGGCGATTGATGAAAAGCCGACGGGATCGAAAGACCCCTATGCGCTGCGCAGGGCGGCGTTGGGCATTATTCGTCTTATTCTAGACCATCGGATAAGAGCAAACCTTTCTGGCACAATTCACCAAGCGTGCTGGCTGCAAGCGGAGCAAATCGTTGATAATGGTAAAGCATACTATTTGTATGAAAAGGAATTTGACAAAGACGAAATCATTTCGGGATGGGTCTCCTATTTACAGTCACTGGACGGGATCTCTGATAGGCAGAGAGATCGTGACGCGTTTATAGATATCGTCTGCGATGATGGGTGCGATCTTTTTCTCGGTCAGGTAGGAGACGAGAAAGGCCACGTGATGCGAAGTGGCCTGCGGGATTTTCGCTTAAGCCTCCTTGCCTTCTTCGCCGACCGCCTCAAAGTCCAGCTCCGCGAACAAGGCGCGCGACACGATCTCGTCGACGCCGTTTTTGCCCTCGAAGGCCAGGACGACCTCGTGTTGATCGTTCGCCGGGTCGAGGCGCTAGGAAAATTTCTCGACACCGACGACGGAAAAAACCTGCTGGCTGGCGTCAAGCGCGCAACCAACATCATCCGCATCGAAGAAAAGAAGGACGGCAAGTCCTACACCGGCGCCCCGGACGCGAAAGCCTATCAGCAGGACGAGGAGCGCGCGCTCGCTGACGCCATCACGGCCGCGAAAAAGGAAGCCACGGCCGCCGTTGCCCGGGAAGACTTTGCCGCCGCCATGAGCGCCATGGCCAAGCTTCGCCCCCATGTCGATGCCTTCTTCGATAAAGTCACCGTTAATGTCGACGACAAGCCTTTGCGCGAGAACCGCCTCAAGCTGCTGAACGAAATCCGCGAAGCCACCCGCGCCGTCGCCGATTTCTCCCGCATCGAAGGCTGATCCCCAGCCTAGGTTGCAGAGACAGGCGCCGCCCGCTGGTGTTATCGTCACCCCACGCGCCTAGGCGGGCGCACTGCTGCGATCCGACCCGAGGGAAAAACGATGGTTGCTTTCACCGTCAACGGCCAAAAACAGGAAGCGGGGGTCGACGGCGAGACGCCGCTGCTCTGGGTGCTGCGCGAACACCTGAAGATGACCGGCACCAAGTTCGGCTGCGGCATCGCCGCCTGCGGCGCCTGCACCGTGCATATCGACGGCGCGCCGGTCCGGTCATGCATCACGCCGGTGTCGATGGTCGAAGGCCGCTCGGTCACCACCATCGAAGGCCTGTCGGCGGACGGCAGCCATCCGCTGCAAAAGGCCTGGATTACCGAGCAGGTGCCGCAATGCGGCTACTGCCAATCCGGCCAGATCATGCAGGCGGCGGCGCTTCTGGCGCGCAACAAAAACCCCTCACGCGAGCAGATAGTCGAGCAGATGGACGGCAACATCTGCCGCTGCGGCACTTATCAGAAGATCATCGCCGCCATTCAGCGCGCCGCGCGGGAGGGCTGAGCCATGAACCAGCACAAGCAGGCCGCCGCTCTCAGCCGCCGCGATTTTGTTGGCGGAGCCGCGGGTCTTACTCTGGCGATGAGCTTCGCCGCGGCGGGGCGCTTCGGAATTGACGACGCCGAGGCCGCCGAGGGGCCCCTCGTCGCCAATGTCTGGGTGACCATCGCGCCCGACGACACCATCACCATCATGTCGCCGGCCGCGGAACTGGGGCAGGGGTCGTTTACCGCGCTGCCGCTGATCCTGGCGGAAGAGCTGGACGCCGACTGGTCCAAGGTGAAGATGGCGCAGCCGCCGTGGGATACCAAACGCTACGGCAATCCCGAATACGGCAATCGCCTATCGACGACGTCGAGCTTCTCGGTGCGTGGCTATTTCACGCCGCTGCGGCTTGCCGGCGCGCAGGCGCGGCGCGTGCTGCTCGATGCGGTCGCCGCGAAGTGGAATGTGCCGGTGGCCGAACTCTCGACCGAGCCGAGCCTGGTCGTGCATCAAAGTTCGAACCGTAAAATCAGCTATGGCGCCGTCGCCGCCTTTGCCCAGGCTCCGGAGGAATTGCCAAAGATCGAGGAGAAGGATCTCAAGCCTACCAGCGCCTTCCGTTTGATTGGCAAGGATGTGCCGCGCGTCGACGTGCCGCTGAAGGTCAGAGGGGCGGCGATCTATGCCATGGACGTGCAGGTGCCGGGCATGATTTACGCCGCGGTGTTGCAGTCGCCCTACGACGGCGGGTCACCGCAGACCGTGGATGAAGAACGCGCGCGTAAAATTTCAGGCGTCACCGATATCATCAAACTGCCCGCCGGTGTCGCGGTCCTCGGCACCACCGTGGAGGGAACGCAGGCCGGCAAGAATGCGCTCAAAGTCACCTGGAGCAATGCGAAAGGCGCGGACTTCGACAGCGAGCGCGCGCTGACCGAGTTCATGGAGATCGCCCGCGATACCAGCCGCCGCGGCGCTGAATATGCCAAGACGGGGAACGTCGGGCCGGCGCTGATGGACGCGGCCACGGTGATGCGCGGCGAGTACCGTACGCGCCATACCTATCACGCGCAGATGGAGCCCTTGAACGCGACCGCTTCGGTCAGCGCCGACGGCAAGTCCGTCGAGCTATGGGCCGGCACCCAAGGCCCCGGCAGCCTGATCGATGAAATCGCCGGCCTGCTCAAGATCAGCGCGGCCAACGTCAAGCTTAATCAGCAATGGGTCGGTGGCGCCTATGGCCGCCGCTCGCAGAATGAAGTCGTTGTCGATGCGGTGCTGCTGTCGAAGGCGGCGGGCAAGCCGGTCAAGCTGATCTGGAGCCGCGAGGACGACATGACCTCCGGCAAGTTCCGGCCCATGACCGCGCAATATATCGAGGCCGGCCTTGACGCCAAGGGCAAGATCGTCGCCTGGCACCATCGCGTGGTTGCCGAGTCGGTTTCCGCCTATACGGCCGCGGCTCGCGGCAATGCGCCGCCGAAAACCGACCAGATCGTGATGAAGGGCACGCCGATCCCCTGCTACGGCATCCCCAACAAGCTGGCTGAGCATGTGGTGGAAGCGCGCGGCACGCGAGTCTCCGCATGGCGCGGCGTCGGCGTCGGCCACAACGCCTTTGCAGTCGAGTGCTTCCTCGACGAGATCGCCAAGGCGACCGGCAAGGATCCGCTGGCGATCCGGCTCGAACTGCAGGAGGGACAGCCGCGCGCGCAGACACTTGTGCGCACCGTCGCTGAAATGTCGGATTGGTCGCGAAAGCGCGAGGGCACCGGCCTCGGCATCGCCTTCATGGAGAAAGACGACACGCTCGCCGCCGGCGTCGCCGAAGTCTCGATTGATCGCGCCAGCGGCAAGCTCAAGGTGCATAACTTCTGGGCGGCGATCGATCCCGGCCTCGCGGTGCAGCCGCGCAATGTCGCGGCGCAGACGGAGGGCGGCATCATCTTCGCGCTCGGCCATGTGCTGCGCGAGAAGATCACCATCAAGGATGGGCGCGTGCAGCAGTCCAATTTCACTGACTATCAAGTCACCCGCATGTCCGACATTCCCAACGTGCAGGTGAAAGTCATATCCACCGACAACAAGCCGACCGGGGCCGGGGAGGACGGCGTTCCTCTGGTTGCCGCCGCAGTGGGTAACGCCATCTTTTCCCTGACCGGCCTGCGCCTGCGCGAACTCCCATTCTCCCAGGAACAGGTGCGTGGCGCGCTCGGGGCTTAACTTCATTCAGGCGGCCGGGCTCACGCGCGGGAACCGGCTGCCGCATTCGTCGTTTCCTCCCTCGCGCTGTCATGGAGAACATTATGCCCATTTTTATAAATCATCCCGATGCGACCGTTGCTCTTGTTGCCGGTATCCTCATTCTGCTGGTGCCGCGGCTGCTGAATTATATCGTGGCGCTCTACCTCATCCTGGTCGGAATCATGGGCTTGGGCTTTCGGTTCTGACATTCCTCTACCGCCTTAAGTGCTGTAAGTCGGAAGGGCGCGCTGGTGGCAACGCCGGTATGAAATCGGAATTTTTCTAGAATGACGAAATGGGTTTACGCATTCGGCGATGGCAAGGCCGAGGGCAAAGCGGACATGCGCGACTTGCTCGGCGGCAAGGGCGCGGGCTTGGCCGAGATGGCCAATTTGGGATTGCCGGTGCCGCCCGGCTTCACCATCACCACCGAGGTCTGCACTTATTATTACGCGAACAAGCAGACCTATCCGAAGGAACTGAAGTACCAAGTCGAAGCCGCGCTCGAGCAGGTCGGCCGCATAACAGGGAAAACCTTCGGCGGCAGCGACAATCCGCTGCTGGTCTCGGTGCGTTCGGGCGCCCGCGCCTCGATGCCAGGGATGATGGATACGGTGCTCAATCTCGGCCTTAACGATGAAACCGTCGAGGCGGTAGCAAAGAGATCGGGCGACCGGCGCTTTGCCTATGACAGCTACCGTCGCTTCATCACCATGTATTCCGACGTGGTGCTCGGCGTCGACCACCATCACTTCGAGGAAATCCTCGACGACCACAAAGACCGTAAAGGCTACGCGCTCGATACCGACGTCACCGCGGACGAATGGGTGAAGCTGGTCGCGCTCTACAAAGCCCGCGTCGAGGAGGAGCACGGCGAGCCGTTTCCGCAAGACCCGCAGGCGCAACTGTGGGGGGCCATCGGCGCGGTCTTTGGTTCATGGATGAACACGCGCGCCAATACCTACCGCCGCCTGCACAATATTCCGGAAAGCTGGGGCACGGCGGTAAACGTGCAGGCCATGGTGTTCGGCAACATGGGCGAGACCTCGGCGACCGGCGTCGCCTTCACACGCAATCCATCGACCGGCGAGAAGCAGCTCTACGGCGAATTCCTCGTCAACGCTCAGGGCGAGGATGTCGTCGCCGGCATCCGCACGCCGCAGGAGATCACCGAAGCTGCGCGCAAGGAGGCGGGCTCCACTAAGCCGGCGATGGAAACGGTGATGCCCGATGCCTTTGCCGAACTCACGCGCATCTACGGCATTCTCGAGCGTCACTATCGCGATATGCAGGATCTCGAATTCACCATCGAGCAGGGCAAGCTGTGGATGCTGCAGACCCGCTCCGGCAAGCGCACGGCGAAAGCGGCGCTGCGGATTGCGGTCGAGCTAGCGAGCGAGGGCGTGATTTCCAAGGATGAGGCGGTCACCCGCGTCGATCCGGCCTCGCTCGACCAGCTTCTGCATCCCACCATCGATCCAAAAGCCGAGCGCAAGGTGATCGCCAGCGGCTTGCCCGCCTCGCCCGGCGCGGCCTCGGGCGAAATCGTCTTCACATCCGACGAGGCGGCGACGCTGAAGGCGGAAGGCCGCAAGGTCATCCTGGTGCGCGTGGAAACGAGCCCTGAAGACATCCATGGCATGCATGCGGCGGAAGGCATCCTGACGACGCGCGGCGGCATGACCTCCCACGCCGCCGTGGTCGCGCGCGGCATGGGCAAGCCCTGCGTCTCTGGCGCCGGATCGATCCGCGTCGATGCCGCCAAGCGCACCATGACGGCGGGCGGCGTTACTTTGAAAGAAGGCGACCTCATCACCATCGACGGCTCGACCGGTCAGGTGCTCGCCGGAAGCATTCCGATGATCGAGCCGGAATTGTCCGGCGAGTTCACCACCTTGATGGGATGGGCCGATAGCGTACGGCGGCTTCGCGTCCGCGCCAATGCCGACACGCCGAACGACGCCCGTGTGGCGCTGAAATTCGGCGCCGAGGGCATCGGGCTCTGCCGCACCGAACATATGTTCTTCGACGAAGCGCGCATCCAGGCGGTGCGCGAGATGATCCTGGCCGACGAGGAGAAAACCCGCCGCGCCGCCATTGCCAAGCTGTTGCCGATGCAACGCGCCGATTTCGTCGAACTGTTCGAGATCATGCACGGGCTTCCAGTGACTATCCGCTTGCTCGATCCGCCGTTGCATGAGTTCCTGCCGCACAGCGAGAAGGAGATCGCCGAGGTTGCCGCCGCCATGGGCGCCGATCCAAAGAAACTAGCTGATCGCGCCCGCGAACTGCACGAGTTCAATCCGATGCTCGGCTTCCGCGGCTGCCGCATCGCCATTGCTTATCCCGAGATCGCGGAAATGCAGGCACGCGCCATCTTCGAAGCAGCCATCGAAGCCGGCCGCCGCACCGGCGCTCCGGTGGTGCCCGAGGTCATGGTGCCGCTGATCGCGACCAAAGCGGAATTCGATCTGGTCAAGGCGCGCATCGATGCCATGGCGGAAGCGGTGTCCAAGGAGACCGGTAAGAAGATCGCGTATCAGGTCGGCACCATGATCGAGCTGCCGCGCGCAGCGCTGCTGGCGGGCGAGATCGCGCAGACCGCCGAATTCTTCTCCTTCGGCACCAATGATCTAACGCAGACGACTTTCGGCATCAGCCGCGACGATGCGGCAAGTTTCCTCGGGCTCTATGCCGCCCGGCGCATCTTGCCCGTGGACCCCTTCGTCTCCATCGACCGCGAAGGCGTCGGTGAATTGGTGCGGATCGGCGTCGAGCGCGGGCGCAAGACGCGGCCCGACCTTAAGGTTGGCATCTGCGGCGAGCACGGCGGCGATCCGGCGTCGGTCGCCTTCTGCCACGAAGTCAATCTCGACTATGTTTCCTGCTCGCCGTTCCGCGCACCGATCGCGCGTCTCGCGGCGGCTCAGGCAGCGCTTGGCAAGGGTGCAGCCAGTCAGGCGTGATCTCTTACCCTCTCCCCTTGTGGGAGAGGGTGGTTCGAGCGGAGCGAG
>JAXDOS010000240.1:0-3297 GCA_034668785.1 Alphaproteobacteria bacterium
GGCATCCTCCGGGATCTTGTGGCGCGTGCCCCAGTTGATCAGCGTGTAGAACCATTTGGCGCCGACGCGATTGACCAATGACTCGCTCTCGCGATGCGCCTTGGCGGTGTAGACCACGTCGTAGCCGTCATCGAGCCAGCGCAACGCCAGTGTCTCGATCAGGCTCGGCGGATGCTGGCCGTCGCCGTCCATGAACAGCACGGCGCCGAGCCGGGCATGTTCCAGGCCCGCGAGCAGCGCGGCCTCCTTGCCGAAATTGCGCGACAGCGACACCACCTGGACGTCGAAGCCGCCGGCGGGCAGGTCGCGGGCGATGCTCAGCGTGGCGTCGTGGCTGCCGTCGTCCACATAGACGATCTCGCAGGCGAGCCCGCGCTTTTCCTTGAGCCGCCGGGCCATCTCCGCGAGCCGCGCATGCAGCTGCACGAGCCCCGCGGCCTCGTTGTAGAGCGGCACCACGATCGATAGCCCGGTATCCGGGCGGGCCTGGCCTGGGCGATCGGTCATCATCAAGCAATCGTATCCTATGCAGTCGCGCGGGCCGATCTATAGCGCAACGGCGAGGCCATGTCGCCCGCGCGGATCAGTCGGGGAAAAGCAACTCTCGGCGGCCCGGCAGGGACGTGCTAAGCGGAGCCCATGATCGCGAAAGTCAAACATGTTGCCGCCGGGGCCATCGCCCGCTTGAAAAAGCGCGTGGTGGTGATGAAAGCCATCAATTTCGCCCTGGTCGGCGTGGTCAATACCGGGATCGACCTCGCTGTCTTCCTGCTGGCCTACAACGTATTGGCTCTGGCTCTGGTGCCGGCCAATGTGCTGGCCTGGATTGTCGCCGTCTCCGCCTCTTACGTCATGAATTCCTTCATTACCTTCGCCGCCGAGTCCGGGCGCAAGCTGCGCTGGCGCGATTATGGCGCCTTCGTCACGTCCGGCATCGCCGGCGTCGTAGCCAACACCACGACACTCGTTGTCGCCTCTTATTGGATACCCGTCCTCGGCGCCAAGCTGCTGGCGATCGGCGTGAGCTTCCTGGTGAATTTTTCGCTGTCGCATTTTGTCGTGTTCCGCAAACAGCGGCAGCCGGCCGATCCCGCTAAGAGATGAGCCCGGCCTCGAGCTTCGCGTAAAGCGGATTGTCGCGCGCGAACACGTAGTCGAGTTGCGCGACCGAAACCCCATCAGCGCCACTCTCACGCAGAAAGCCGGCCAGCGCATAAACCTGATCCGTTGGGCAGTGCAGCGTCAGAATGCCCGATGAGGTGAAGCCGCCGAACGGGGCAGTGGCGCCGAAGCGTTGGCTGGCGGCGGCAAGCAGCAGATCGTTGTATTCGGCAAAGCGCGCGCGCACCTCGCGGAATTTTCCCGCGCGGGTTTGCGCCGCGATGTGGTCGAGGATGACACGGGCGCTCTCGCGCTCGGACACGCCCCAATTAGCGTTGCGCGCGGCGACAAGATTGGCCTGCGAGCGCAGGATGATGCCGTCCTCGATCACTTTCAGTCCGTTCGCCGCAAGCGTTGCACCGCTGGTGGTGATGTCGACGATCAGCTCGGCGGAGCCTGATGCCGGAGCGCCCTCGGTGGCGCCGAGGCTCTCGACAATGCGGTAATCGACAATCCCGTGCTCGGCGAAAAAGCCGCGCGTGAGGTTCACGTATTTGGTTGCGACTCGCATCTTGCGGTCGTTGCGCAGGCGGAAGGCGGTGGCGACATCGTCGAGATCGGCCATGCCGCGCACGTCGATCCAGGCCTGCGGCACCGCCACCACGACATTGGCTTGGCCGAAGCCCAAACCGTCGAGCAGCACCACGCGGGCCTCGGCGTCCGGAATCCTCTCCCGCAGCAAATCCTCGCCGGTGACGCCGAGATGCACGGAGCCTTGCGCGAGCTGTGCTGCGATCTCGTCGGAGGAGAGATAGGCCACCTCGACGCCGGGCAGGTCGCTGATGGTGCCGCGATAATCGCGTGCGCCGCGCGGCTTGACGAGTGTTAAGCCGGCGCGGGCGAAAAACGCCGCGGCGTTTTCCTGCAAGCGCCCCTTGGAGGGCACGGCGAGAATGAGAGGCGCGCTCATGTCACGCCTCCATAAGCCGCGAGCCGCTCGATCCAGACTGCGAAGCCGACAGCCGGCACCGGCGTTTTGGCGCCGAGCCGCGTCAGCAAGCCGTCGTAGCGCCCGCCGGCGGCGAGCGGGCCGTTGTCGCGCGCCGTATCGTGCAGCTCGAAGACGAAGCCGGTGTAATAATCCACGCCGCGCCCGAACGCGGTGGAGAAACGGATGCGCCCGACATCGACGCCGCGCGCGGCGAGAAAGCCGGTGCGGCTTTCCATAAGGTCGAGCGAGGGGCCAAGCGTAATCGACGCTTCGCTTGCGAGCGCGCGCAGTTCGGCGGCGACGTCGTCGGGATTTCCGCTGATAGCGAGAAACTTCTCGATCACCTGCCGCGTCTCCCGCGGCAGCGAAGTGGCGGCGCCAAGCGCGGCTTGTTCGAGGAAACGATCGGCGATCTCGCCGACCGAACGCCCGCCAACGGCGGTGATTCCGGCGATCGAAAGCAAGTCTGCCACGAGCGCGTGCGCGCCTTTCGGATCGGAACCGGCGAGCGCCGCCAGCACGCCCTGATATTCCGGACGGCCATTGGCGGCCGTTAGGCTCAGGCGTTCGAGATCATGGGCGAGGCTGGTCTTGCGATTGAAGTCTTTCACCAGCCGCCGCTTCCACGCGGGCGCGAGATCGAGCGCGGCCACCAGCGCGGTGAACAAGCCCACATCGCCCATGCGGATTTCCGGCGCGGCGACCGCATAGTGGCTCGTCGCTTCCAATCCGAGCGTCAGCATTTCCGCATCGGTGGCGGCGGTATCGGTGCGGCCGAAGGATTCGATGCCGCCCTGCAGGAATTCGCTGGCGCCATCGCTGCGGTGACGGAACACCGGACCCAGATAGCAAAAACCCGCCGGCTTACCTGCCAGCGGGGAGGCGAGGTAATCGCGCGACACCGGAATGGTGAGATCGGGCCGCAGGCACAATTCGCGTCCCGCCGGATCGACGGTCAAATACATGCGCTTGCGGATGTCCTCGCCGGAAAGGTCGAGGAACGGCTCCGCCGGTTGCAGGATCGAGGGCGTGACGCGGCGATAGCCCGCGCGCTCGTAGGAGGCGACCAGCGCCTCGGCCCGAGCGTCGGCCGCCGTCGCGGCTATGGTTATCGCCTCGTTCATTTCCAATCCTAATCGGCACGGCGAGCGGGCCATGTAGCACTTTTATCTTAAGCTTTCGACTTTGATCGGTTGCTGCGCTTA
>JAXDOS010000241.1:0-2922 GCA_034668785.1 Alphaproteobacteria bacterium
GGCGCTTCGCTTTCTCCCCTCTCCCCCTTGTGGGAGAGGGGAAGCAGCATAGCTCCGCCGGCCCTGTTGTTGGCGGCGCGGGCGCGCCGGTCTCCTCTTTTGCTCCCTCCAAACGAGGGGGAGCGGAGCGCCGAGAAGGCGCTTTAACAAAGGTCCGCGCTGTGAAGCGCGGCACGGGCCTTGCGATCAGCCCGTCTCGCCTCTCGGCGCTCCACTGCGGCGTCTTCCTTACTGCGCCGGTCCGCGCTCACTGGGGTACGGCCGTCTTAGGCCTGCCAGCTGCGTGCTCCCGCGCTCGGGTCCTAGTGCCCGAGGGTCGGATTCCGGCGCCGCCCGAGCGCATGGGTTTGCGTTAAACCCACGCCCGCAGGCGCCGCACCCGGCTCCGCCAACTAGCGCCCCTAGAAGGCGCCCCTCGACGAGCCGGGCAAGACAAGGATAAGGCCGGATTCAGAGGCGGGGATAACTTATTTTTTTCCGGTTTTTCTTGCGCGTTTTCAGCGGGATGTAGGTGATGGCCTAACTCAACACGCCGACGATCGCGCCCAAGAGACAGGTGGAAAGCGTGCCGGAGACAATCGATTTCCAGCCCAATGACAGGATGTCGTCGCGCCGTTGCGGACACATGGTGGTAAGCCCGCCGAGCATGATGCCGAGGCTGCCGAAATTGGCGAAGCCGCACAGCGCATAGAGCATGATTAGCCGCGAACGCGGTTCGAGCGCTTCCGCCGGCAAGGCCGCCAATTGGAAATAGGCGACGAATTCGTTGAGGATCGTCTTCATTCCCATCAACGCGCCCGCGGTCGTTGCTTCCGCCCAGGGAATGCCCATCAGCCAGCACACGGGCGCCATCGCCAGTCCGAGCAGCCGCTGCAACGTGACCGGCGCGCCCGCCACATCCGGCAACAGCCCGATGATGCCGTTGGCGAGATGCACCAGCGCGATCAGTACGATCAGCATGGCGCAGATGTTGAGCAGGAGTTCGAGGCCGACGGCGGCGCCTTTGACGATGGCGTCCATGGTGCTCGTCGCCATGGCTTCCGGCTGTGCAAGGGCCGCCGACGTGCCGCGGTCGCGCAGGTCGGGCACCATCAACTCGCTGATCAAGATCGCCGCCGGAGCGCCAAGCACGGACGCGATCAGCAGATGTCCCGCCACGTCGGGAATGATCGGGCGCAGGACGGTCGCATAGACGACGAAGACAGTGCCGGCGATGCCGGCCATGCCGCCGGTCATGACGATGAACAATTCGCCGCGCGAGAGACTGGCGATGTAAGGGCGGATGAACAGCGGCGCCTCGACCATGCCGAGGAAGATATTGGCGGCGGTGGACAGCCCCACCGCGCCGCCGACGCCGAGCGTCCGCTCCAGCACCCAGGAAAACCCGCGGACGATGGGCGGCAGGATGCGCCAGTAAAATAACAGCGTGGTGAGCACGCTGATCACCAGCACGATTGGCAAGGCCTGGAAGGCGAGGATAAATTCGCCACCGGGAATTTTCAGCTCGAACGGCAGGGCAGCGCCGCCGAGATAGCCGAAGACGAAGGAGGTTCCGGCTCTGGTCGCACTGGCGACCGCGTCCACACCGGCATTGACGACCGCGAAGGCGCTCTTGAATTGCGGCACCTTGAGGAACAGCAGCGCGAGAACGAAAGTGAGAAGCAGGCTCAGACCCACGCGCCGCCAGGACACGGCTTGGCGATTTTCGCTGATGATCCAGGCGAAGGTGAGCAGGGCGAGGATGCCGAGAGCTGATTGAAGATGTTGCATGCTCCCTTTTCCGCCTCTTCCCTCGTTTTTTTATTCGTCATGGCCGGGCTTGTCCCGGCCATCCCGCTAAGGAGAGCACCGTGCTTCCCTAAGCGGGATGCGCGGGTCAAGCCCGCGCATGACGAAAGGGCGCTCCATTATCCCCGCCCGACGAAGGGCATCTTCGTCGCCATCACCGTCATGAACAGAACATTGGCCTCGAGCGGCAGGCTCGCCATGTAGACCACCGCGTCGCCAACGAGACGCACGTCCATCTGCTTCTCCGGCGCCAGCGTGCCGTTCGCCTGCATCAAGCCGGTCTTGGCCTGCGCCGTGAGCGGTGTGTCGGCGTTGCCGATGTCGATCTGGCCGCAGGCGATGTCATAGGCGCGGCCGTCGAGCGACAGCGATTTGGTCAGGCCCGTCACCGCATGTTTGGTCGCAGTATAGGCGATGGAGAAGGGCCGCGGCGCATGCGCCGAGATCGAACCATTGTTGATGATGCGTCCGCCGCGTGGACTCTGGTAGCGCATCATCCGGAACGCCTCCTGAGCGCAGAGAAAACTGCCCGTGAGGTTGATGTCGACCGCGGCTTTCCACTTCTCGAAAGGCAGTTCGTCCGGCGACACAGCCGGCGCGCCAACGCCGGCATTGTTGAACAACAGATCGAGCCGGCCGAAGGTTTCTTGCGTTCGCGCAAATAGCGCCTTCACGGACGCGGGGTCGCTGACGTCGGTTGGAACGACGAGCGTCCGTGAAGGCGCCTCGCCCGCCTCCGCCGCGGTTTCCTCCAGCGGCTCCTTGCGCCGCCCGGCGAGCACGACGGCATAACCGGAGCGCAGCAGCGCCAGCGACACGGCCTTGCCGATGCCCGTGCCCGCGCCGGTCACCAAGGCAATTTTGACGGAGGCATCCATGGCCGAATCCCGCTGAGTGAGACAGCGAGGAGAATAGAGCTAAATCCTTCCCGCTCGCCGCTGTTTGCGGGAGACGAGGGATCAATCCACAGGCTTTGGTATGATTTCAGATGGCGACGGCAAAGTCGTCCTGGGCAAGATCGTCCACAGCGTGATAGCTCGCGGGGGACGCCAAACGTACGCTAATCGCGGTGGGCGAAACCGCCTTGCCGAAGCGGTAGCCCTGCATGGTGTGCACGCCGGCCGCCCGCAGGAA
>JAXDOS010000242.1:0-5112 GCA_034668785.1 Alphaproteobacteria bacterium
CGCCGATCACCGCTCCGATCAGCGTGCCGCGGCCGCCGACCGCGACCCAAATCACCGCCTCGATGGACGTGGCTGGCGTGAATTCGCTGGGATTGATGATGCCGATCTGCGGCACATAGAGCGCGCCAGCGATCCCCGCCACGCAGGCTGACAGTGTGAACACCGCCAGCTTATAAGATTCGACCCGGTAACCGATGAAACGCGTGCGGGATTCGGCGTCGCGGATGGCAATCAACACCTTGCCAAACTTCGACTGAACGATGAATCGGAAAAGCAGGAACCCCGCCGCGAGCGCCACGACAGTTGCTACAAACAATGCCGTCCGCGTTCCCGCCGCCTGGACGTTGAAACCGAGAATATCCTTGAAGTCGGTGAGACCGTTGTTGCCGCCGAAGCCGAAATTGTTTCGGAAGAAGCCGAGCATCAGCGCAAAGGTCAGCGCCTGAGTGATGATGGACAAATAAACGCCGGTCACCCGCGACCGGAAGGCGAACCAGCCGAACACAAAGGCCAACGCCCCGGGCACCAGCACGACCATGAGAAGTGCGTAAGGAAAGTGCTGGAAGCCGTACCAATAGACCGGTAATTCCGGCCAGTTCAGGAACACCATGAAGTCCGGGCGGATTGGGTCGGCATAAACGCCGCGCGTACCGATCTGGCGCATCAGATACATGCCCATGGCATAGCCGCCGAGCGCGAAGAACGCGCCGTGGCCGAGCGAGAGGATGCCGCAATAACCCCAGATCAGATCGATCGACAGTGCCAGCAGCGCATAGCAAAGATATTTTCCGAACAGCGACACTAGATAGATCGGAACGTGCAGCGGCGAGCTTGCGGGAACGAGGAGTGTCAGCACCGGCACGCAGATTGCCAATGCGGCAAGCACCAACAGGAAGACGAGGCTGCCGCGATCCAGCATATGGATCAGCGGGTGCGACGGCTTGATGATCGCGCGCGCGCTCATGCCTCCACCGCCCTTCCCTTCAGAGCGAACAACCCGCGAGGCCGCTTCTGAATGAAGAGAATGATGAAGACGAGAAGCGCGATCTTACCAAGCACCGCGCCGGCAATTGGCTCTAGAAACTTGTTGGCGACACCGAGCGACAAGGCGGCGACGAGCGTGCCCCACAGATTGCCCACGCCTCCGAACACCACCACCAGGAAGGAATCGATGATGTAGCCCTGACCGAGATTCGGACTGACATTGTCGATCTGAGAGAGCGCCACGCCGGCCATGCCGGCGATGCCGGAACCAAGCCCGAACGTCAGCGCGTCGATGCGCGCGGTGCGGATACCCATGGACGCCGCCATCGGCCGATTTTGTGTCACCGCCCGCATTTCCAGGCCGAGCCGCGTGAAGCGCAAAAGCCCCAGCAGCGCAATGAACACCACCGCGGTAAAGATGATGATCCACAGCCGGCCATAGGTGATAGTGATCTGGCCGATCTCGAACGATCCGCTCATCCAGGACGGTGCGCCGACTTCGCGGTTGGTGGGTCCGAAGGTCGTTCGCACAGCCTGCTGCAGGATCAGCGACAGTCCCCACGTCGCCAGCAGCGTCTCCAGCGGGCGGCCATAGAGGAAACGGATGATGCAGCGTTCGATGCCGATGCCAATTAAGCCGGTGGCTACGAAAGCCAGCGGTATGGCAATGGCGAGCGAGTAATCGAACAGCGCGGGGTTGCTGGTGCGGATGACCTCCTGCACCATGAAGGTGACGTAGGCGCCGAGCATCACCATTTCGCCATGCGCCATGTTGATGACGCCCATGACGCCGAAGGTGATGGCAAGGCCGATGGCGGCGAGCAGCAGCACCGAGCCGAGCGACAGTCCGTACCAGGCGTTCTGTACCGAATTCCAGAGCGCCACCTGACCTTGAATCGCGCTTGTCGCATCGCTGGCGGCCTTGCGCACGGCAGCGGGTGTGTTGACCGGTAGCGAGCCGAGAAGCCCCAGCGCGTCCTGATCGCCCTTGGTGCGGATGACCGTCACCGCGTCGAGCTTGTCGGATTCGTTCGCGTCGTCGATGTTGAGAATGACCGCGGCGCGTGCCTCCAGCAGCGCCTTCTTGATGGCTGGGATGGTTTCCTTGGCGATGGCGGCATCAAGCGCAGGCAATGCGGCGGCTTCCTTCGAGCGGAACACCGCTTGCGCGGCTTCCAAACGCTTGGCCGGATCAGGCGCCAGGAGGGTCAGTCCGCCGAGAGAAGCTTCGATCGCCCGGCGGACGCGGTTGTTGACTCTCACCGGCGCGAGATCCGCGGGCGCACTGGCTGCCGCCGGTTTGCCGGTCGTGGCATCGAGCAGGCTTCCGGACTTGTCCTTGAGGTATATTTTCTTGCTTTCGGCGCTAAATAGCAGGCGTCCACCCTGCAGCGCGACGATGATCTGTTCCGCGAGGGGATTGCCGCTCGCCGCCACCGCCGTCACCGCGGCGTCGGTATCGGCATAAGAGTCGAGGGTAAACGCCGCCAGAGCGTCCTCGAAGCCGTCTGCTTTCGCGGCGGCAACCGGAGCCACGAACAAGAAGAGGGCGATTACGAACGCGACGAAGCGATCGTAGACAATAGACATGATGTGCGTCCCGGCGTGGAGAGAAGCCGGAAGCGGCGTGATGCCGCCGCCTCCGGGATATCAACGCAACAGCGTCAGGCACCGCACTTCTTGGTCGCGGTGTTGTAGTTGCCGCATTTGAGCTTCACCCAATCGCCGACCAGGTCCTTCGAACCCGGCAGCTCTTTCGACCAGGCATCACCCGGGACAAGGCCGTCCGTCTTCCAAACCACGTCGAACTGGCCATCGGCTTTGATCTCTCCGATGAACACAGGCTTGGTGATGTGGTGGTTCGGCAGCATTTCCGAGACGCCGCCGGTGAGGTTCGGCGCCTTGGTACCCGGCAGCGCTTCGATCACCTTGTCCGCATCGACAGTGCCGGCTTTTTCGACCGCCTTGACCCACATGGCGAACCCGATCACGTGCGCTTCCATCGGATCGTTGGTGACGCGCTTCGGATCCTTGGTGAAGGCCTTCCACTTGGCGATGAAGTCTTCGTTGCCCTTGTCCTTAATCGACTGGAAGTAGTTCCAGGCGGCAAGGTGTCCGAGCAGCGGCTTGGTGTCGATGCCGGCGAGTTCTTCCTCACCCACCGAGAACGCCACCACCGGAATGTCCGTCGCCTTGATGCCCTGGTTGCCGAGTTCCTTGTAGAAAGGGACGTTGGCGTCGCCGTTGATGGTGGAGACCACCGCCGTCTTCTTGCCCGCCGAGCCGAACTTCTTGATGTCGGCTACGATCGTTTGCCAGTCGGAGTGTCCGAACGGCGTGTAATTAATCATGATGTCGTCGTCGGCGACGCCTTTCGACTTCAGGTAGGCTTCGAGGATCTTGTTGGTGGTGCGCGGATAAACGTAATCGGTGCCGGCCAGCACCCAGCGCTTCACCTTCTCTTCCGTGGCAAGATAGTCCACCGCCGGGATCGCCTGCTGGTTCGGGGCAGCGCCGGTGTAGAAGACGTTACGCTCGCTCTCCTCGCCTTCATACTGCACCGGATAGAACAAGATCGAGTTCAGTTCCTTGAACACCGGCAACACCGACTTGCGCGAGACCGAAGTCCAGCAGCCGAACACGGCCGATACCTTGTCCTTGGTGATCAGCTCGCGCGCCTTTTCCGCGAACAGCGGCCAATTCGAGGCCGGATCGACCACGACCGCCTCGAGCTTCTTGCCGAGGAGGCCGCCTTTCTTGTTCTGCTCATCGATCAGCATGAGCATCACATCCTTCAGCGTGGTCTCGCTGATGGCCATGGTGCCGGAGAGCGAATGCAGGATGCCGACTTTAATGGTGTCTTGGGCCGCGGCGGGTAGCGCGGCGGCAACGCTGAGTGTCAGGCCCGCGACAGCGGTGAGCCATCGGCGAGCAATCGGTCGCTCGGCGACCGCACGGATATAACTGAACATCTTTGGTCCCTCTGTTGACGCGCGTTTCAGCTCTTGGTCTTACGCGCGGCAACCACTTCGCAAGGGACGTGCCACCACGAGGGCTCTTTTACCAACTTGATATCAGGCGATTTTTCAATTGCCCGTAATGCAGCAGTCGACGACGTCGCCTAAGTAAATGGCAGTTGCGACTTTATTCGCCACCTGAGACCATCGCTTAAACGTCCCATCCGCGTGGCGGCGAACGCAGATGCGAAATAGTTTCTGCGAGGCGTCGAACGCGGAAAAGTCACGCGCTACGAGGACCGACCACGCTGCACGACGTGCCAAATTCACGGGCGATGGCGCCCTTCTGCGTTGCAAGATGCCCGGATTTCCGGCTGGCACGGTGATTGCTTCAAGGTTGTCGTGAGTTGGTGGCTAGGGTTCCGGTCCGCAGTTGCGGATGCTGGTCCGAGAGCTGCCGCCCGGATGCGAGCAGCGCCGGGCGCACGGAGGGATAAAAGCCCGGGAGACCTCAGTGGCCAGGATTGGCATCACTTGAGGCGTGCCCATCCTCGGTCGGGTCCAGCGACAACGAGGATTCTGTCATGAAACGTATCGTAGCTCTCCTGATGGCTTTGATTTTTTCCGCGACTTTCCCGGCGGCAGCCAGCGCCGCGCCGAAAAAGGAATTCAATATCGCCTGGACCATCTACGTCGGATGGATGCCCTGGCCTTATGCAGCCGAAGCCGGCATCGTAAAGAAGTGGGCCGATAAATACGGCATCACCATCAACGTCACGCAGATCAACGACTACGTCGAGTCGATCAATCAATACACCGCGGGCAAGTTCGACGGCGTCACGCTCACCAATATGGACGCACTGACGATTCCGGCGGCCGGCGGCGTCGATACCACCGCAGTGATTATGGGCGACTTTTCCAATGGCAATGATGGTGTGGTGTTGAAGAAAGGGAAAACGCTCGCCGACATCAAGGGCCAGAAAGTCAATCTCGTGGAACTATCGGTGTCGCATTATCTGCTGGCGCGCGGGCTTTCAACGGTCAAACTCAAGGAAAAGGACATTAAGACCACCAACACCTCAGACGCCGATATCGTCGGGGCGTTCAAGTCGCCGGACTCAACCGCAGTCGTGACGTGGAATCCGCAGCTTATGGAGGTGAAGGCGGAACC
>JAXDOS010000243.1:0-6209 GCA_034668785.1 Alphaproteobacteria bacterium
GTATCCTAAATTCGTGACCTGGAATTTCAGCAAGCTCGGCACCGAGTTCGACGGTCCCCGTGTCGAGATCGAGGCGGAAAAATTCAAGCTGAGCTACGTCGTCTATTTGATGAACTTGAACGACATCATTCCCCCGGCATCATCGGGCGCCAAAGACACGTATTATTATCGTCTTCTCTCCTTCACCAAGAACCACCTCGATTACATTCGCGACAAGAGCTACCTCTACAATTACGTCCGCACCTCGATAAAAAATGCCGTGCAGCGTTTGGGCTTCGACGCGACCGGGTATTTCACGCACGAACTGTGGCCGAACCAATCCGACGAGGTCTTTCGCTCCTTTGCCGACCACGTCAACGACACTGCGCGACATTTGCGGGAAAAGGGCGTCCAGCTCTGCGTGCTTATCTCGCCATACGAAATGCAGGTGTCGGCGGACGCGGCACACACCTATTCCAATCTCGGCTTTAGCTGGGAACCGGGATTTGCGGAAGGATCGGCGCAGAACAAGGTGCGGGCATATTTCGACAAGGACCTGCCGGTTTACGACGGCCGCGCCGCGTTTACCGATAACAGCGCCAAGGTCGGCGCCTATTTCGTCTACAACGCCGGCGACAAGATCGACTGGAATCATCCGAACCGCGAAGGCCACGCGGCGCTGGCCAAAGGGTTCATCGAGTCCCGCTCCTGCCCGTTCCTCAATGAACGCTAGCGCGCCACCTTGCCCTAAGTTCTCGTGAAGCATCGATAGGGGTTGGATAGACTCCCCGCCTGAGCTAAAGAGCAGGCATGAAGAGCAATAGTCACGAGAGTTTTCAGGGCTATGCCCGGGAGAAGACGGGCTCCAACCGCTCGTTCGGTTTTGTTATTGGCGGCGTGTTCGTCCTCATTGCTTTGTGGCCGCTCGTTCACGGCGAGCCGCCGCGCTATTGGGCGCTGGTGCCCGCCGTTCCTTTGATCGTGCTTGCGGCATTTCGTCCCGACATGCTGCAAAGGCCAAACGAGCTGTGGGCAAAATTTGGCCTGCTTCTTGGTCGAATCGTCAGCCCCATCGTCATGGGTGTCATCTTCTATCTTTGGATCACGCCTTTCGCGCTTGTCATGAGGCTGTTTAAAAAGCGGCTGCTGGCGCTCGAGTTTGAACGTGATGCTGCGAGCTACTGGATCGTGCGGCCGGCCGCCGATCCTGACGCTGCGCGCCTGCGGCGTCCTTACTGAGGATTTGGCATGTCTTTCCTGGCGGATTTCTGGGGCTTTCTGAAGGAACGCAAGAAGTTCTGGTTGCTGCCGATCATGATTGTCATTCTTGGCATGGGCGGCCTGCTGGTGCTATCGCAGGGTTCCGCGGTGGCGCCGTTCATCTATACGCTGTTCTAAGCATCTCGTGCGTATTCTCGGCCTTTCCGCCTATTACCACGACAGCGCCGCCGCGCTGGTCGTCGATGGAAAGATTTGCGCCGCCGCGCAAGAAGAACGCTTCACGCGTAAAAAGCACGATGCCCGGTTTCCCGAGAACGCAGTTGCCTATTGTCTGGACGAGGCGGGCATCAAGCTCGGCGATGTCGACCTCGTCGCTTTCTACGACAAGCCGTTCCTGAAATTCGAGCGCTTGCTGGAAACCTACCTGACCTTCGCGCCGCGTGGATTCAGCTCCTTCAAGATGGCGCTGCCGATCTGGATCCGCGAAAAGCTTTTCCAGAAAGATCTCCTGTGCAAGGAGCTAAAACGCCTCGCGCCGGATGTGCGCTGGGCTGATCGGCTGCTTTTCACCGAACATCACCAGAGTCACGCCGCCAGCGCCTTCTATCCTTCGCCATTCGAGGAAGCCGTCGTGCTCACCATGGATGGCGTCGGCGAGTGGACCACCACCTCGATGGCGATCGGCCGCGGCAATCGCCTCGACATGATGCGCGAACTGCATTTTCCGCACTCGCTCGGCCTGCTCTATTCCGCATTTACCTATTACACCGGCTTCCGCGTCAATTCCGGTGAATACAAAGTGATGGGACTGGCGCCCTATGGCGATCCCAAATACGTCGGACTCATTCTCGAAAAGCTGATGGATCTGAAAGAGGACGGCACCTTTCGTCTCGATCAATCCTACTTCGATTATTGCACCGGCCTAACCATGACCAATGACAAGTTCGCCGCGCTGTTCGGCGGGCCGCCGCGCAATCCGGAAACGGAAAGGCTCACGCAGCGGCACATGGATTTGGCCGCCTCCATTCAGGTCGTAACCGAGGAAGTGGTGTTGCGGCTCGCCCGCTCCTTGGCGCGGGAAACCGGGATGAAGAATCTCTGTCTTGCCGGCGGCGTGGCGCTCAACTGCGTCGCCAACGGCAAGGTCCTGCGTGACGGCGCATTCGAGAATATTTGGATTCAGCCCGCGGCGGGCGACGCTGGCGGCGCGCTGGGCGCGGCGCTGCTCGCCTATTATCTGGAAACCGGCGGCGAGCGGCCAAAGCCGAATAGCGGCGATGGCATGGCGGGGTCTTATCTAGGTCCGGTCTTTGGACAGCAGGATATCGAGCAGCGTCTGACAGCCGCCGGTGCGCGCTATTCGGTATTGTCGCAGGATGACGCCACGCAAGCGGCCGCGCGCGCATTGGCCGACGGCAAAGCGGTCGGCTGGTTTCAGGGGCGGATGGAGTTTGGACCTCGCGCTCTGGGCGGGCGATCGATCTTGGGCGATGCGCGCTCGCCCACCATGCAGAAGCTTCTCAATCTCAAAGTCAAATACCGGGAATCCTTCCGGCCCTTCGCCCCCTCGGTGTTGCGCGAAGACGTCAGCGACTGGTTCGAGCTCGATGGCGACTCGCCCTATATGCTACTCGTCGCCGATGTCGCCAAGCAACATCGGCGCACCATGACCAACGCGGAACAGGCGCTGTTCGGGATCGAAAAGCTCAACGTCGCACGCTCCTCGATTCCGGCGGTGACCCATGTGGATTATTCCGCCCGCATCCAGACAGTGCATGCGGACACCAATCCGCGCTACCACGCGCTGATCAGCAAGTTCAAAGAGATGACCGGATGCCCGGTCATCGTGAATACGAGCTTCAATGTGCGCGGTGAGCCGATTGTCGGCACGCCGGAGGATGCATTTCGCTGTTTCATGGGCACCGAGATCGAGGCGCTCTCAATCGGCAATTGCTACCTTGAGAAGGCCGACCAGGACCCCTCGAAAAAACTCGATTACAGCGACGCCTTCGAACTCGACTGAAACCATAGCGTTTCTAGCGAAGTGGAATCCGGTTCGCCGTAGAAAACGAATGTCTGATATGGTGAAAGTGCTAGAGGATTGGGAACAGCAGACTGATAGAACCTGACCATGACCTACCCTTGGCGACATATCGGATTGCCGGTTTTCATCGCATGTCTAATTGGCTGCGGAGCGTCGTCTAAACCGTCTGAACAATATCCAGAGCCGTGGAAAGACATTGATCCTTATGTCTTCCGTACTTTGGCACACAATATGTCCAAGATCGGCCCTTTGTGCGCACGTGCGTATATGCGCCCAGCATTCAACAAACCCGGACCATATGGGGAATATCTTATATACTGTGCTGGCAGTTACACTGCTCACGATGACGATGAATGGCGCGCGTTCTTGGTATGGCCAGCGCTTGATGAAGTGACCGGCCCGGCAGCCCTTTATCCCGACATCCCTCCCCCGATTTGTTGCGTTTGCCGTGGTGGCAAGTGCGGTCTACCGACAGTGCCCACAACTCAAGAAAAGAAAAAACCAAGCCGTCGTTCAAACTGAGCCACGCCTCTCCCTGCCCTTTCGCTTGCCGCGCCGCGCCTCTATGTTGGGTGCCCACCGAGACGCGCCGATGAATCACGACAGTTATCCCGACAGCTACATTCGCGGCATCCTCAATACCATGAAGACCATCGCCATGGTCGGCATCTCGCCGAAGGATAATCGGCCGAGCTATTTTGCTTTCAAATACCTGCAGGAGCGCGGCTATCGCATGATCCCGGTCAATCCGGGTCAGGCGGGCAAGGAAATTCTCGGCCAGAAAGTCTATGCGAAGCTCTCCGAAATTCCCGAGCCGATCGACATGGTCGATATCTTCCGCGCCTCGCAATACGCGCTGCCGATCGTTGACGAGGCGCTCACGCTGACACCGCGCCCGCAGGTTATCTGGATGCAGCTCACCGTGCGCAACGATGAGGCGGCGGCGAAAGCCGAAGCCGCGGGTCTAAAGGTGGTAATGAACCGCTGCCCGAAGATCGAATATGGCCGCCTGTCGTCTGAAATCTCCTGGATGGGTGTTAATTCCAGGACGCTGACCTCGAAAAAGGCTCAACTTCTCGGAAAAGGCGTGCAGCGTATGTCGCTTAACCGCATCACCAGCGCCGGCGGGACGACGGACGCGACCGACCGGGCGCAGAAGGACGAGAGGCACTGATATTCTTCGCCGACCCCATCAACCTGCTGTCGTTGCATGTGCTGTCGGCCTCGGAGTAAACTATTACAATGAAACAGTCCGTCGTATCCCGCAGTTCCGAGATTATGGGTGGCGCTCCGGTATTCAACGGTACCAGAATTCCGGTGCAGACGCTGCTCGATTACCTTGAAGCGGGCGAGTCGATTGATGAATTTCTCGAAGGCTTTCCCTCGGTGACGCGGGAGCAGGTCATCGCTTTCCTGGAGGAAGCGAAAGATCGTCTCATTGAATCGGTATCGTGAAAGTTCTGCTTGACGAGTGCGTCGATTGGCGACTGTCCCGCGAGATTATCGGCCATGAGGTCAAAACCGCTCGCCAAATGGGATGGGCTACCATAAAAAATGGTGAATTGCTGACGCTGGCGTCGGACCATTTCGATGTATTTGTCACGGTAGATCGAAATCTATCCTTTCAACAGAACCTCGGTCCGTTGTCGATCGCGGTCGTTGTCCTTCAGGCTAAAACCAACCGGCTGGCCGATCTCAAGGCCCTTGTCCCGAACCTCTTAGCCGCGATCAAATCCGCGCAGCCGGGAATCGCTAGATTGGTCGACAGCCTGTGAGCGAGGCCTCCCTTGACCTGCCGGGCGCGTCCGATAAACCAACGAACGATCCGGCGCCGCCAAGCCCGGTAACATAAGGACCGGCGTCATGACCGACCGCATTCCGGGTTTTTCCACCCTTGCCATCCATGCCGGCGCGCAGCCCGATCCCACCACCGGCGCGCGCGCGACGCCGATCTACCAAACCACGTCCTTTGTGTTCGACGACGTCGACCACGCGGCCTCTTTGTTCGGCCTGCAGACCTTCGGCAACATCTATAGCCGCATCGGCAACCCGACGAATGCGGTGTTGGAAGAGCGCATCGCCGCGCTGGAAGGCGGCACTGCGGGCCTGGCCATCGCTTCCGGACACGCCGCCCAGGTCATCGTGATGCATACCTTGATGCGGCCGGGCGACGAGTTTGTCGCGTCGAAGAAGCTCTACGGCGGCTCGATCAACCAGTTCAACCACGCCTTCAAGAATTTCGGCTGGAACGTGGTCTGGGCCGACCCTGACGACATCTCCTCGTTCGAGCGCGCGGTGTCGCCGAAAACCAAAGCGATCTTTATCGAATCGATCGCCAATCCCGGCGGCGTCGTCACCGACATCGAAGCGGTGGCCAGCATTGCCAAGCGCGCCGGTGTTCCGCTCATCGTCGATAACACGTTGGCCACTCCCTATCTGTGCAAGCCAATCGATCACGGCGCCGACATTGTCGTGCATTCGCTGACGAAATTCCTTGGCGGCCACGGCAACTCCATCGGCGGCATGATCGTCGACGGCGGCACTTTCAACTGGTCACGTGAGGGCCGTTATCCGATGCTGTCGGAGCCACGGCCTGAATATAACGGCATGGTGCTGCACGAGACCTTCGGCAATTTCGCCTTCGCCATCGCCTGCCGGGTGTTGGGTTTGCGCGACATCGGGCCGGCGTTGTCCCCCTTCAACGCCTTCCTGATCCTCACCGGCGTGGAAACGCTGCCGCTGCGAATGCAGCGCCATTGCGAGAACGCGCAAGCGGTCGCGGAATGGCTGGTCAAGCACAGCAAGGTCGCCTGGGTGAGCTATCCGGGACTGGCGAACGACCGCTATCACACGCTGGCGCAAAAATATTGCCCGAAGGGTGCGGGTGCCGTGCTTACCTTCGGGCTCAAGGGCGGCTACGACGCCGGCGTCAAGCTCGTCTCCAACGTCAAGCTGTTCTCGCATC
>JAXDOS010000244.1:0-8896 GCA_034668785.1 Alphaproteobacteria bacterium
GCTGCCATTAGTTTCATTTCCGAGAGAGGGTTCTAAAATCGGTCTTAGAAAAGTGGAGATATCTAAGCGCGCTTTATTCCCAAACCCTACTTCCCCTTATGCGTCGACTTGGCGATATGGACATGCCGGCCATAGGTGCGCTCGCGCTCCTCGCGCTGCTGCACCAGCTGCTCATAGGCGCGTTTGGCCTCGTCCGTCAGCGCCACGTGCCGCACCGGCGCTTTCTGCCGGGGAGTCTTGGGCGGCTTGCTCATTTCGGTTCGTCTCCGGTGTTTCCCGCAAGCCAGAGGAAAAGCATCCGCGTAGCGGCTTCGTCAACCCTTCATATGGTCGGGCGGACGACAGAGGCATATTGGGCGGGTCAAGGCGCGGCGCCACAGCCGCCACCTTAGTGCGTCTTCACCAGTACCGCATGGCCGTTTAAATTGTGCATGACCACAGCGTCGGCCCGGCCGTATTGCTCGTTGACGAAGCCGGTCACGCCCTCACATCCCGGAAACCCGTAATCATCGAAGACGACAATGCCGCCCTCGGGGATGCGCGGCCAGACCCAGTTGAAAATCTCTTTGGCGCTTTGGTAGACGTCGACATCGATGTGGCAGAAGCGGATCGGACCGTCGGCTATCTCGGCGGCCGTGGCGTCGGGGAAAATGCCCTCGAGAATCCGGTAATTCTCAACCTTGTTGTTCTCCAGAAGCGCCGCAACCGCCTCGGACGAGGTGTCGGCGTGCTCCCCGCCCTTATAACGGGTATCGCGCTCACCGGCCTTGACCACGCCGGCAAAAGTATCCGCCAGATAAAGTTGCGCGGCGATGCCGGCATGTTTCAGAGCCAAGCCTAGCAAGCATCCGGTGCCGCCCCGCCATACACCCACTTCGAGCACGTCGCCGGGTCGTTTTGCCACCTGCTGGAGCAACTTCCACAGCTCGTAGCAGCGATAGAGATCGACGAGCGTGTGATTCCTGATGGCTTCGTAGGCGGAGACGAAGGCCGCATCCACGCGCCAGGGCGAATAGGTCGCGAACGGCACCACGACGCTGTGAGGCATATCCGGTCGCGCGCCTTCGAGCCCGGCGTCGCGTATTTTTCCGAGATTGGCGAAGACCTGTTGCGGGGCAACCGCGACGTTGCGCGCCACCCGCGATGGCCGCACCGCCGCCACGCAACCACCCGCCTCCACTTCCGCCTGCGGACGCTTGCGAATGACGAACTCGATCGCGCATTCGCCGATCGGCGTCATTGTCTGATCTATCCGCGGCAAGCTGAAGCGGTAGGAGCCGGTAAGCTGCTCAAGCTTGATGATATCGGCCTGGGCGCCAAGCCCCTTCAGCAATTCCATCAGGTTGAGCGACCTGCTGCTCCAGGACGAAGTTTTGAAAATTGTCGTGGTCGCTTTGTGGTCGGCATTAAAGGTGCTTGGGAACATACCCTGTTCATACATATCCTCGTCCGGGACCAGGACCACGAGATGCCCCCCCGGTTTGACGATGCGAAACCAATTCTTCAGCGCAACATCCGGATTGTGCATGTGCTCAAGGCAATGCGACGAATGGACGAAGTCGTACAGATCGTCGCCGCAACTCGCCATCAATTCGGCGTCGCCGTCGGGGAGATCCCAGGCCCGAACCGCCGACATCAGCGGAAACAGCTCGGCATATTGACCCAGCGGATCGGGGCCGGAGCCGATATCGATACCGTCTCCGACGAAATAGCGTGTGACGAAGTTCACATCGTGCAGGCGCCTTTGGACGGATTTGCTCAACTCGTGCATGGCACACCCGATGCGGGCCGGATCAGGCCCTGCGGCCAGCCGTACCGGCGGCGAGCATAGAAACGCTGATTCGGAGGGCGCACGCAAAGCAAGGTCGGCCGCGATGTTTGACGGACCTCCTCGACTCAAACATAAGCTGAGAGGCGAATCACGTTGCGCTACGTGCTTCGCGCGGCGGCTAACCCGCTCGCTTCACGCCATCGTGGACCATCCCTTATGTCCGGGCATCGGCAAGCCGCTCGCCAAAAGCCGTCAGCCGGCCCGTTGATCCAGCAGGCGCTCGGTCATCACCAAAAAGGCGAGCATGCGCAGGCCGAAGCGCTTTACAACCAAGTCCTCAAGGACGATCCCGACCAGTTCGATGCTCTGCACCTGCTCGGCGTGTTGCGCTATCAGCAGGATCGCCATGGCGAGGCGCTGCGCCTGATCGCGGCGGCGCTGAAGACCAACTCGAAATCAGTCGCCGCGCTGTCGAATTACGGCCTGGTCTTGAATAAACTCGGCTCCTTCGACAATGCGGTGGCGACCTACGATAAGGCGCTGGCTCTCTCCTCCGACAACGCCAGCTTGCATTACAATCGTGGCAACGTTTTGCACGCGCTCGGACGCGATGAGGAAGCGGTGCAGAGCTACGATCGGGCGCTGGCGATCCGGCCTGATGATCCCGACACCTTGAGCGATCGGGGAAATGCGCTGCGGGCGCTTGGACGCCGCAACGAGGCATTGGCGAGCTACGAAAAGGTGCTCGACATTATGCCGGGCCATATAAATGCGCTCTATGGCCGCGCCACATTGCTTCAGGATCTAAGACGTTTCTCCGAGGCGCTCAAATGCTGCAACATCCTGCTCGTTCTGAAGCCTGGTCACGTGGACGCGCTCAACGTCAAGGCCAAGTCCCTCCTCGCGCTCAAGCGAACAACGGAGGCACTGGCGAGCTATGACGAGGCGCTGGCCATCGATCCGCGAAACGTCAACATCATCATCAACCGCTGTAATGCGCTGGTGGAGCTTGGGCGCAGAGAAGAGGCCGCCGAAAGCTGCGACCGCGTGCTCGCGCTTGAGCCGGATAACGTCGCCGCTCTCCTTATGCGCGGAAACGCGGCGCAGTTTCTCGGCCGCCACGATGAAGCGCTCGCGTTTTACGACCGCCTTCTTGCGATCGAAGATCGCCATGTGGATGCGCTCAGCGATCGCGGCTCTGCTCTCGTGGAGATGGGACGATTTAGTGAGGCGCTGGCCAACCTGGAGACAGCGCTGGCGATCAACCCCGGCAATGCCTTTGCGCTCAACAATCGCGGCGCTGTTCTTCGGCGCCTCGGGCGACCTGCCGAGGCGCTGGCGGACTTCGACCGGGCCGTAATGCTGGCGCCGGGGCAGACTAATGCTCTCACTAAGAAGGGCACCGCCCTTATCGATCTTGGCCTCTACGATATGGCGCTCCGCACCTTTACGGAGGCAGTGGCCGCCGCGCCCGAGGATGGTGATGCGATTTTCCACGAAGCCTTGGTCCGGTTGGCGCTTGGTGATTTCCGCGAAGGCTGGAAAAAATACGAGTCGCGTTGGTCTAGCCGTCAACTTGGACCGCATCGGCGTGACTTTCCCCAGCCGCTCTGGCTTGGGAAAGAACCGCTGCAAGGCAAAACGATCTTGCTCCATGCCGAACAGGGCGTCGGCGATAGCATCCAGTTTTCCCGATACATCCCGTTAGTGGCGAAGCAGGGAGCGAAGGTCCTTCTTGAGGTGCAGTCCCCATTGACGGCTCTGTTGTCCGGTTTCGGAGATGTAGCCCGCGTGGTTGTCCGGGGCGAGCCGTTGCCGCCGTTCGATCTCCACTGCCCGCTGATGAGCCTTCCGCTTGCCTTCGGGACCGAGTTGATCAGCATCCCGCCGATTGCCGAACTGCACGTTCCCCCGGATCGCCTAACGACGTGGCAAACACGGCTAAGCAACCTGACGCAGCCGAAAGTCGGCCTGGTCTGGGCCGGCCGATCGGCGCATGGCAATGATCACAACCGCTCAATTCCGCTGGCGCGGCTTTCACCTGCCTTGTCAGCGCCGGGCATCCAGTTCGTCAGCCTGCAACACGAGTTGCGGGAGGGAGATGCCGCCCTGCTCGCCAGTTATCCGTCGGTTCTACGGCTTGGCGAGGAGTTCGGGGATTTCGCTGACACCGCCGCCGTCATTTCGCTGCTGGACGTCGTTGTTACGATTGATACCTCGGTAGCGCATCTTGCCGCCGCTTTGGGCAAACCTACCTGGATTCTTCTTCCCCTAGGCCCGGACTTCCGCTGGCTGCTCGGCCGTGAGGATTCCCCTTGGTATCCAAGCGCGCGCTTGTTCCGCCAGCCGCGCTTTGGCGATTGGGACAGCGTCATCCAGCGCGTCAGCGCCGAGATCGGCGCGCTAGCGGCACAAACCAGCCGCCCTTGACGGGAACTCCGTCTCGCCACGCTTGACGGCTGCCGCATCCATGCCGTTGATTGAGCCTGACTGTCGGCGATGGCGCTTCCGGCGCAATCCCCATCAGCAGCCGCCGAGCAGATGATGCGCCGAACTCGTCTGCTTGTTACAAGGGTTACTCATGCCGACGGCGCTAATTCCCACGGTTATTCCGCCGAAAAAGCGCATCGCGCTGTTCATGGACGGCACCTGGAATATCGTCAGCGACAACACCAATCTCTGGCGGCTGAAGGCGCTGTGTTCTCCGGTCAGCGCGGACGGCTTGGCTCAGTGCACCTATTACAATACCGGGCTCGGCACCAGGGGCGAAAAGTTTCGCAGCGGCATGTTCGGTCACGGTCTGGATGCAGCGGTTGTCGATGGCTACGAGTGGCTGATCGAGAACTATAATCCCGGCGACGAAATATTCATCTTCGGCTTCAGCCGCGGGGCTTATATCGCAAGAAGTCTGTCTGGATTTATTTCCAAGTGTGGCTTGCTGACACCCGGCGCGCCGCTCGCCGTCAACCAACTTTATGGCAGATACCGGCGGCGGCACACGTTGCATACGTTAAGGACTCTTCACGAGCTCAAAGCCGATAAAGAGAAAAACATCGGAACATTCACGCTCGAAGAAGAATGGATGTTGAAATACTCACATCCGGCTCCGGTGAAATTGATCGCGGTGTTCGACACCGTCGGTGCGCTGGGTATCCCTTTTCCGAACGTTCCGGGTTTAGCTCGCACGGGACGCGGATTCCTCAACACCGGTCTGAAAATCAGCAACGATTATGCCTTTCATGCGCTGGCCATCGACGAATACCGGCAGGCTTTCTCGCCGACGCTGTGGACGCAGTCGATTGCGAAGGACGCAACGAGGCCGGCAGATCAAGCCGGAAGGCCACTGTCCGAAGTCGAACAGCGGTGGTTCGTAGGCGCCCACGCCAACGTCGGCGGCGGCTGCCAGAGCGATTTGTTAGCGCAAATCCCACTCCGTTGGCTGATGAGCAAGGCTTCGTTGCATGGGCTGGCCTTTCGCAACGAAGTCACGATCGACGGCGACGCACTCACATCGCCGATCTCCGATTCCTTCCGGGAATTCTTGCATGGCGCTTACCGCTTGCTGAAACTCGGACGTCCCTTCTACCGGACCATCGGAACGCCGCCGGAAGATCACGGCGATAAGATCGTCAGCACCATCAACGAAACCATAGACGTCTCCGTCTTCGATCGCTGGCGCGAGAATCCGGAATACCGCCCCTGGAATTTAGCGCGCTGGGCAAAGGATTACGGCGTCGATCCGGCAAGCCTCCGCACTTCCGTCAGGGCCGACGCTCCGGCGGTTGCGGTTCCACACTAAACGCTGATACTCAGCTCGGACGTTCACACCAGGAATCAGCGCAGCGTATGCGGCTTGTGTGCTACGAATGTCGACTCTTTGATCAATCAATTCAAAAGGATCAAAAAATGTATCGCCGTTCTCTAATGACACTTCTCTTCATTCTCGCCGCTGGCAGCGCCGTCGCCCAGCAAAAGACACCCTATACCTCAGCCGAAATGCAGGCGCTGGTTGGCAAGGGCTTGCTGATCAACTCCATGGATTTGAAGGGCGGGCAGGAATTCACGGGCCGCGTCAATCTCGCCGCCGACGGGCGGCTGTCCGGCACCATCACGGTCGCCGGCGAACAGCCCATCGCGCTTGCCGGCGGTTGGAAGCTTAAGGGCGCCCAACTCTGCCGCACGCTCGGCCAAATTCAGCCCGAGGAAGTCTGCGAGACCTGGCTGAAGTCCGGCCCGAAGGAAGCAACCGTGGTGGTCGACGGCAAGCAAACCAGCATCAACCGCTGGCAATAAGGTTTCATCTCACGCCGCGTCCGCCATTCTCATGGAACTTGGGAACATAGCCGCCGCGACTAAGTTTTGAGTCCCAAGGGGCGGCCGTTTTCGGCAGCCAAGGGGGCGAGCGATCCATCGCGCGTGGGTCGCCGCCTTTTTTTATGCCTAAAGCGCAAGGAGAAAAAACATGAAGAAGCTACTGATGACTACAGCGGTAGGGCTGTGCCTCGCCGCGCCCGCTTTCGCCCAGACCGCCGACCAGAAGGGTCTGGTGACTGTCAATCTGCAGGATGTCCTGAACAATCTTTCCGCCGACCTCAAGGTCGACCGCGCCAATATTCCAGTGACCGCGCAAATCCCCATCAATGCCGCGGCGAATGTCTGCGGCGTCAACGTCAACGTGCTTTCGGCGCAGGCGGCGAGCGGCCCGGCAAGCTGCAACGCCAAGACCGGCTCGCAAGATTTGACGCAAGCCGTGCAGCAGCAGATGGCCGCGGGCGGCACCGCCGCGGGTCAGAGCGGCACCACGGCGGCGGTCAACAATCCGCCTGCCTCCACCGCTCCGTCGGCGGCAACCGCTACGAAGCCGGCGACGACTGCCAATGCTCCGGCCACCGCTCCGGCAGCTAATCCCTTGGCGCAAAGCACCCCTGCTCCAGCGCAGCAAAACGCTCAAGGCACCGCGGCTCCCGCGCAAAACGCGGCGGCGCCGGTGCAGCAGAATGCGCCAGCGCCTGCTTCCACGGCTCAAGCCCCTACTTCGCAAGCCGCTCCCGCGCAGCAGAATGCTCAAAGCACTGCCGCTCCGGCGCAGCAGAGGCCCGCAAGCACCACCGCTCCAGTCCAGCAGAATGCCCAAGCACCTGCTGCCCAAACCGCTCCGGTGCAGCAGAATGCCCAGAGCACGGCGGCGCCCGCGCCAAATGCGCAATCGGCCCAGGGCACCGCTACGCGCGCCGCTCCGGCGCAAAGCGCGCAAGGCACTCAGACCGCCCCCGCGCAGAACGCACAAAGCGCCCCAACGGCTGCGGGAGCTTCAACCGCACAGGGCACATCCGCCGCGCAGCCGGCATCCGCGTCCAATGTTTTGGATAGCCAGCAGCAGAGCAAGATCGCCGACTTGATCGTTAAGGAGAAGATCAAGCCCGCGAATGTGAACTTCTCCATCAACCAAGGCGTGGCGGTGCCATCGTCCGTGGCGCTCCATCCTGTGCCGAGCACGGTGTTACAGCTGGCGCCGCAGTATCGCGGCTACAGCTACTTCGCCACCAGCGACCGCATCGTCATCGTCGAGCCAAGCAAGAAGACGGTGGTTGCGGTGATCCCGACCGGCGGCAACGCGCGGGCCCAGAGCACCGCTCCCGCTGCCAAGAGCGTGCAGTTCACGCAGCAACAGCGCGACCTCATCCGCAAGCGCACCGTGACCTCGCAGAAGACGGCGACCACCACCGGATCGGCGTCGAAGTCGCGGATCAGCGTCCGCGAGCAAGTTCCCGACACCGTGACGCTTGAGGAATTTTCCGAGGACGTGGTGCGGGAAGTGCCGACGGCGAAGTCCTATCGCTACTACCGGCAGGATAACGACGTCGTCGTGGTTGATCCCGGCGAACGCCGCGTGATCGAAGTCATCCGCTAACGTATCGGTTCGTAATCGAGCAGCCGCCCGGCGGGTCGTCCGCCGGGCGGTTTTTATTTTACCGAAGCCAGCGCGATCACTTCAGCCGGTCCGCCACCTTGTCGATCCCGGCTTGCGCGCAGGCCTCATCGCCGAGGCCGCCGGCCACACCCGGTTTACCCGGCGTACCGGAGATGCCGATGGCGCCGATGATGTCGTTGCCGACCTTGATCGGCACACCGCCGGCTTGGGCGCTGACGCCCGGCTGGTAAACTTGCGGCACGGCGCCGGGCGCAGCCGCGAGCCGTTTGGCCATATCGGCGGAAGGCGCGCGCGTCGTGCGCGCGGTGTAAGCCTTGCGCTGGCTGTTATCCGTGGTGTGAGGCTCGGCCTCGTCGTCACGATAGCTGAGACGGACGGCGCCGGAGCGGTCGAGCACGGTGATGGCGACATGCGCGCCGGCCTTGCGGCAGGATTCCAGCGCCCCGTCGGCGATGTCCTTGGCTAAACCGAAAGAGATGTCGCGATGGGTGACGACGCCCTGCGCCTGCGCGGCGCATGGCAAGGACAAGACGGCGGCGACGGCAAACAAACGGATGAACGGCGGCATGGAAATCCTCCCCTGTGGGAACAACCCTCGCCGAGCCTAGCTGAAATCGGCCTCAAGCAAGAGCGGCCGGATGTCGCGTCAGGAGCCGCTGTCCGCCGAGGCCGGCGCCCCCGTGGCCATGGCGGCAAGGTCGTCGCGGCCCGGCAGTGGCCTTTCCTCCATGCGGATGATGGCGAACAGGCAGGTGGCAAGCACGCCCGCCGCCAGCAGGAAGACCCAGCGGAACAGCAACGCCAGGTCGGCGCTGCCGGCGCTGGCGCGCAGGGTTTCCATGGTCAGGCCGCCGCCGGAGCGCAGGTTGATGCCGCCGAGCACGATCGCGCCCATCATCGCGACGATGATGGAGGACAGCAGCGCGCGGAAGAAATTCATGGTGCCGGTGGCGATGCCGAGCTGATGCCGCGGCACCGCGTTTTGCACCGCCACAGTGGCGACCGGAAACACCGTGCCGATGCCGACGCCGACCGCGGCGAGGTGCAGCGCCACGATCTCCACCGGCTGATACGGATGCCAGGCCAGCAGCAGCAAGCTAATCACCGAGATAGTCAGCCCCACCATTGGCACCCGCTTGTAATGGCGGAACCAGGCCAGCCCGCGTCCGGCGATCACCGATCCCCAATTCGCC
>JAXDOS010000245.1:0-19331 GCA_034668785.1 Alphaproteobacteria bacterium
TTCCTGTTGCAGGAAGTCGATCAGCTTCTCGCGTATCTCGGCGCGCAGATCCGATGCTGTGCCCGCGGAATGCGCGCTCACCAGGATCCGCACCTCCATGGTGCTTTCCTTGGCGTCGGTGACCTGAACCTTCACCAGGTTGCGGTCCCAAAGTTGCGACTGCGCCGCGAGTTCCGCCACCTTTTCGCGAATGCGCGCGATCGGCGCGGTATAGTCCAAATAAAGCATGACGCTGCCGACGATCGCCGAGCCTTCGCGCGTCCAGTTCTGGAACGGCTTTTCGATGAAGTAGGTCAGCGGTACGATCAACCGGCGCAAATCCCACAGCCGCACCACCACGTAAGTGGACGTTATCTCCTCGATGGTGCCGAATTCATTTTCGACAACGACCGCGTCATCGATGCGGATGGGTTGCGTCACCGCCATCTGCACGCCGGCGATCAAGTTACTGAGAACCGGGCGCGCGGCGAGACCGATGACAAGACCGGCGACGCCTGCCGAGGCGAAAAGGCTGATGCCGTATTGGCGGACGGATTCGAAGGTCATCAGCGCGGCGCCGATGGTGACAACGATCAGCAGTGTATCGAGCGCCCGCACCAGAATGCGGACCTGAGTCAGATGCTTGCGCGCGAGCAGGTTGTCCTCGATGTCGAGGCGGAAACGCCGTAGATATAAACTCGCGGCGGTGTTGACCCCGGTCACGGCGACCCAGCCGATCAGCCCGATCGTTGTCAGCAGCAGCAGCCGGACGACGACGGCGCGCACCTCGGCATCGAGCGGCACCGTGGGCAGGGCGATAAACAGCGCCATGACCAGAAATGCGAGCCGCGTCGCTCCTCTGGTTCTTGACAGCATTGATTGTGCGTAGGGATGCCGGCCGGTGAACAGGCGCCGCAGGACGGTCATAAGCAAGGCGTGCAACCCAAGCGCCAGCGTCACGCTTAGCGCCAGAATGATGACGGCGACTGCCCAGTCCGGAGCCCAGCCGAGCGTCTCCCGGACATCGGTCAGCGTGGTGCGGAAAGTCTCGAACATGCTCACCTTTTTCTGGGTTAAGCCGAGGTCCTACTGCTCATCCACCCGTTGGGCGCGACCTGGACATCGGCGAGGGGAGGTGGCAAAACGCCAAGCCTCAATAATGGATAACGCGGCGGCCGATGAAACAGTTCCTGTTGCGCTTCTTTACTTGGTGGAACGGCCAGACCTTCGGCACGCAATTATGGACTTGGCGCTATGGCGAATTCGTCGGCGAGGACGAATTCGGCAACCGTTATTTCCGCACCAAAGGCGGCGTCATCGATGCCGCGCTCGGCTTCGAACGGCGCTGGGTCATCTACGGCGGCTATGCGGAAGCATCCACGATTCCACCGGCATGGCATGGCTGGATGCATCACACCGTCGATGTTCCGCCGACCGACGAGAAGTACACGCCGCGCGCTTGGCAGAAACCGCACCGGCCGAATTTGACCGGCACGCCCGCTGCGCATCGCCCGTCTGGTTCGACTCTGGCTCAGGGCAGGCGCCCGCGCGCGACCGGGGACTACAAACCGTGGACGCCCAAGTAACACTCTTCAGGATGCGAGAGGCTGGCTTCTGACCACGCGTCTACCGACACCTGTTCCGCCCTTTCGCTGCCGCATTCGCCGTGTTAACCGGGCGAACCGGCGCGAGACCTGCACCTCCCGCGCGGCCCGGTGATTGAGCCCGATGGCCCGCCTTCCTCTTCCAATCCTACTCGCCGTTGTTGGCGTCCTCGCCGCTGCTCCCGCTGCGGCGCAATTCGGCTCCATCTTCGGCAACGATCCGCCGCGGCCGCCCGGGAACGTCCCCGGTCGCCAAGCTCCGCCGCTCGAACCGCAGCCGCCGGGAAGCCCTTCTCCACCGGCGCGGCCGCAGATCGGCGTCCAATCACAGCCGCTGCCGCCGCCGCCGGGCGGCGCGTCGCCGCCGCCAGCCATCTCGTTGAACCCTCCCGCAGCGGGGAATGCCAACTCGCCGCCGCTTCAGGGCCTGCCGCCCGGTCAGCGGCAGCCGCGCGGCACGGCGCAGCCATCGACCGCGGCGCTGCCGCCGACCGAGGATGTCCTGCCTGAGTTTCCGACGGACAAAGTCCCGAACCCGACGGGCGTCTTCGCTGGACTGGACAAGATAACCGGCCGCATCACTAGCTTCGACGTTGCCATCGGCGAGACGGTGCAATTCGGCGCGCTGCAGGTGACCCCGCGCGCCTGTTACACGCGCAAGCCCACCGAGACACCCAACACCGACGCCTTTATCGAAGTCGACGAGGTGACGCTGCAAGGGGAAGTGCGCCGCATCTACACCGGATGGATGTTCGCCTCGAGCCCAGGCCTCCACGCCGTCGAGCATCCGATCTATGATGTCTGGCTCACCGATTGTAAGGGTGCCGCGGTTGCCGAGGCATCACCGCCGGAGCCGGCGCCGCCGCGCACACCGGCCCGTACTCAACCGCCGCCCCAGCAACAACAGCAGCGGCGCGCCCCGCCGCCGCCGTTGCCATTTCCGCCGGGACGTTAAGGCAGTGTACCGGCGTGGCGTAGCGCCTCGACGCCGGAAAGGGGCGGAATAGCCGGCAGCGCAAAAAAATCCGCTTCGCCGAGGAGTGCCGCTTCAAGCTCCTTATGATATTGCTCGCGCGGTATCTCCAGCGCGCCGAAACTCTTGAGATGATCGGTGACAAACTGGGTATCGAGCAGCGTGAAGCCGCCGGCGCGCAGCCGCGCGATAAGATGCACCAGCGCCACTTTCGATGCATCACGGGCGCGATGAAACATGCTTTCGCCGAAGAAGGCGCGCGCGAGACTCACGCCATAGAGGCCGCCGACCAGCTTTTCCCCTTGATAAACTTCCACGCTGTGGCAATGGCCGCGCTCATGCAGCTTGCTGTAGAGGGTGCGAATACGGTTATTGATCCAGGTGCGCCCACGCCCGGCTTGAGGCGCGGCGCAGCCGGCCATGACGCCTTCGAAATCCTGATTCACAGTAACGACGAACTGTCCCGACCGTACCGTGCGGGCGAGCCGGCTGGAAACGTGAAAGCCATCGAGCGGGATGACGCCTCGAAACTCCGGCTCGATCCAATAGAGCGCGTGATCCTCGGCGCTCTCCGCCATCGGGAAAATGCCGCAGGCATAAGCCTTGAGCAGGACCTCAGGGGTGATTTCAACAAAGGCGTTGTCGCGGCTGGCCATGGTTGATGATTCGTTCAATGAGGCAGAGGCTCGCCGGTAATCTACGATGATCGAGGGCGCTTGTGGAATAGATAGGGCTTCCTGCGACAACATTAAGGAAGCGCTAGGGATGAAGCGCTCAAATTTGCGGAAGATTGCAAACAAATGACTGGCGGCGCGTTCCCCTCCTGCGACGGTTCTGAGGGGAGTGAATGCGATGGAACAAACGCAACCGATGCACAAACCAACCAGCGTTCTTCTGGTGGAGGATGAAATCCTCATCAGCAACATGATGGCGGACATTCTGGAAGAGCAGGGTTTCCAGGTTCACGTCGCCGGCAACGCGGCTGAGGCGCTGCGCCACATCGAATCCAATGCGGTCGTTGATGTGCTGTTTACCGACATTCATCTCCCAGGCGGGATGGACGGCGCCACGCTCGCCGAACGCGTACGCGAATTGCGGCCCGGCCTGCCGATCGTCTACGCCTCCGGCAGGTGGCGTCCGAGCCTTGGTCCAGGTCTGGTATCGCGGTCGATTTTTCTGCCGAAACCTTACAATCCGTGGGACGCGGGCGCCTTGATGATGCGGCTTGTCTCGACGCACTGACAGAGCGTCTCGATCACGGCTCCATGCCGCCGCTGGCCAGGAACTGTTCAAGCCAGTGGATGTGGTAGTCGCCATCGATGATGCTCGGCTCGCGCACCAGCGCGCGGAATAGCGGCAGCGTCGTCTCGATACCGTCGATCACCAATTCGTCCAGCGCGCGCTTGAGCCGCATCAGGCATTCCGGCCGCGTCTTGCCGTGGACGATGAGCTTGCCGACCAGCGAGTCGTAATAAGGCGGAATAGTGTAGCCTTGGTAGACCGCTGAATCGATCCGCACGCCGAGCCCGCCGGGCGCGTGATAGTGCAGGATCTTGCCGGGCGACGGACGAAACGACACCGGATTTTCCGCATTGATCCGGCACTCGATGGAATGGCCGTGGAATTTGACGTCCTTCTGCGTCAGCGTCAGGTCGCCGCCCGCAGCGGTGCGGATTTGTTCGAGCACCAGGTCGATGTCGGTAATCATCTCCGTCACCGGATGCTCGACCTGAATCCGGGTATTCATTTCGATGAAATAGAAGTTGCCGTCCTCGTAAAGGAACTCGACAGTCCCAACGCCGAGATATTTCAGCTCGCGCATGGCCACCGCCACCGTCTCGCCGATAACATCGCGCGCCGGGGTATTGAGAGCAGGCGAGGGGCCTTCCTCCCAAATCTTCTGATGGCGGCGCTGTAGCGAGCAATCGCGCTCGCCGAGATGGATGGCGTTGCCGTTGCCGTCACCAAGCACCTGGATTTCGATATGGCGCGGCCGCTGCAGGTAGCGTTCCAAATAAACGGCGTCGTCGCCGAAAGCCGCCATGGCTTCCGAGCGTGCGGTGGCCAGGGCGGTCGCAAGTTCGGCTTCCGTATGCGCGACCTTCATGCCGCGCCCGCCACCGCCGGCTGCCGCCTTGACCAGAAGAGGAAAGCCGATCTCGCGGCCGATCTTGAGCGCTTCCTGATCGGATTTGACGCCGCCTTCCGAGCCCGGCACCACCGGAATGCCAAGACGCATGGCCGTGCGCTTGGCCTCGATCTTGTCGCCCATCAGCCGGATATGCTCCGGCTTCGGACCAATGAAATGCACCTTGTGCTCGCCGAGGATCTCGGCAAAGCGCGCATTCTCTGACAGGAAGCCATAACCGGGATGCACCGCATCGGCGCCGGTGATCTCGCAGGCGGCAAGCAGCGCAGGAATATTGAGATAGCTGTCCTTCGCCGCGGGGGCCCCGATGCACACGCTTTCATCCGCGAGCCGCACGTGCATGGCGTCGGCGTCAGCGGTGGAATGCACCGCGACGGTGGCGACGCCGAGCTCCTTGCAGGCGCGCAGCACCCGAAGCGCGATCTCACCGCGATTGGCGATTAGGATCTTGTCGAACATTAGCCGCCTCTCCCTCTCCCCGCTTGCGGGGAGAGGGTTGGGGTGAGGGGGCGCTTCGACGTACAAGGTCTATCGATAGCCCCCCTCACCCGACTTTCTCGCTGCACTCGAAAGTCGCCCTCTCCCCGCAAGCGGGGAGAGGCGAAGAAAGAGCTTGTGCTCGGCACATTCATCACTCGACGATCATCATCGGCTCGCCGAATTCGACCGGCTGACCGTCTTCAATGAGAACCTGGATCACCGTGCCCGAGCGCGGCGCCGGAATCTGATTCATCGTCTTCATCGCCTCGATGATGAGAAGCGTTTGCCCGGCCAGCACCTGGCTTCCGACCTCGACAAATACCTTGGCGCCCGGCTCCGGACTTAAGTAAGCGGTGCCGACCATAGGCGAGGTGACGACGCCAGGATGCTTTGCGGGATCGGGTGCCGCGAGCGAGGTGATGCCGGTGGATGCGGGGATGGGAGCGGGCGTAATCGGAGAATGGGAAGTAAGCGACGTCCCTTGCGCCTGACGCCCGACGCGAACGCGCATTCCCGCCTGTTCGATCTCGATGTCCGTGAGACCTGTCTCTTCCAACAGCGCGGCGAGTTCGCGGATCAGGTCTTTGTCGATGGCAGGTTTTTGCTTCGGCATGGGTGTTCCGTGCGGCGCGCGTGCCACGACTTTAGCTCTTCGCCTTCGCGCCGACCATGGCGGCCAGTCCGGTGATGGCAAGGGCGTAACCTTCCGTGCCGAAGCCGCTGAGCGTGGCCTTGGCGGCGGCGGCGACATGGGAGTGATGACGAAAATTCTCGCGCGCATAGATGTTGGTGATGTGCACCTCGATCACCGGCACATTCGCCGCTAGCAAGGCGTCATGTATCGCCACGGACGTGTGACTATAGCCGCCCGCATTGATGATGATCCCCGCGGCCTTCTGCGCGCGCGCCTCATGGATCCAATCGATCAATTCGCCTTCCCGATTCGATTGCCGGAATTCCACAGCAAGACCATGCCGCTCCGCCGTTTTGCGGCACAGCGCCTCCACGTCCTCAAGCGTGGCGTGGCCATACTTCTCCGGCTCGCGGCTCCCGAGCAGGTTGAGGTTTGGGCCGTTGAGGACGTAAACGGTCTTCGCCATAAGGGACTCGACGGTGCGGATTCAGGCAGACTCAAAAGAGCGCGCGCTAAGCGTCAGCGTTTATAAGTAGATGCGGGGACAAGGGGAAGCCCGGTCCCGCAAAGCGCCGTCCGTACCGCTAAAACCGATGCCGTGCGCTCAGCAGATGGCCTTGCCGCAACGCGCGGTATTAACCTTTTCCTTCAAGGCCGGCAGGCCGACGGCGCCGATGACGATGTCGGAGCCGACGACATAGCTTGGGGTGCCGCTCAGGCCTAAGGCTTCGGCGAGCTTGAAACTTTCCTCAAGGCTCGCCTTCACCTCGTCGCTGGCCATATCCTTTTCCAGGCGCGTCATGTCGAGCCCAATTTCCTTGGCAACCGCGAGCGCATGCGCGCGGTCGGCCTGACCGCGGCCGCCGAGCAGCTTCTGGTGGAAATCGAGATATTTCTTGCCGGTCTTATCCTGCATCCGCACCGCCACGGCGACCTGCGCCGCTTGCGTCGAGCCCTCGCCCAAGACCGGGAATTCCTTGAGCACGATCTTAAGCTTCGGATCGCTCTTCATCAGGTCGAGCATGTCGGCCATGGCGCGCTTGCAGAAGCCGCAGTTGTAATCGAAGAACTCCACCATGGTGATGTCGCCTTGCGGATTGCCGAGCACGACCTGGCGGTCGGACGTGAACAACGTTTTGGCATTGTCCTTCACCGCAGCCTGATGCTTTTCCGCGTCGGCGGCCGTCTGCCGTTTCTCAAGTTCGCCCAGCGCTTCCTGCAACACCTCCGGATGCGCCATGAGATAGCTCTTGATGATCGCTTCGATCTCCGTGCGCTGGGGCGTGGAAATGTTTTGCGCCTGCGCCGCGGGCCCAGCGGTGAATGCCAGAAGGATGCCGGCGGCTAGGCCTGCAAGGGAGCGAAGAGTTGAGGTCATCGGACATATCCTTTCGGCATCATGGTGATGTGCTTCCTGCTGACGGTTTGGAGCCGACGATGTCGTCGGCTTTGACCCAGCCAGGCGTCCCAACAGCGAAGCGGGTCTTGGCGCGGGCAGCGAGTTCGCGTGCCGTCTTCAAGTCGCCGCGCGCCGCCGCAGCCTGAGCCGAAGCGAGATCGGCCTGCGCCAGATCGCCCTTGCGCCCATAGGCCATCGCCAGCTGAGTATAGCCTTCCGGCACTTCGGGTTCACGCGTCATCGCCGTGCGCAAGGTGGACACGGCCTCTTCGGCGAGCTTCGGATCGTTGGCTGCGACCAAGGCCTGTCCAAGCAAGACCTGGATCAATGCGGGATTAGGCGCGAGTTGGACCGCCCGCCGCAACGGCGCAATCGCTGCCGCCGCGTGACCGCTTTCCAGCAGCGCTTGGCCTTTGAGTTCATGAAAATAAGGATTATTCGGCTGCGCCTGGATCAAGGCATCGATCTGAGTATTGGCCTCGCGCAAATCCGAATGGCGGTAGCTTGAAATGGCCCGCGCGTAGCGTGCCGCCAGGCTGGTGTCGCTCGCCGGATAGCGCCGTGCAACCGTATCCGGCCGCTCCATGAACCCGGAGAGCTTCGCCCGCATCAGATCGTGCCGCAGCTGAAGCTCAGCTGAATCTTTCTTGTCCCAATAAGGACTGGTCTTCGCCAATTCCCCGAGCGCGGCCACCCGCTCCGTCGGCATGGGATGCGACTGCACATAGGGATCGATATAGGCGGCGGTGAACAACATCTGGTCGGCGAAGCGTTTGAAGGTCTCGTACATGCCCTTGGCCGACTGGCCGGTGGCGCTCAGAAACTTCACCCCGGCGCGATCGGCCTGTTCTTCCTGCGTGCGCACATAGGCCAATAGCGATCGCTGGATCATCGACTGCGGCCCGGTCATCGCCGCCGCGCCGGCTTGAGCGAGGCCTCCGGAGCCTCCACCGGATCGCGCGCCCGCGACCATGGCGCCGACGCCGATCAACATGGCGATGATCGATTGCGTCGTGGCATTGGCGATCTGCTCACGCATTTTCGAGAGATGGCCGCCGGCAATGTGGCCGGTCTCATGGGCGAAGACGCCGATGATCTGGTTCGGCGTTTGCGCTTCCATCAGCGCGCCCGAATTAATGAAGATGCGGCGCGCGTCGGCAACGAAGGCATTGAAGCTGCGATCGTTGATGATGACGACGCGGATATTCTGCTGGGAGAGGCCGGCGGCGCGCAGGATCGGCTGGGTGTAGTCGCGCAGCAGTTGCTCGATCTCGGCGTCGCGGACCAGCGGCAGTCCTTTGGTCGATTCCTGGGCCTGCGCGGGGACACTTGCGGCACCGACCGCGACCGCCGTCAGCAGCGCGACGACGCGCGACGCCGGCGTCGCGCGTGAAGACTTTGTCGGTCGTTCCGCTGTTATCATCTCGGTCTAGGTCTCAATAGTCGCCCGCCTCTCCTGACCCGAAATTAGCGAGGGCGCAGGCTAGAAGCGAGTAACAAAGATCAACTTAACGCCCATCCCGAGGCAAAGGCGTCCATTAGCTGTTTTACGTGATTTCTCGCAGCACCGAAGCTGTGGAATGCGGCAATAGCGGGGCCGCCCCGCGTGTCAAAGGGCAGGCGAAGCAATGACCGCGGCGGCGAGATGACTTAAAAGGTCCAGATGCTGGAAAAGGCCAAACAGCTTATGACGCCTTCGCGACGCGGCGATGTCCCACCCTTCATGGTCATGGACGTGATGGCGGCTGCCGCGCGCATCGAGGCCGCCGGCGGCCGCGTCATCCATATGGAGGTCGGCCAGCCGGCCGCCTCCGCGCCTTCGACCGCGATCGCCGCGGCCGGCGCCGCGCTCACGCATGGGCGGCTCGGCTATACCCAGGCGCTCGGCATCCCGTCGCTGCGGGCACGGATCGCGCGGCATTATCAGGAGCAACATGGGCTAGAGGTCGATCCCGCCCGCGTCATCGTCACCACCGGATCGTCAGCCGGATTCCTTCTCGCCTTCCTGGCGCTGTTCGAAGCCGGCGACCGCGTGGCGATGGCGAGCCCCGGCTATCCGCCTTACCGCCACATTCTCACCGCGCTTGGCTGCGAGCCGGTGCTGATCGAGACCTCGGCGCAGACCCGCTGGGCGATCACGCCCGAGGCGCTGATCGCGGAACATCGCCGCAATCCGCTCAAGGGCGTGATCGTCGCCAGTCCCGCCAATCCGACCGGCACCATGATGGACGCCAGCGCGCTCGCCGGTCTGATCGGCGCCGCCGAAGCGGAGGGCATCGGTTTCATCTCCGACGAAATTTATCACGGCCTCGATTACGCTTTCGCGGCGGAAATCGCGGCGCGGCTGTCGCCGAATGCTATCGTCATCAATTCCTTCTCCAAATATTTCTGCATGACCGGCTGGCGCGTCGGTTGGATGATCGTGCCCGAGGCTTTCGTGCGCCCGATTGAGCGGCTGCAGCAAAATCTCGCGATCTCGGTGCCGACGCTGTCGCAGATCGCGGCCGAGGCGGCGTTCGACGCGCGCGTTGAGCTGGAGAAGATCAAGCACGGCTACGAGGAGAACCGGCGCCTCCTGACGCAAGGCTTGCCGCGGTCGGGACTCGACAGTTTCCTGCCGGTCGATGGCGCCTTCTATCTCTATGCCGACGTTTCGCGCTTCACCGATGACAGCTTCGATTTCGCCAAACGCATGCTGGAGCAAGCGGGCGTGGCGGCGACGCCGGGCGTCGATTTCGATCCGGTCCGGGGCAAGCACTTCCTGCGCTTTTGTTACGCCGGTTCCGCCGTCGAGATGCGCGAAGCGGTGGAGCGGATCGGCGAGTGGCTGCAGAAAGGGTGAATCGCCGCTCAGGCGTCATTCAAGCCTGGCTGCCCCGCCTCGACCACCAAGGATTTGCGCGTGAGAATAGGCGCGTCGCGCGTGCTCACTTTTTCCACGACTCGATGATCCGCCCGCCACTGTTTCGGCGTCACCGTGTGGCGGGTATAGCCGCGCTCATTGCCGCTGAATTTCAAATGCGGGTTCTGCGCATGCAGCGCTTCCTTGTTTTCCAACGCGGCGCTGCCGTCGCCGCCCGACGAGATCGAGGTGGCCAAAAACTCGACGCCGAGGCAGCGGGATTTCGGATCTTTCCAGTCCTCCTTGATCTCCAGCGCCAGCGCCATGTGCGCGTCGCCGGTGAGCACCACCGGATTTGCGGTGGGAGCAAACATGCTTATCACTCGATTGCGCGCGGCGGTGGCGCCGTCCCAGCCGTCGAGGTCAACGGCAACGTCCGAGGCTTTCGCCCATCCGAATGAGCGCCAGTCCATCTGCGCGAACAGCACCTGCTGCGCCAGCACTTGCCACGTCGCCTTGGCCGATTGCAGCCGCTCTGCGAGCCAGCGTTCCTGCGGCTCTCCCATCATGGTGCGGCTTGGTTCATCGGCTTCCTTGCAAGCGGGCTTGATGCCATCGCCGCACGGCTGCTTGGAACGGAACTGCCGGGTGTCGAGCACGGCGACATCGGCAAGCTTGCCGAACGCGAGGTTGCGGTAAGCAAGCATATCCGGGCCGCGCGGCAACATGCTGCGGCGAACCGGCATATGCTCGTACCAGGCTTGGAACGCCGCGGCGCGGCGAAACAGGAAAGCTTCCGCCGGCGTATTCTTCGGATCGGTGTCGGCGGCCCAATTGTCGGTGACTTCGTGGTCGTCAAAGCTCGGCAGGAAGGGACAAGAGGCGTGCGCCGCCTGCAGATCGGGGTCGCTCTTATACAGACCGTAGCGGCGGCGATAATCGATCAGGTTGATGCAGGTTCGGAAACCTTCCGGCATCGCCCGCGGCAGCGGATTCTTGTTGCGATCCGCCAGGTAGCGGGCGTTTTCGTAGATATAGTCGCCGTAGTGGAAGACAAAATCGAAGTTTTCCTCGGCGATCCGCCGCCAGGCCGTGTAAAAGCCGCCCTCCCAGGCTTGGCAGCCGGCATTGGCGAAGCGTAGTTGCGCGACATCCGCTCCAGGCGCCGGGAGCGTGCGCGATCGGCCGATGGGGCTGTCAGCCTCGCCGGCGCGAAACCGGTAAAAATAGTCCCGCGCAGGATCGAGGCCGTCGACCTCCACATGCAGGGAATGGGCGACCTCGGCGCGGGCAATCGCCTTGCCTGACCGCAGCACCTGCTTCATGCCGGAATCGGCGGCGACCTCCCAAGTAACCTCGACAGGCACAGCCGGAATGCCGCCGCCGAGATTCGCAGGTTCTGGCGCAAGGCGGGTCCACAGCACGAAACCATCGGCGGCCGGTTCGCCGGAAGCGACCCCCAGTGAAAACGGATAGGTCTTGAACGAGATTTGCGCTGATGCGCGCGTGAGTGGATAGAATCCGCTTGCGGCGATGCCGGCACCGAGCGCGCCCTTGAGCACGCTGCGGCGGTCAAAAAGCAATTGAGGTGTTTGTTCGAGCCGCGCCATGGCAAGTGCATCCCACCGTTGAGGAGGATTCTACGCGGTACATTACAAGATTACGGCGACCGAGCGACGACGAATGTTTTCTGGTGACGCCGCTTCACCCTTTAGCTTTGAGCGACTTGTATATCTCCAACGCCTCCGCCGGTTTGGTGTTCTTGTGCACGACGGCGTTGACGGCGGCGATCATCGCCTTCGGCGCATCGGACTGGAAGATATTGCGTCCCATGTCCACGCCCGACGCGCCTTGCTGGACGGCGTTGTAGGCCATGGTCAGCGCCTCGAGTTCGGGCAGCTTCTTGCCGCCGGCCATGACAATCGGCACCGGACATGACGCGGTGACGGTCTCGAAGCCTTCGTCCACGTAATAGGTCTTGACGTATTGCGCGCCGAGCTCGGCAATGATGCGGCAGGCGAGCCGGAAATATTTGGCGTCGCGCTTCATGTCCTTGCCGACGGCGGTGATGCCCATCACCGGGACGCCGTAACGCAAACCCCGATCCACCAGCCGTGTCATGTTGTGAATGGATTGCGTCTCGTAATCGCTGCCGATGAAGACCTGCACGCCGACGCCGGCGGCGTTCAGGCGCACGGCGTCCTCCATGTCGAGCGCGATCTGCTCATTGGACAATTCTTTCAGGATGCTGGGTCCGCCGCTGGCGCGCAGCACCATGGGCTTGCCCGATTGCGCCGGTATCACCGAGCGCAAGATGCCGCGGGTGCAGAACAGCGCGTCACACAACGGCAGCAACGGAACGATGCTCAGGTCGACCCGCTCGAGTCCGGTGGTCGGGCCCTGGATATAGCCGTGATCGATGGCGAGCATGACCGTGCGGCCGCTCTCCGGATTGAAGGTGCGGGCCAGGCGGTTCTTCATGCCCCAATCGAGCTGATGCGAGCCTTTCAGGAAAAAGCCCGGCGCGGCCTGCGGCTCGTTGGCGGAGTAGCGCTCACCTTCTTTGTCAGCTTCCGGCATATTCCCCTCTTGCTATCAACTTTATCGAATTCCTATCGCAGCGCCGCGGCGATGTTGCCGCCGTGAGCGGAGGTTTGGATTCTGTCTACGGCTGTTCGTATTTTCAGGTAAAGTTGTAGCGGACCATCTTCTTCACTCGCCTTTTTCCAAACGAATTCTTATTCGCCCTGGTTCAACAATCCATAGCTTGCCGTGGACTGGCTCGGTTGCGGCAAGTGCAAGAAATTCACCCAAGCGGTCGAGTAGAGCAGGCAAGGAGGCAGGCGTGCCAAGCTCCAGGATCGCAATGCCAGCGCTCTGGCCGGGCGGAAAACGTGGAATCTGACCGAAATCGCGATCCAATGTGATCAGGGTGCGGCCCTCTGCCTTGCAAGCTTGAAACACGACCGTATCCGCTGCGCCAGCAAGCCCCTGTTCGCGGACGGTCATCACGTCATGGCCGCTTCGTCGCAAGAGGTCGACTCCACTCCTTCCGATGTTCTCATCGACTTTGATTCTCACACGGCCGGCTCCACCGGAACTGGAATCATGCGCTCACGCGAAGCCTCGGCGCCGTAGGCAATGGCGGCCAAAATGTCGTCGTGCATGAGCTCGGGATACTCGGCGCGCAGCTTCGCCTCCGACATGCCACCGGCCAACAGGTCGAGAATGAGCGATACCCAGATGCGCGTCCCCTTGACGCAGGGTTTGCCGCCGCAAACCACGGGGTCAATGCTGATGCGGTCCAAAAGATTTGCCATGTCCGATACCTCTCATCACATTATGCGCCGCGTCGCAGCAAGTGACAACGTGCGACGCCAAAGATGGCGATTACTTATCGCAGTGCCGCGGCGATGTTGCCGCCGTCGACCGTGGTGACGTCGCCGGTGGTCTTGAGCGCCAACGCATGATGCAGGAACGCTTGCGCCACGTCATCGGCGGTGACTTCGCGGCCAAGCAGATTGCCGCTCATGTAATCCTTTTCGCTCTGGCCGCGCGCCTTCGAGCGTTGCTTGATGAAATCGTCGGTGAGCAGGCCGGAGCGGATACGATCCGCATTCACCGCGTTGGCGCGGATACCGTCGGCGCCGTAATCGACAGCGTATTGCCGCACCAGAAACAGCGTTGCCGCCTTCGGCAGACCGTACGGGCCGAAATTCGGTCCGGGATTTACCGCCTGCTTCGACACGTTGAACAATAAACAGCCGCCGGTTCCCTGGGCTAGCATGATCTTCACCGCCGCCTGCGCCACGCGCTGATGACCGTAGAAGTTAAGCTCGAAGCTTTGGCGTAGCACCGCCTCGTCGACTTCGCCGATGCGGCCCTGCCACGCGGCGCCCGCATTCGACACCAGAATATCCATGCCGCCGAAAGTCTCGACGATTTTGTCGAAGGCGGAGCGCACCGACTGCGCATCTGTGACATCGCAGCGGAACGCGACCGCGTTGCCGCCGATAGCTTTTGCTTGCATCAGTGCCGCATTCGCGTCGATGTCGAGTAATGCGACTTCGGCGCCAGCCGCGGCGAAAGCCCGCGCCGTCGCTGCGCCAATCGCGCCGCCGGCCCCGGTCACAACCGCGATTTGTCCTGCCAGCGGCAATTCCTTCGCCGAGCCGAGCTTCGCCTGTTCCAGCGACCAATATTCGCAATCGAACACGTCGTCTTCGCTGATCGATTCGAAGCGGCCGATGGCTTCGGCGTCGGTGATGCCCTCCACCGCGGCTTCCGCCACGTCGGCAGCGATCCGTGCGTCCCGCATCGAGCGGCCGAGTCCAAACAGGCCGAGCCCTGGCACTAATGCCACGCGGGGCAGGGGATCGAGCATGATCTTGTTGCCGCCGACGCGGACGGATTGGCGTTCGAAATAGCCGCGGTAATGCTCCGCGAATTTCTTCGTTGCCTGCTGCGCGGCTGCTTTGAACGTGTCGAGATCGCCATCAGCCGGCGCTGGCAGGATCAGCGGCCAATTCTTGGTACGGATGATGTGATCGGGCGTGATCACGCCTTGCGAAGCATAACGCGCGATCTCCTTACCGTTGACGAAATTGAGAATGGTCTCGTTGGCGCGGAAATCGAGAACGAGGCGGCGCCACGCGCCTTCGACCTTTTCGTCCTCAAGGCTACAGGCGCCGCGCAGGATCGGCGCGATCTCGGCACGCCGTGCGATCTTTTGCGGCAACTGCGCGCTGGCGAAAACCGCTTTGCGGTTCTTCTGCAACCGTTCCTCGGCAAGCGTGACCATCTCAATCATGCGCTCGTAGGCCTCGCGCGCCGTGGCGCCGAAAGTGAAGATGCCGTGCTTAAGCAGGATCAAGCCCCAGACCTTGGGATCGGCATCGAATACGTCCGCCGCCTTTTTGGCGAGACCGAAGCCCGGCATCAGGTAAGGCACCAAACCCATGCGTTCGCCGTAAACTTCACGGCACAGGTCCGGCCCGTTGGGCTGATCGGTGAGGCTGACCACGGCGGTGGAATGCGTGTGATCGATGAACTTATGCGGCATGAAAGCATGCAGCAGCATTTCTAGCGACGGGTTCGGCGCCATCGGATCGAGTAGACTGGCACGCTCGATACGCACGCGATCTTCGTCAGCGAGCGCCGGGCGCGCCCGCAGGTTCTTGATTGGATTGAGCCGCACAGCCGGAAGACCGGCGGGCTCAATCGCGGCCATGTCCCAGCCCGAGCCCTTGACGCAAAGCACGTCCACCTCCTCGCCGAGGAGGTCTTTCATGCGCGTCTTGACCGAGGTGTTGCCGCCGCCGTGAAGGACGAGCTTCGGATCTTGGCCGAGCAGGCGCGTGGTGTAGACGCGCAACGCCAGATCGCGGCCGACCCCCGCTTTGGCGTAGCGGTCGGCCAAAGCCTCGGCGTCCCGCTCGACGAAGCGGCTTTGCATCGGTCTAGCTGTTTCCGCCCAGCAAACGCTTTGCCCACCAGCCGGTCTTGCGCGGCTTGCCGGCTTCCTCGTTTTGCGGCTCCGGCGCGTTCGATACCGGCGGAGCCGGCTCGGCGCGGGGAGCCCGGGCCTCGTCGCGTGGGAAAGTCGGCGCCGGCTCGCGGATGGTTGAACGGCGGCGCGGCGGTTCGGCTTCCGGCTGCGGGGTGGGCGGTGCGGCTGCCTGATTAAAGCTGTCCGCGGCTGGCTGGTAATTTGTCTCCATCCCCACCGCGCTCGGCTCGATCCGCGGAACATGCGTCGATTCGGCGATATCCGGCGTGTGGCGGAAGGATTGTTCGCCGTGGCTCTCTTCCGGACGGCTCTCGCCATTGGGAAGACCGCCCTCCCGGTCGCGCCGATTGCGCCTACCGCCTCGGCGGCCGCGCCGGCGTCGGCGGGGTTCGCCGTCGGGACGCGGATGGCCGTTTTCGCCGGCAGGCATTGCGCCAGCTTCGGTGGCGGTGTTCTCGCTTTCGTAGCCGTGCTCGGCGTCGTTGCTTGACTGATCGTGGGGCTGGCCTTCGAAGACGGCATCTGGCATCGCCGTAGCGGGGTGGCTTCCGGGTTCGCGATTTTCCTGTCCTTCGCCTCCGCCGTGCCTCCGCCGCCGACGTCGCTTGCGCCGGGGAGTGCCGTCCTCATGGCTATCGTCCGCGCGTGGCGTATCCGGGGCCATAGTCTGCTCAGTGTCGGCCTCGGCCTGCTCCTCAACCTCAGCCTCATCCTCTTGGCCGATATCGGCTTCCTCTTCCTCTTCCGGCGCACTCGTGATGGTGTCGGACTGGAGCGCCATCAGCGCCTTCGCCGCCTCGATCGTATGCACCTGTTCACCGCGGTCGACGGCGAACGAGATTTGGCCGGTGATCGAGGGATCTGTAGTCACAGTCAGCGTGACGCGGAATCTCTCCTCCAGACTCCGCAGATGCGCGCGCTTGTGATTAAGCACGTAAATTGCGACATCGGCTCGGGTGCGCACGATAAGGTTATGCGTCGCGCTTTTGATGAGCGTCTCTTCCAGCGAGCGCAGAAGCTGCAGTGCGACCGAAGAAACCGAACGCACATGGCCGACGCCGCCGCAGAGCGGACATTTCTCTGTCGAACTTTCAAGCACGCTGGTGCGGATGCGCTGCCGCGACATTTCCAGCAAGCCGAAATGTGAGATGCCGCCGACCTGGATGCGCGCGCGGTCGTGCCTCAGGCATTCCTTTAAGCGCCGTTCGACGGCTCGGTTGTTACGCTTCTCCTCCATGTCGATGAAGTCGATGACGATCAGGCCGGCCAAGTCGCGCATGCGTAGTTGCCGAGCAACCTCTTCCGAGGCTTCGAGGTTGGTTTTGAGCGCGGTGTCCTCGATATGGTGCTCGCGCGTGGCGCGGCCGGAATTGACGTCGATGGCGACCAACGCCTCGGCCTGGTTGATGACGATGTAGCCCCCCGAGCGCAACTGTACAGTCGGCGAAAACATGGCATCGAGTTGGCTCTCGATGCCGTAGCGGGAGAACAGAGGTTGGACGTCCTTATAGGGTTTCACGTTTTTCGCATGACTGGGCATCAGCATGCGCATGAAGTCCTTAGCGTCCTTGTAGGCTTCGTCGCCGGCGACAACGACTTCTTCTATGTCTTTGTTGTAGAGGTCGCGGATTGAGCGTTTGACCAGCGAACCTTCCTCGTACACAAGCTTGGGGGCAGTCGATTTCAGCGTCAGGTCGCGCACCGTCTCCCACAGCCGCAGCAGATATTCGAAATCGCGCTTTACTTCTGTCTTGGTGCGGCTCGCACCGGCTGTGCGCAGGATCACGCCCATGCCTTCCGGCACTTCCAGTTCCTCGGCGATCTCCTTGAGCTTTTTGCGGTCGACGGAATCCGTGATCTTGCGGCTGATGCCGCCGCCGCGCGCGGTGTTCGGCATCAGCACCGAATAGCGGCCCGCGAGTGAGAGATAGGTGGTAAGCGCCGCTCCCTTGGTGCCGCGCTCCTCTTTGACGACCTGCACCAGCATGACCTGCCGGCGCTTGATCACTTCCTGGATTTTGTATTGGCGGCGTCCGCGGGACATCCGCTCCGGTACTTCCTCCAAAGCGTCGGCACCGCCCACCATTTCGACCGGCTGCTCTTCGCTCTCGGTGTCCTCGCCGTTGCCATTCTCGATAGGGGTGCCGTTGGCCGCCCCGTCGCTTGGGGGGACGTTGGCATCACCCGCCGGCTCATGATCCTGGGCCTCCGCGACATCGGAAGACTCGGCTTGTTGGATCATGCCGATAGGCTCTTCCGGCGTCAGTTCGGCGGAGGCAAGATGCTCGGGCGCAGAGATTTCTTCGCTGCCTTGCGGGGCGGTTTCAACATATTCCAAAACTGGTTCGCCGAGCGGCGGCGTCCCGTCGGGCTGCCCATTAGAGCTGCCGGACGTATCGGTCTCGACGTCGACAGGTTCGCTTCTAACCATTTCGCGGGGGCGTTCGGCCCCCCGATGGCGCGATCCCCGTCTGCGGCCTGCCCGATTATCGGCTTCGGCATCCGCGGCGTGGTGCGCCTGCTCCTCTTCTTCGATCAACGCCTGCCGGTCGGCGACGGGGATCTGATAGTAATCCGGGTGGATTTCGCTGAAGGCGAGGAAGCCGTGGCGATTGCCGCCATAATCGACGAAAGCAGCCTGGAGCGACGGCTCCACGCGCGTTACTTTGGCGAGATAAATATTTCCGCGGAGCTGTTTACGATTGGCGGATTCGAAGTCGAATTCTTCGACACGGTTGCCGCGCAGGACGACCACCCGGGTTTCCTCCGGATGGGTCGCGTCGATCAGCATTTTGTTGGCCATTGATACTTCTCATAACGGCGAACCGACTCGGCTGGCGCCCCCCGATGCTACGGGGGCGGCGGAGAGCGGCGCAAAGCGCGGTCTGCCTGATTTCAGGTGGAAATGATGGGCGCGATGGCATGAGGGATCGTGCGCCAGCAGACAAAAAGTTGTCTGCCACCGCGATATCTCTACCGCGACATAGTTGGATTTTGGCACACGTCTTGGCCATGATCTCGGGCCCGTAACGGACGGCAGCGGGAGCGCCGCCGGGTTCTTGCTAACGATTTTCGGCACGGGCAACCGAGACTGTACACAGATTGGCCGCGCGCTGATCTGGTTGTCCTTGACCAAGGGTTTCGGCTCGCAAACCGCCTGTTTATCCGCTGCCTCATCGAGGAGCGCGGTCCATGCGGCGTGCCGGAAGCCCGAACACGGTACAACCGGAACAATTACCGTCAGCACTCCTTCTTAAGGCTGGGTGGGGGGGATAGCAAGCAGCCGTTACAGGGAAGCAAGAACCTGACCCCCGGTCATGAATCCGCTTTAAGTTCCGATTAACCATGCCACTCTAATGGAGTAAGAGACGCTCGGAGGGCCGGGATTAAGTGTCTATCCGCGCCATAAACCTGATTTTTGGCATCCTCGGCGCCGGGCTCTTCGCCGGCGGCCTTGCCCTGTCGGCCGAGCGCACGAATGTTGCGGCAGCCGCTGGCGCCTTCCCGCTGGCGACCGACTTCCGCATCGGCGGCGATGAGACCCAAACCCGTTTCGTGGTCGATCTCAGCAGCAAGGTCAATTTGCGGGCATTCGCGCTCGCCGACCCCTACCGCGTCGTCATCGATCTGCCCCAGGTGGCCTTTCAGCTCAAACCGCGGGCAGGCGATAGCGGACGCGGCCTCGTCAAGGCATTCCGCTACGGCGTCGTCATGGCGGGCGGATCGCGCATCGTGCTCGACCTGACAAAACCAGCGCGGATC
>JAXDOS010000246.1:0-9669 GCA_034668785.1 Alphaproteobacteria bacterium
AACGGGAGGTAACCATGCGATCTAATAGGCATTTGCTTCTGGCCGGCATCAGCCTTGTCGCTGTGTTTCTCCAAGCTCCCGCGCAGGCGCAAACCGCGACGGCTTTATCCGGCCAGGTTTCTTCCGCCGAAGAGCCGGTGATGGAAGGCGTCGTTGTCGGCGCCAAGAAGCAAGGTTCCAACGTCACCGTTAGCGTCGTCACCGACGACAAAGGAAAATTCAGTTTCCCCGCCAACCGGCTTGAGCCGGGGAAATACACGATGTCCATCCGGGCGGCGGGCTACAATCTCGAGGGTCCTAAGGAAGTGGAGGTGCCCGCGAGCGGCACCGCCGATGTGAAGCTGAGCAAGACAAAAAATCTCGCCGCGCAGCTCTCCAACGCGGAGTGGCTGGTGAGCGCACCCGGCACCGACAGGCAGAAGGCTTTTCTCGGCAGCTGCGTTGGCTGCCACACGCTGCAGCGCATCTTCATGTCCAGCTACACGGCGGAGGAGTGGCCGGCGATATTTCAGCGCATGGGGCTTTATTCACCCGGCAGCCAAGTGACCCGCCCGCAATTGATACCGACCGGCGGCCCGAGGTCCGAGCGCGAGCGCGTCCGTCCCGAGATTGCCAAAGCCGCAGCCGAGTGGCTCGCGAGCGTCAACATGAGCAACGGCGAGCGCAGCTATCCCCTTAAAACCATCCCGCGTCCGAAGGGCCAAGCGACTAAGGTCATCTATACGGAATGGGATTTGCCGCGGAAGGAATCCCAGCCGCATGACGTGATCCTCGATAAGGACGGCATGGCTTGGTATTCGGATTTCGCTTTCCAATTCATCGGCACGCTCGATCCGAAAACCGGCAAGGTGGCCGAGTATCCGCTGCCGGTGATGAAAGCGAATGCTCCGGTCGGCAGCCTGCAGATTTCACAAGATCATCAGGGCAACTTCTGGCTCGCGAACATGTATCAGGCCGGGCTGATCAAGTTCGATCCCAAGACCAAACAAGCCAAAGCTTATCCCTATCCCGACGAGTGGCAGACGCCGAGCACACAGTCCACGATGGTCGCGGCGCAGCATTCCGATGTGGATGGGAAAATCTGGACCAACAATCAGGAAGTGCACAAACTCTACCGGTTCGACATGGCCACCGAGAAATACGAGGACAAGGGTGTCGCGACCGACGCCAAGGGCGAGCACATCAGCGCCTACGGCATTCCATCGGACAGTCAAAACAATGTCTGGCTGCTTGAGCAGGGCAACACCCGCATCGGCCTGCTCGATGCCAAGACCAATGTCGCCAAGATCTACGCCACCCCGATCGCCAATTCGAAGCCGCGTCGCGGCCGCGTCGATTCGGAAGATCGTCTCTGGTTCGCGGAATTCGGCGGCAACGCCATCGGCATGTTCGATCCGAAGACCGAGAAGATCACCGAGTGGAAAATCCCGACGCCGTATAGCGCTCCCTACGACGCCGAGGTCGACAAGAACGGCCGCGCCTGGACCGGCTCGATGAACAACGACTTCGTATCCCGCGTCGATGCCAAGAGCGGCGACATCGTCGAATATCTGCTGCCGCGGCCGACGAATATCCGGCGTGTCTTCGTCGACAACACCGGGCAGCAGCCGGCGCTCTGGGCCGGCAGCAACCACGGCGCGTCCATCGTCAAGATCGAGCCGCTCGACTGACAGATAACGCCCGGGTCCTGCAACCCTGGCGCTTTAGCCGCGCGCAGACGCGGCGAACAAAGAAATTAAACTTCAGGGAGGTCGTGATGCGACGCAAGCAGCGCTTGCTCTTCCTAACGGCAATCCTCGCCGCCATTTTGCTACAGAGTTCGACGGCGGCGCGCGCGCAAAACGCTGCGGCGCTTAGCGGGCAAGTCTCCTCTGCGGCCGAGCCGGTGATGGAAGGGGTCATCGTCGGCGCCAAGAAACAAGGCTCCAACATCACCGTGAGCGTCGTCAGCGACGACAAAGGCAAGTTCAGCTTCCCTGCCGGCCGCCTGGAGCCGGGCCGTTACACGCTTTCTATCCGCGCCATCGGCTACGACCTGCAAAGTCCCAAGGAAATCGATGTGCCCGCGGCAGGCGATGCGACGGCGGACGTCAAGCTCGACAAGACCAAAAATCTTGAGAAGCAGCTCTCCAACGCCGAATGGATCATGAGCGCGCCGGGCACCGACAAGCAAAAGAGCTATCTGACCAACTGCGTCGGCTGCCACAATCTGCAGCGCCCGATGTTTTCCGCTCATAACGCCGAGGAGTTCCTCGAGCTGTTTGGGCGAATGGCGTCTTACTCGTCGGGCAGCACGCCGCTTAACTTTCAGCGGCTGTTTGTCGATGGCGAGCGCGTCCGCGTCCGCGAGCAGGAAGGCGAGGCCAGCAAGGCCCGCGCGGAATTCCTGGCCAGCATCAATTTAAGCAACTCGCCGACGCGGCCCTATCCGCTGAAGACGCTGCCGCGGCCCACGGGCCGGGCGACCCATGTCATCTACACCACCTACGATCTGCCGCGGAAGATAGCGGAGCCGCATGACGTGGTCCTCACCGCCGACGGTCATGCTTGGTATTCGGATTTCGGCAGCGCCGTGATTGGAGAACTCGATCCCAAAACCGGCAAGGTGGCGGAATATCCTCTTCCGATCCTCAAGCCGAAAGCGCCAAAGGGGTCGCTCAACCTCGCCGTCGACCCGAAGGGCAATCTCTGGATTGCCATGATGATGCAAGGCGGATTGGCGAAGATCGATCCGAAGACCAAAGAGATCACGCCCTATCCTTTCCCGGTGCAGGACCAGTCGAACAGCACCTATGCGTCGATGGTGTCGCCGCAGCATTCGGACGCCGATGGCGTTATCTGGACCGGCGATCAAAGCCTGCATTCGCTTTATAAATTCCATACCGACACCGGCACTTATGAGAGGATGGGCGTCGCCACCTCCGCCGACGGCAAGAAGATCAGCGGTTACGGCATGCCGACGGACTCGCAGAACCGGCCCTATATCCTGGAGTTTCAGAACACGCGCATCGGCCGGGTCGATCCGAAGACCAACGTCACCACCATCTGGACTGTGCCGTTCGGCAACACCAAGCCACGGCGCGGACGCGTGGATTCCCAGGACCGGCTCTGGTTCGCCGCCTTCGGCAGCAATGGTATCGGCATGTTCGATCCGAACGCCGAGAAATTCACGGAGTGGAAGCCGCCGACGCCATGGAGCGCGCCGTATGACGCGGAAGCCGACAAGAATGGCGAGGTTTGGGCGGGCTCGATGCTGAACGACCGCCTCTCCCGCCTCGATCCGAAAACCGGGAATTTTGTCGATTACCTCCTGCCCGGGCAATTCACCAATATCCGCCGCGTCTTCATCGACAACAAAGCCGAGCGGCCGGAACTTTGGATCGGCGACAATCACGGCGCCAACATTATTCATGTCGAGCCGCTCGACTGATGGACCACCGATGTTATCCCGGAAGCCGCCGGAAGCGGCTATCCGGGATGACAATTGGGGGGAACAACGCTGCCTCTAGGCTTTTCCAAGCGCTCTGAAAGGTGCAAACTCTCGCTCAACAATAATCCAGGGAGGTGATCATGCGACCCAACAAGCTTTTGCTTCTGGCGGGCGCCAGCCTTGCTGTCATTTTCGTCCAGGCTGGAATGAGCGCGCAGGCGCAAAGCGCCTCGCCGCTGAGCGGACAAGTATCGTCTGCTGCCGAGCCGGTGATGGAAGGCGTGCTGGTCAGCGCCAAGAAGGACGGCAGCAATATCACCACGACAGTGGTGACCGACGACAAAGGCAAATTCAGCTTCCCCGCCGGGAGGTTGGAGCCGGGTCACTACACCATTGCCATCCGCGCCTCCGGCTACGATCTGGAGGGACCCAAGGCCGTCGACATTTCAGCGGAGGCCGGGGCCACGGCGGACATCAAGCTCGCCAAGGCAAAAAACCTGGTGAACCAGCTTTCCAACGCGGAATGGCTGAACAGCATGCCGGGAACGGAAAAGGACAAGCTGTTCCTGGGCAATTGCGTTGGCTGCCACACGCTGCAGCGCATCGTCACCTCGACCCACGACGCCGAGGAATTCCGGCAGATTTTCAAGCGGATGGGTACCTATTCGCCAGGCTCGACGCCGTTGCATCCGCAACCGCTGCTTCCAGGTCCGCGCGGCGAGCGTCCGGCGGTGTCCGAGGCGCAGGCGCCGATAGCGTCTGCCTATCTCGCCAGCGTCAACATGAGCACGACGGATACCCGGCCGTGGCCGCTGAAGACGCTGCCGCGCCCGAAGGGCAAGTCCACGCGCGTTATCATCACCGAATATGATCTGCCGCGCAAAGATGCGCAGCCGCATGACGTGATCGTCGCCCCGGACGGCGTGGTCTGGTACTCGGATTTCGGTGCGCAATTCGCCGGCTACCTCGACCCCAAGACCGGCAAGGCCACGGATATTGCGATTCCGGTGCTGAAGCCCGAACAGCCGAAGGGTTCGCTGGACATCGAGCTCGATCCGAAAGGCAATGTCTGGCTGGCGCTGATGTATCAGGCTGGCATCGCCAAGATCGATCCGAAGACCAAGGAGGTCACCACCTACCCGTTCCCGAAGGAGTGGCAAAGCGCGAGCACCCAGGCGTCGATGGTGTCGCCGAACCATTCCAACGTGGACGGAAAAGTCTGGACCAATAACCAGGAGATGCACGCGTCTTACCGGCTGGATGTCGCCACCGGCAAATATGAAGACTTCGGCGAGTCGAAGGATGCCAAAGGCAAGCAGGTTAGCGGCTACGGCATGCCGGTGGACCACGAGAATAATCTTTATCTGCTCGAATTCGGCGGCACGTCCATCGGACGCGTCAACGCCACGACAAAAGAGGTAAGGATCTATCCGACGCCGTTTGCCAATTCCAAGCCGCGTCGCGGCCGGGTGGATCAGGACAACCGGCTCTGGTTCGCTGAATATGGCGCCGATGCCATCGGCATGTTCGATCCGCAGACCGAAAAGATCACAGAATACAAATTGCCGTCCAAGTTCACCGCGCCTTACGACGTGGTGCCGGCAAGGGACGGCAGCGTATGGACGGGATCGATGATCACGGATCAAGTGTCGCGTCTCGATCCGCACACCGCCGAGGTTGTGGACTATCTCATGCCGCGGCCGACGAACATGCGCCGTGTCTTCGTCGAGGAGACCGGCTCGCGGCCGGTGCTCTGGGTCGGCAGCAACCACGGCGCCTCCATCGTCAAGGTGGAACCGTTGGATTAAAACGAAACTCGCTCGTTCTAAATGGGCGAGGTTTAAGTGAAGGTCACGACGTTCGTGGCTTATGAATGAATGGGTTATCAATTGAATGTCGTGCACGCAATCTGTCTCGCCACAATCTTAATCTTTGGAATGGTTGCATCTGCATCGGCAGCCACCTCGCAGACGTGCAGTGAGCAAGAGCGAAAATGCAAGATCGCTTGTGCGCGAGCCAGTGCGTCGGGCCAACACTGTAGGCCGGAGCAACTCTGCACCCGGCATCTGAAGGCATTCTGCATCTTGACTGGAATATGGGATGGTCCCAAGGCCAAATTACGTGGCCTCATCCAACGTTGAAATAATTATACGCGGCCTCGGCCTCGTGTACCTCCCCGCAAGCGGGCAGAGGGAGAAGTGACCATTCCACCAATGCAAGACGACATCCGCTTCGACAAGACCTTCGATCTCGCGTCCGGAACTGTGGAGGAAGTTGTCCCTGGCGTGAGACGACTGGTCGCCAACAATCCCGGCCCATTCACCTTCAAAGGCACCGTCAGCTATATCGTCGGGCAGGGTCGCGTCGCCATCATCGATCCCGGTCCTGCGGATGACACTCATATCCGGGCGCTGCTCGATGCCGTTCGCGGCGAGACGGTGACACATATTTTCGTCACCCATACCCATCGCGATCATTCACCGGCTGCCGCCGCGATCAAGCAGGCGACGGGAGCCAAAATCTTCGCCGAGGGGCCGCATCGTCCCGCGCGTGTGCTTCACATCGGTGAGGCGCCGCGGCTTGATGCCAGCGGCGACCGCGACTTCGTTCCCGATGTCGCGCTGGCCGATGGCGAAGTCGTCAGCGGCTCCGGCTGGACGCTTGAGACGGTGGCGACCCCCGGCCATACCGCGAACCACATGGCTTTCGCGCTGCGGGAGGCGAATACGCTGTTTTCAGGGGACCATGTCATGGCGTGGTCGACCACCGTCGTCGCGCCGCCCGACGGCGCCATGAGCGACTACATGGCCTCGCTGGAGAAATTGGCGCGCCGCCCGGAGGCGGTTTATCTGCCCGGCCACGGTGGCGCGGTGCAGGATGCGGCGGGCTTTGTCGGACATCTGATCCGCCACCGCCAAGGCCGCGAGGCCTCCATCCTCCAGCGGCTGCGCAAGAGCCCGGCGGACATACCAACGCTGGTACGCGCGATCTATATCGGCATCGACCCGCGGCTGGCGCGGGCCGCAGGCCTCTCCGTTTTCGCGCATCTGGAAGATCTGGTAGCGCGCGGCATCGTCATGACCGAAGGGCAGGTTTCGGTCGACGGCGTCTATCGCTTGGCAGCTCCGCCCTTGGGCTGAGGCTTACCGGCCGGTTGCGGCTTTTTCACCGCCGCCTCCGATCCGAGCGTGGTGTCGATATCCTCCAGCAAGGCGCGGATGCGGTTGGCATTGTCGCCAAAGTCGTGGCTGCCGTAGCGCGATGCTGAGCGCGCGTCGAGGCGTGCGCCATCGCCATCAGGGCGGACTCGCACAACGAGATCGTCGCGGAAACCCATGATGGGTGAGCGCACGACCGCCTCGATATGGCCTTCGCGGCGCGCCTGCGGAGCGCGCGCATCCAATATGCGCCATTTGCGTTTGGTGATGACGGCGAAGGCCGCCTCATAAGTTTGTTGCGCGTTTGTCGTCACCACCAGCGGCTCAATATCCGGATAGGCGGCCCGCTGCTTTTCGGCGGCCGGCCGCCCCCCATAGGTAACGGGATTGGCATCACGGGGCCGCAACTGGGCGATCGCCTCAAAGCGGGGAGGGTCTCCCGCATCCGTGGTGACGTCAGTGATCGGCGGAAGCCGGTACACCTTCATGCCGAGATAAACCGGATAGGCGATAAGCCCAAGTCCGATGCCCATCGCCAGTAATGCATGGCCAAAACCATCGAGCCCGTCCTTCCAGATCACGATGAAGGCGCCGAGGGCGAGGATGATTGCGAGCACGGCGAAGGTCAGCGCGGCGGCAAAGGTCGCCAGCGCCGGCACGATCTCAAGCAGGTCGGAGCGAACGACAATGATGGAAAGGATCGAAGCAGCCAGCGAAAAAAGCGCCAAGCGGCGGGCCCAAACCGCCAGCTTCGACGTCGCATCTTCGGAAATCCGGCGGCGCGCCATGATCAAGGTCCCGCGCAGATGCGCTTCAACGCGGCCCATTCCGCGCTGTCGAGAAGCGGCTTGCCGCGCGTTGTCGCGGCTAGGGCGTGGATAGCCGCGACCCTCTCGGGAGTTTCCGGGTGGTCGAGCAGAATTCGTGAAGCCGGTCCGTGGGTGCCGGCTACGCGCGACAGAATTCTGCCGAGCGCGTCCGCATCCCCCCCGATCTTGTTCATTAACGCGACTCCATAGGCGTCTGCTGCTGTCTCGGTTTCGCGTGAGTAGGACGATTGCAGCACGGTCTTGGCCGCAATGATGACCGCGCTTCCACCCACGAAGTCGCCGAGTACCATGCCGAACAGGAATGACAAGCCCGCGGTTTGCAGTACCGACTTCACACCGTCCCGCCGGGCGACATGCCCGATCTCGTGCGCGATGACGCCGGCGAGTTCATCCGCGGACTCCGCTTTGCCGATGATCCCCTCAAAGACGTAGATATGCCCGCCGGGAAGCGCAACCGCGTTGGCTTCAGCGCGGCGTACGACATTTGCCTGTAAGGGGAGGGGCAGCGATGCTACCGCTTCAAGTTGGCCGATCAATCGATCGAGCGCCGCGCGTCCCGGCTTTTCGGTCTCGGCGGTGCCACACTCGAACGGCAGGCCGGCTCGACCGGTATCGAGAGTGGCGCGCATTTGCGCCTCGACGACTTCGCCGAGCTTGCGCTCGATACTTTGCGGCAGCAGCGGCGTCAACCGCGCCGCGATCTGCGGCAACGCGAATAGCGCCACGAAAGCGAGCGACGCCACGGCGGCAAAGCTCCATGCCGCTACCTTAGAACGGCGGCGGCTTTCCGTTGTATCTGTCCGATCGATCGTCGTTGCGATGTCGTCGAGCGCGGCGGCGAAGGCCGTATCGCGGATTTCAAGACGCGCGAGCGCGCCACGGCCGCGGCGCCCCACACGCAGCACGTCATCGGGCGCGGAAAGTTGCTCGATTTCGGTATAGGGCCATTCGGCTATGACATTTCCGCCGCGGCTAATGCGCAGCGCCTGCGGCATGAGTTCGACGAAAACCTCCTGCCGGGCGCTGGTGATGCCGTCGAAGAAAGTGCCGGTTGCGGAAATCATCCTCTTTAGAATCCCCCGACGTTCAAGGCGTCGGCAAGACCCTCACCCACGGCGGAACTTGGTTGCCCGGAAGCTTTAACGTGATCGAGCGCGGTGATGCCTGATAGATCGAGCGATTCCACAGCAAGCCGCCACAATGACAGTTTTACGGTCGCTTGGTAGATGGTCGAATAGCCGAGCGCGATCACGACATATCCGACCACGAATATGGCGGGTACCACGACTTCGGCGGTCGCCGGGGATTCGACCAGCACGTTGACCAGTTCGACTACGATCGCCCCGACAACGCCGACGGCTATGATGAAAGCGGCTCCATACAGTAGGAAACGGAAATAAGCTCGGTAGACCTGGCCCGTGCGCAGTCGCGAGCTCGCGACGACTTGGCCCAGACGAAGGCCGGACATCCACCACCGCAAGACCAGAGCCTGGAACACCGGATACAGCACCGCCGCTGCTAGCGCCGCCCAACCACAGGCCAGAATCGCCAGCACGATTGCCGTGGCGTAGCCGGGATTTGAGGCTTCCACGCGCGCGGCAAGGTCGCGGCCGCCTTCGCCCGCGGCTTCCACCAGCGCCGTCCAATCGACCGCGCTGATGGTGGCAACCATGCCTACAACAAATGGCACCATCACCAGCAGCCACATGGGGAATCCGCGAAGGAAAAGTGAAAACCCCGAGCCCGCGAAATCGCCGGAGAGATTCCCATAATAGGTATTGCGCATCTTGAAGCGTTCGAGACTTGCCTGCGCCCAAGGATAGACGAGACCGGCGGTTATCACGATCATCGTCCACCAAAACAGCGCGCAGACTGCATAGCGCCAAGCCGAACCGGTCTGGTGGAAGCGGACGCCGCGATAGACGGTGCGGGTCAAGCGATAGCGGCGTGCACGATAGACGGCGAATTGCCCAAGCAAGGCGAGCAGCAAGAAGCCGACAATGCCGGAAAGTTCACGCAGAAGCGCGAAATTCAAAGCTGCGAGAGAGAACAGGGCGTAAACCGGAGCGAGCAGCGCGATCGCAATCAGGAAGCCCACGAGAAGCTCGGTCGCGGTCCCGGTATATTCCAGGCTTTCGCCCGCGATCTCGGTATTCGCCCAGAGAAAGCGGCGCATATCGGTTGCCAGCCAGAATCGATAGAGTCCGAGCGTGAACATCAACAGCACGGCGCCGCGGATAAGCAGCCGCCA
>JAXDOS010000247.1:0-2690 GCA_034668785.1 Alphaproteobacteria bacterium
TCATTGCTGAAATCTTCCCGCGGCGATGCCGTCGTCCTGCTCACGACTTTCGGACTGACCGTCTTTGAAGATTTGATCATCGCGATTGGCGCCGGCGTCGTGCTCGGAGCCCTATTGTTCATGCACCGCATGGCGGAGAGCGTCGAGGTCGGAAGCGGGCCGCGGCTCATCCGCGAGGATGAAGCGGATGAAACGAGCGGCCGAACGGCTTACGACTCCTCGGCGGCCAGCACGCGGGACCTCATGATCTACCGCATCAGCGGTGCTTTCTTTTTCGCCGCCACCGCGCGGGTGAGCCAGGTTCTCGAACGCGTGGGGGAATTGCCGCGCGTTTTCGTGCTTGATTTTTCCGAAGTCCCCTTCATCGACAGCACGGCCGCGCATGCACTTGAAGGGTTTGTGCATAAATTGCAGCGGGCCGGAACACAGGTATGCTTCGCCGGAGCGCAGCCGCGCGTGCGCCGCACCCTGACAACCTTCGGGCTAGACGAGCCGTCGATCCGCTATGTTGAAGACACGGAAGCGATCCGGCATGGTGCCTTGAACCTCGAACGCTAGTCCCCCCGCATTGATGCAAGACCTTTCCTCGTGGCTCCCGACCATTCTCGCCTGTGCCGCCGCGCTGCTGTTGGCAGGCGTGGTGAAAGGCGTGATCAGCGTCGGATTGCCGCTGGTCGGCCTGCCGTTGATGATGCTGGCGGTCGATGTGCAGACCGCGGTCAGCTTGCTGATGGTGCCGCTAGTACTGAGCAACCTGCTGCAGGCGGTCGAGGGCGAAGGCACGGTGGCGCTGCTGCGCCGGTTCTGGCCCTTGATCCTTTGCCTCATCGCCGGGACCTTTGTCGGCACCGCGTTGTTCGCCCGGCTCGACCAGCATCTGCTGCTGCTGACGATCGGCACCCTCGCCATTGTCTTTTCGTCGCTCTCCATATTGCGGCCAGACCTGGGGGTAGAAACCCACCACGAGCGTTGGTTCGGGCCGCCGGTGGGCTTCGCGGCCGGCGTTCTTGGCGGCATGTCCACGCTGTTCGGTCCAATCTTGTCGGTCTATGTCGTCGGGCTAAAGCTGCCGCGCGACGTCTTCGTCAAAGCGATCTCGTTGCTGTACCTGATCGCCGCCGCATGCCTGACACTTGGCGGAACGGCGCAAGGCACTGCCGGCTGGAAGGAAATATCCTTATCCGCCTTGGCGATGATTCCGGTTTACGGCGGAATGTTGATCGGTCAGCGCATTCGTCACCGGATCGATCCGGAACAATTTCGTCTGCTGGTGCTCGGTGTCGTTTGGTTGACCGGCGTCAATATGATCCGCGTCGGATTGGGATATTGAGCGGAGGAATCCAAGAGACACTTCAGGCCGTTGTTATTGATCCATCTTTATATTGTTCTCGCGGATAATCCGCTCCCATTTGATGGCATCGGCCTTGACCAGTGCCGCAAATTCCGGCGCGGTCAGCGCCAGAGCATCGACGAAGTTGGCTTCCAGGCGTTTCTTGGCATCCGCATCCCGCGCCATATCCCGCACATAACCGTTAAGCTGATCGACAATCTCCTTCGGCGTTCCACGCGGCGCGAAGGCCGCAAACCAGGTCGACGTTTCGAACCCGGGATAGCCCTGCTCGCCGAAGGTGGGTACATCGGGCAGATAGGACAGGCGCTTCGGTGTCCCCGCGCCCAACACGCGCAGCTTGCCCTGATGGACGAATTCAATATGCGGGCCCATGGAGACGAATGTCACTTGCACGTCACCGCCGAGGACAGCCGTCACCGCCGGTCCGGTGCCGCGAAACGGCACCATGACGAATTTCAGTCCCGCACGACGGCCGAACTCGTAAGCCGCGAGGTCCGGGGTCGTCCCCGCGCCTGCGGACGCGTAGCTGATCTTATCCGGGTTGGCTTTGGCATAGACGACAAACTCTTGCAGCGTCTTCGCCGGCACGTTGCTGTTCATTACCAGGAACAGCGGCACGGTCCCGAGCACGCCGATAGGCGCCAGATCGTTCAAGGGATCGAACGTCATATTGCGAAACAGATATGGATTGATGACGATGTTGCCGGTATTGGCGACGCCGATCGTGTAGCCGTCGGGTTCCGATTTCGCCAACGCGTCCATGGCGATATTGCCGCTGGCGCCCGCGCGGTTGTCGATGATGACCGTCTGTCCGGTTTTGGCGGTGATATGCTGGCCAAGGATGCGCGCCGCCAGATCGGTGACGCCGCCCGGCGAGGTCGAGACGATGATCTTGATGGGCTTCGCCGGATAGGGTTGCGCTTGGGCCGAGACTGTCGCCAGGGCCGCAAAAGCCAAAATCGAAATCGTCCGGAACAACTTCATCGCCACTCTCCCCTGCCGCACGTTTTTCTCGGATACAGTTTCTCGGATACAGTATTGTCACAATCCGCCGTGCTCACAAGAAGCTCTGCGGGTCGACATCCACCTCAAGCTTGATGTTGCCCTTCACTTTGGGCGCGGCGGCGAGCCAATCACGCAGATAGCCGGACAGATCGAAAGCCCGCGGCGACTTCACCAAGAGCCGGAAACGATAGCGGCCGCGCACGACGGCGAGCGGCGCTTCGGCAGGCCCGAGCACGCGCACCTCGTCTTCGCGCGGCGCGGCACCGGCGAGCTTGCGTGCATGAGTTTCCGCCGCGTGTTTGTCGCCGCCGGAGATGACAAGGCTCGCCAGCCG
>JAXDOS010000248.1:0-3869 GCA_034668785.1 Alphaproteobacteria bacterium
CTCGGGCAGAAGCAGAAGCGGCTGTTGCAAGAAGGCCGCGAGGAGGAAGCGCGCCAGCGCACGCTGGAACGCGAGCAGGAATGGATTGCGTCGTCTCCGAAGGCGCGGCAGGCCAAATCCAAGGCCCGCTACCAGCGCTATGAAGACTTGGTCAAGAAGGCCGCCGACAAGCAGACGCAGACCGCGCAGATCATCATTCCCGTTGCCGAGCACCTCGGGCAGAACGTCGTCGATTTCGATGGGCTGAGAAAAGGCTATGGCGACAATTTGCTGATCGATGACCTCACCTTCAAGCTGCCGCCCGGCGGCATCGTCGGCATCATCGGTCCTAACGGCGCGGGCAAGACCACGCTGTTCCGCATGATCACCGGCCAGGAAAAACCGGACAAGGGAACCATCAAGGTCGGCGAATCGGTGCAACTCGGCTACGTTGATCAGTCTCGCGACACCCTCGACGGCAAGAAGAATGTCTGGGAGGAGGTTTCCGGCGGGCAAGACATCATCCTGCTCGGCAAACGTGAGGTGAACTCGCGGGCTTATTGCTCCTCATTCAACTTCAAGGGTTCCGATCAGCAGAAAAAGGTCGGTCAGCTCTCAGGCGGTGAGCGCAACCGCGTGCATCTGGCCAAGATGCTGAAATCCGGCGCCAACCTTTTGTTGCTTGACGAACCGACCAACGACCTCGACGTCGATACGCTACGTGCGTTGGAAGAGGCGCTTGAGGATTTCGCCGGCTGCGCCGTTATCATCAGCCATGACCGCTGGTTCCTCGACCGCATCGCCACGCACATCCTCGCTTTCGAGGGCGACAGCCATGTCGAGTGGTTCGAAGGAAATTTCCAGGATTACGAGGAAGACAAGAAGCGCCGCCTTGGGCTTGATTCAATCATCCCGCATCGGATCAAGTACAAGAAGTTTTCTCGGTAGCTTGGCGGTAATGCCTAGGCATATAACGAGCGTCATGGCCGGGCTGGTCCCAGCCATCCACGTCTTTACCCTGTGGATGATTCGAAGACGTGGATGCCCGGCACAAGGGTGGGCATGACGAGAACGCAGCGGATGCTAATCGTTTTCGGAATTTTGATATTAACGGCGCTTAGCGTGTCCGCGCCGGCTGACGCCGCCGATCCGCCGTTCCAACAATGGCTGCAATCGCTCTGGCCCGAGGCGCAAAGCCTTGGCGTCTCGCGCGCCACCTTTGAGACCGCCACACGCGGGCTTGATCCAGACCTTACGCTTCCCGATCTTGTTATTCCTGGACGGGCGGCGCGCCAGCCGGGCCAGCCGGAATTCGTGCAGACGCCGAGCCAGTATCTCAAAGAATCCACCTTTGATCGCCTCGCCGCTCAGGGCCGCAAGCTCGCCGCCGAGCATGGCGCGACGCTCAGACAGATCGAGCAGCGTTTCGGCGTACCGGGCAATATCGTGCTCGCGATCTGGGGCCGCGAGACTGCCTATGGAGGCTACAAGCTGCCGCATGACGCTATTCGCGTGCTGGCAACGCAGGCTTATATTGGCCGGCGTAAGGATTTCTTTCGCCAGGAATTTTTGGCGGCATTGAAAATGCTGCAAGATGGCGTACCGCGCGCGCAGATGCGCAGCTCCTGGGGCGGAGCCATGGGCCTCACCCAATTCCTACCGACGGAATTCTACAAATACGGCAGTGATTTCGACGGTGACGGCCGCGCCGATATCTGGAATTCAGTGCCGGATGCGCTCGCCTCGGCGGCGGCGCAACTCGCTGGCAAGGGTTGGCAGCCGGGTGGGCGTTGGGCCTATGAAGTGCGCGTGCCCAAGGACGTCGATTGCACCATCGGCGTTCCTGAACACACGCTCTCGATCGGCGAATGGCTCAAGCGCGGTTTCGCGCCGGCTTACGGCCGCAAGCTCACCGCGGCGGAGCTGACGCAGGAGGCGTCGCTGCTGCAGCCGGAGGGAATTTACGGCCCCGCCTTCTTGACGCCGAAGAATTACTTCGTTCTCAAGGAATATAATTTTTCCGATCTCTATGTTCTTTTCGTCGGGCATTTAAGCGACCGCATCGCCGACGCGCGTCCATTTGAGACGCCGTGGAGCAAAAGCGAGCAGCTGCGCACGGCGGAGGTCGAGCAGATGCAGCATATGCTGACCGGGCGCGGTCTCTATCAGGACAAGATCGACGGCAAGGCGGGGATGAAAACCCGGGCGGCGCTTGGCGCCTATCAGAAGGCCAATGGTCTGAAGGTCGACTGCTGGCCGACGCTGGACGTTCTCACTCACGCCGCGCGCCGGAAATAGCTAAGTCTCAACAATCGGCAATAAAAAAGAACGCCCCGGAGGGGGCGTTCTCTTAACTTACTTACGTTAGGTCGCGAGATCAGTCGCAGACCCTAACCCGCTGCCAACGCGGACCATAGTTGGTCCACACTCGCTGACGGGTAATATAGCAGCCGCCGCCATAGTATGGACCAGGCGCCGCATAGACCGGTCCCGGACCATAGGCATAGTAGCCGTTATTGGCAGCTGCTGATCCGATGATCGCACCCGCAGCCAATCCGCCGATGACGCCAGCGGCAACTGCGCCGCCGCGAGCTTCGGCTGCCGTCGGGGCAGCAATAGCCGCGACTGCGATCGCGGCAGAAGCGGCAAGAGCGGTAAGAGTCTTCGTCATGATGTCCCCTTTCACTCAGTGTCTAGATACAGGACCTTTCAGGTATTCAGGGTCCGTGCTGAAGGTTTAACGCTTCATTGTGGGAAAGGTTGCATCAAGAGTGGTGAACAATGGCTGAATGACGGCGCCAGAATCTCGCCATCTTTAATCTTGGCCCGCCTTCTAACTGCTATATAGCCACTCACCGAGTGATGAAGGTGCCTTCGCGGAGCTCGCTGACTGCCTGCTGCAATTCGGCCTGCGTGTTCATCACGATCGGCCCGTACCAGGCGACCGGCTCCTCGATCGGCTTGCCCGAGACCAGTAGGAAGCGGATACCTTGCTCGCCTGCTTGCACCGTTACCTCGTCGCCGGAATCGAACACGACCAGCGAGCGGTTGCCGGTGCGCTCGCGCAGCAGGATGTCCTGGCCGGCACCATTGTCTTTCTCCGTCAACACGCCGAACGGCTTGGATGCGCCGCCGAAGCTGCCGGAGCCGTCGAACACGTAAGCAAAAGCGTGGCGATAGGTTTCCACCGGCAGCGTCTTGCGCTTTCCGGGCGGAACGAAAATGTCGAGATAGCGCGGCTCCGCCGCGACGCCATCCACCGGACCTTTCTTGCCCCAGAAATCGCCGCAGATGATGCGCACGCGCGTACCGTCGTCGTCGACGACTTCCGGAATGGCGGTGGACGGAATGTCCTGATAGCGCGGCGCAGTCATCTTCAGCGACGACGGCAGATTGGCCCAGAGCTGGAAACCGTGCATGCGCCCCTGCGCGTCGCCTTGCGGCATTTCCTGGTGCATGATGCCGCGGCCGGCGGTCATCCATTGCACGTCGCCGGCGCCCATCTTGCCTTTGTTGCCGAGGCTGTCGCCGTGCTCGACGGTGCCGGCGAGCACATAGGTGATGGTCTCGATGCCGCGATGCGGATGCCACGGGAAGCCCGCGCGGTAGTCGTCCGGGCGGTCGTTGCGGAAATCGTCGAGCAGCAGGAACGGATCGAACTCCTGCGTATCGCCGAAGCCGAAGGCGCGGCGCAGCTTGACGCCGGCGCCGTCCGTGGTTGTGAGCTTGCTCAGGCGGCGGCTGCTTGGCGCGGGGCGGCGAACCGGCCGACCAGAGTCGCGAACTGGTCGAGATAGGCGGCGAGGAAGCCTTCCGTGGTCTCGTCGGTGAACGCACCGTTGGCGTCCAGAAGGTCCGGCTTGAAGCTGATGTAGGCCTCGCCGCCCATG
>JAXDOS010000249.1:0-10864 GCA_034668785.1 Alphaproteobacteria bacterium
ACGCTGCTACGCAGCTCACCTCGATTGAAATCAACTCGACCTACTACGGTTCGCAGAAGCCTGAAACCTTCCGCAAATGGGCGAATGAGGTGCCCGACGGCTTCGTATTCTCCGTCAAAGGGCCGCGCTTCGCGACCAATAGGCGCGTGCTGGCGGAGGCTGGCGACTCGATCAAGCGCTTTTTCGATTCCGGCGTTCTTGAACTCGGAGATCGTCTCGGGCCGCTGCTCTGGCAATTCGCGCCGACGAAGAAATTCGATGCTGCCGATTTCGGCAGCTTTCTTGAATTGCTACCGAAGTTGCTAAATGGTCGTCCGCTGCGGCATGTCGTCGAGGTGCGGCACGACAGTTTCCGCGAACCAGCTTTCATCGCGCTGCTGCGGCGGCTTGGTGTTGCCGTGGTTTTTGCGGAGCATCATCAATATCCGGCCATCGCCGATGTGACCGCGGATTTCCTTTATGCGCGCTTGCAGAAGGGCGAGGAAGAAATCACATCCGGCTATCCGCCCAAGGCGCTCGACGCCTGGGCAAAGCGCGTGCGGACATGGTCGGAAGGCGGAGAACCGGACGACCTGCCGCGCGTTGACCCCGCGCATCCGCCGACGCCGCAACCTCGCGACGTTTTTGTCTACTTCATCCATGAGGCCAAGCTGCGCGCGCCGGCTGCCGCCATGGCCTTGCTTGAACGGCTGAAGTCATGAAGAAACCCAAAGCTCCGCCGCCTCTCTTCACCATCGGCTATGAACAAGCCAAATCCGATGCGGTGCTTGGCGAACTCGCCACTGCGAAAGTCGAGCTTCTCGTGGACGTGCGCGCGGTCGCCGCATCACGGCGGCCTGGTTTCTCCAAACGGCAACTGGCTGCGGGTCTCGACGAGCACGGCATCGGCTATTTGCACCTGCGCGGTTTGGGGACGCCGAAGGAAGGCCGCGAGGCGGCGCGAAGTAGCAAGCTCAAGGAGTTCCGCCGCATTTTCGAGACCCATCTGAAAACGGCGCAGGCGAAAGAAGAATTGGACGAGCTCGCCACCATCGTGAACAGCGGCCGCCGCGTCTGCCTGCTCTGCTATGAGCGCGATGTCGCCCATTGCCACCGCCGGCGCGTCGCCGAGCTTGTCTGCGAACGCACCGGTGCCGGTGTTGAGCACCTGGTGCCGCCGTTGTTCTAAAGGTTTGGGACTACTTCGCCCGTCGCATCGCGCGCGGATGCCGGCCTTTCCACGCCCGCGACCAGCGCCGTGATGATCAGCGAATTAGCGGCAAAGACCGCCGCGACGATCGCCGTAATCCACAGCACCAAGCCGAAGCCGCCGCGATCGTAGAGCCAGCCGATGCCCCAAACTGTTGGTCCGGCAGAGGTGAAGATCAAAAAGAAACGCATGGCATAGATGCGTCCACGCCAGGCCGGCGGCGTGTAGCGCGCCAGCACGATGTCGTTGACCGTGACTTGGGCGTAAATCGCAGCAATCGACAGGGCCAGCGCCAGCAGCAATTGCCATCCCGCGGCGTAATAGACCCAAACGACTCCGATAAGCTGAAGGACTCCAACTCCGGCGATGAGATAGTGCGGCGGCACGCGCTCCACCAAACGCCCAATCGATAGCTGCGCCACCGCGCCGCAGAGGAACACCGCCGTTGCCAGACTGCCGACGATGGCCAGCGGCAATTCGCGGCCCAAGCGGGCATCGACAATTTTCGGCAAGGTGATGGTCAGGGCGTTGAACACGAGGCCGGAGGAGAGCGCCAGGCACATGAACAAGCCAACGATCAACAAGACCATGCGGCGGTCGAGCGTGACATCCTGCGAACTCGCCTTTGGCGCGCGACGGGGCCCTTCATCGGGAACGAACATGAGATAGGCAAAGCCGGTTACGATAAAGACCGCCGCCGGAACAAAGAACGCCCAGCGCCAGTCGATCGCGGCCGTGATCGCCGCGGTGACGCCGGCCGCAATGGAGACGCCGATATTTCCGAACACGCCATGCAACGACACCGTACGTCCACGGTTGACCGCCTGATCAATCAACATCGGCATGCCGACCGGGTGATAGATCGCCGCAAACACTCCCACCGCAAACAAGGCGGCAGCCAGCATCGTGAAGTTGGGCGCCAGCCCGACCGCCGCCGTCGATATGCCGGTGCCGAGAAAATAACTCGCGATCAGGTTGCGCCGGCTCCAGTGATCGGCAAGCCAGCCGAACGGCAGCGCGAACAGGCCGAAGGCGGTGAAGGCTGCCGTCGATAGCATGAGCAGATCGCCATAGGAGCGGCCATACACGGCTTCCAAACCGATCACCACCGTGGGGAAGATCAGGATGACGTAGTGGTCGAGAAAGTGCCCCCAATTGAGAAAACCGATGGATCGCCTACGGCTGGCTTCCGCCGGAGAGGTGATTGTCGAGGCGCTCGGGTTTGCCATTTCTGTCGCTGCCATATCGGCGGTCCGCGAGGGGAACACCGGCTATAACGCGTTTGGCCGCAGCCGTCCTATTCCGATTTGCAGCCCCGAGTGGACATTCCGGAATGACGCGTTAAAGTTGTACTATTGCCGGGGCGCAGGAGCGGCCCGCGCTGGGGGCGGCGGCTTCGATGCGTGGCGTAAGGCGTTGGATCGCGGCGGTCTTCCTGACCGTGGCGCAGTACAGCCAGCCCGATTTGGCAGCGGCCGATATCCTGTCGGGCGACCGCGACGGGTCCACAATCCTCTACTTTACCGGCGGCGATCTGTGGCGAGACGGCTACTCTTTTTACGGCGGCCTATTGTGGTCACCGGCAAGTCTCGACGATGAGGGATTTACCCTCAAGCTGTTTTCGGCAGCGGGAATTTATCACTACCGCTCGGGCGCTCTCGGCGGCATCCAAGTGACAGGACGCCAGTTATCCAGCGTGATAGCGCCCGGCTGGCGATTCAAACGCTACGGCTTCACAGTGACAGCTTTTGCCGGCGTTGACGCACAGTACTATCGGCTGTTTCCTAATGATCCGGGCAGTCGGTTGCGCGGGGCCATGCTCGGACTTCGCGGCAGTGTCGATCTTTGGTACCAGCCGACCTCTACTACAATGCTTGCCGCGGACGCCTCGATATCCTCCATCGGAGATAGCTATTCAGCCCGGCTTGCCTATGGCTGGCATGTCTTCAATCAGTTTTACCTCGGTCCGGAAGCGCTGGCGTTCATGTGCGAAGATTACCGCCAAGTCCGTTTGGGCCTCCACATGACGGGACTGAAAACGGATGGTTTCGAATGGTCGGCATCGCTGGGTTCGTCCCGCGATTCCGACCACCGCACAGGCGTCTATGCACGGATCGGACTGACGGTGCGTCAGTAAAAACTCAATCCAGTGTGCGGCGGAAGCGGGTGATGGCGATGATGATCGCCACCAACATCAGTCCAGCGAGCGCCAGGGAGTCGATCTGCAGATCGCCTAAAGTCGAGCCCTTGAGCATGATCGCACGCACAATGCGGACATAGTGGGTGAGCGGCAGGAATTCGCTGACCCACTGCGCCCACATCGGCATACCCGCGAAAGGAAACAAAAAACCCGACAGCAACATGTTGGGAAGAAAGAACATCATCGCCATCTGCACAGCTTGCAGCTGGTTCTGCGCCAGGGTGGAAAAGGTGTACCCCACCGACAGGTTCGTCGCGATGAACAGGGTGGTCAGCACGGCAAGCAGTGTCAAATCGCCCACGACCGGCACGCCGAACAGCACCACGCCAGCACCGAGGATCAGCGCGGCTTGAAAGAACCCGATCAGCACATAAGGCGCGATCTTACCGAGCATGATCTCGAGCGGGGTGATCGGCATCGCCAGCAGGCTTTCCATGGTGCCGCGCTCGCTCTCGCGCGTGACCGAAAGCGCCGTGAAGATCAGCATGGTCAGGGTGAGAATGGTGCCGAGCAGTCCGGGCACGATATTGAGCTGTGTCGAGCCCGCCGGATTGTAACGAGCATGGCTGCGAATCTCGAATGCCGGCGCAGCGCTCGCGGGTATCAAACGATCATGCTGGAGCGCGGTCTGCACCACCTGGCCGAGCGAGCCGAGCGCTGAGCCCGCTGCTACCGGGTCAGTCGCGTCGGCGGCGACCAGCAGCGACGGCCTATCGCCACGCCGCACTGCCCGCTCAAAACCCGCCGGCACTTCGATGGCAAACAGCACGCGGCCCGAGGCAAGCAGATGATCAAGCTCGGCGACATCGCGAGGCTGATGCGTGACCTTGAAATATCTGGTGTTCTCCAGCGCCGCCAGGATCGAGCGGCCCACATCGCTGTTCTCCTGCAGCAGCACCGCGGTCGGCAGGTCGCGCGGCGTGGTGTTGATGGCATAGCCGAATAAGACAAGCTGCATCATCGGCACCGTAACCATTGTCGCCAACGTGACGCGATCGCGCCGAAGCTGCAAAAATTCCTTCATGATCATCGCGCCAACGCGGCGCCAAAAGCCCCGCCGCGTTCCATTCGGGACACTCATTGGAAGTTGTCCTTGGCGCGGCCCATCAGCTCAATGAAGACGTCTTCCAACGACGGCTCGGAGGCGATCCATCTCAGCGTCGGGTCATTACGATGAGGCTTGATTGCCGCTTCGAGCGTTTCTCTGTCTCGGCTGGAGATATGAAGGCTGGTGCCAAAGGGCGCGACCAGGAGGCCAGGTTTGTTGCTGAGTTCGGCTGAAAGCCGGGGCAGGCCCGGTCCGCTCACCGTGTAGGTCGCCAGCGCCGATTTCGCGATCACCTCATCGACGGTGCCGTGAACCAGCAGGTGGCCATCGGCGATATACGCAATCTCGTGGCAGCGCTCGGCTTCGTCCATGTAATGCGTCGACACCAGGACGGTGAGGCCCTCGGCCGCGAGGGCATGGATCTCGTTCCAGAACTCCCGCCGCGCCTTCGGATCGACGCCGGCCGTCGGCTCGTCAAGCAGAAGCAGTTCGGGGTTTGATAAAGTGCAGGCCCCGAGCGCCAACCGTTGCTTCCAGCCACCGGAGAGCGAGCCGGCGATCTGCTCGCCCCGTCCGGTCAAACCGAGCCGTTCGATAGCGGCACGCGCGGCGGCGCGCGGGTCGGGAATACCGTAAATGCGGCCGACGAATTCCAGATTCTCCCGGACCGAAAGATCCTGATACAGGCTGAAGCGCTGCGTCATGTAACCGACGTGGACTTTGATCTTGTCGGTTTCGGTGATGATGTCGTAGCCGAGGCAGGTGCCGTGGCCCGTGTCCGGTGTCAGCAACCCGCAAAGCATACGGATGGTGGTGGTTTTGCCGGAACCATTGGGACCGAGAAAGCCGTAGATCGTCCCGCGCTTCACCTGCATCGATAGGTCGTGAACCACCTCGCGGCCATCGAAGGATTTTGACAGACCTTCGACGTCGATCACGATATCAGCAGCCGTCATCGCCGCGCCTCGGGTGGCAGCAAGACAACGCTCACCGGCTGGCCGACACGCAGAGCCTCAGGCCGATCCGGCCGAGCCTCGACCAGGAAAACGAGTTTCGCCCGCTCCTCCAGGCTGTAGATGACGGGCGGGGTGAATTCCGCCGTGCGCGCGATGAAACTGATGCGCGCCGTCAGGTCTGGAGGACAGCCGTCACAAGCGATATGCACGGCTTGATCGAGCGCGATCTTCGGCAGCACGGCCTCGGGAACAAAGAAGCGCAATTTCATGTTGGCGGGCGGCAATAGCGCCACTACTGGGCGCCCTGCAGGAACCAGCTCTCCCGGCCGGAAATAAACCTGTTGCACAGTGCCCGTGACCGGGCTGGCGACCTTTCGGCGCGCAAGCCGCGTCTGCGAGGAATTGAGCCTCGCTTCCGCCGTGCGCAACGCCGCCTCGGCGTCTTCAAATGCCTTTTGCGTACCGACGTTGGTTTTCAGCAGCACCTGCGCACGGTCGAAAGCTTGCCGGGCGTTGGTAACGGCCGCCTGATTTTGCTTCAGGTCGGCCTGCTGCAAATCGTCATCGACGGTGAACAGCGGCGCGCCTGCAGTGACCGTATTGCCTTCGCGAACAGATAAAATTTCCACCCGTCCCGGCTCGTCCGGACTTACGAAGACGAGATCGGCCTCGACCCAACCCTGATAGGCAGGATCGTCCGCTCGGCCACAGGCCGCGAGCACGACGGCCACGATGGCAAGCCACGCGCATCGCTTGGCGCTCATGCCCCCCTCCCCTTGCCGAATATCAGATCGAGATAAGCGTGCATGAAGGCCTGCACGTCGAGCGGCGCCCAGCGCTCGAATAGACCGCTCCAAACAATCGCAACAATGCCCGGGGCCCCAAGCAGTTGTGGGAAGCGCACGAGCGAATCGTTCGGTAACTCCCCTTTTTCGACAGCTCGCTGCGCGAGGCGGCGCAACACGCCGAGCAGTCTCTCGACAACCTCGCGGTAATAGAACTCGGCGAGCTTCGGAAAACGTGGACCCTCGGTGATGATCAGCCGCAGCACATCCTTACGGCGCGTGCCGAAGATCTCGCGGACAAACAGATCGATCAGGTTCTCGGCGACGCTACGCATCGGCAAGTCGGCGAGCGGCGCGCCTTCAAGCGCGGCGACCAGCGGGCTCAGCTGCGCGCGTATCAGCTCCTGAAACAACATCTCCTTGTCGCGGAAATGCAGGTAGATTGTTCCCTTGGCAACGCCCGCTCGATTGGCGACATCATCGAGCCGCGTTGCCGCAAAACCGGATGCCGAAAATTCTTCCAGCGCCGCGGCGAGAATGGCCTCTTTCCGCTTCACGCTTTGCAATGCGCGCGGGCTGATTAGCGGACGTTTGCCGGCAACGGCGATTACGCCGCTCGATTGGGCTGCATGCCCTCGTTTCGTGGTTTTCTTAACCTTCGCCATGGAGACCATTTACCTGATAAGTGTGACTGACTGGTCAGTCAACGTCTTAGGGCAAGGCAGCTCCTATGGCAAGCACCCCTCGCACCGCACGAATCGAGACCTTTAGCGTATTACTTCTGCTCGATCTCGGCCTTCACTGCCGCTAACGTTTCCGCCGTGTCGACATCGAGAAACGCTGCATCGCCGGTAACGGGCACTTCCGTGACCACTTCTGCATAGCCGGCGATCAAATGGCGGGCGCCGACATCGCCCTCGATAGCCATCAGATCGGGAAAAAACCGCCGCGACCACAGCACGGGGTTGCCACGCTTGCCGTCCACCGTGGGTACGACCACCAGCGCGGCTTTCTCCGGATCGAAAGCCGCGATCAACCGGTCGATCAAATTGGAACTGACCTGCGGCATGTCGGCGAGACAGACGATGGCGCCGTCGGCGTCGGGCGGCACCGCAGCCACCCCCGCGCGCAATGAAGTCCCCAATCCTTGTGCAAAATCCGGATTGTGGACGATGCGCACATCAAGACCGGCGAGCGCTGCCTCGACCTGCTCGCGCTGATGGCCGCTCACCACGATGACCGGGCTTGCCCGCGAGGCGAGCGCTTGTTCGGCGGCGATGCGCACCAACGGCTTACCGCCGATTTCGGCCACAAGCTTGTTCGCGCCGCCCATTCGCGTCGAGCGTCCAGCGGCAAGGATGATCGCGGCGATACGCCGGCCCACGGCGGCGACCGGTTCCTTGCGCGGCTGCGGGCGGGTGACGATTTCCATCAGCAATCCACCCACACCCATGCCGGTGATGTCCTCGCGCGAGACCGGAATTTTGGCGAGCAGCCGCATCAGCACCCAGTCGAACCCGTTCTCTTTGGGGCTGCGCGCGCAACCAGGCGCTCCCAACACCACGCTGCCGCGCGCCTGTCCCACGAGCAACAGATTTCCCGGATCGACCGGCATGCCGAAATGCTCGATAGTGCCGCCGACCGCATCAATCGCCGTGGGGATGACGTCGCGCCGATCGGCGATAGCCGAAGCGCCGAAGATGACGACCAACTCGGCACCTTCCTTGAGCAACGCATCGAGCGCCTGCGCCACGGCGGCATTATCGTGCGACACCCGCCGCTCCGCGATAATCGCGGCCCCCGTCGGAGCAAGACGTTCCGCCATCACCTTCACGGTCTTATCGATGACCTTCGGCGCAAGTCCCGGCAGCAGGGTGGAGATGACGCCGATCTTGCGAATGCGGTAGGGCGCGACGCGAATGAGCGGCTTGGCCGACTCCGCGATGGCAAGTGCGGCATCCCGTTGCGCCGAGCCGACCGCAAAGGGAATGATCTTGACCGTAGCGATCATCTCCCCGGCCACGACCGGCTTGTAGGCCGGAAGCGTCGCGAGGGTGATCGCTTCGTCGACGCGATTGAGCTGATCGATGCTTTCCTTATCGACGACGAGCACGCCTGCTTCCTCTGCGAACAGATTGCAGCGGCCGGTAAAGGCGCGATCGACGTGCACACCCAGGCCCGCAACCGCTGTGGCGATTTCAGCGGCAGCCGTATCCTCCGACACATCCCCCGGCTCAAGCCGCGCCACGACGATCTCTGAAATACCAGCGGATTCAAGAGCGGCCACTTCGGACGGCCCGATTAATGTGCCTTTCTTCAGCACCAGCGTGTCTTGGCGGATGCTGTGGACCGCAGTGGCGCCAAGCGCCTCACGCGGTGGAACCGCGCCGAATTTCATCGCTTACCCTCGGCGGACAACCGCAGCCGAGCAGTGATCTCGCCCATGATGGCGACAGCGATCTCCGCAGGCGAAATGGCGCCGATAGCAAGACCTATAGGCGAATGAATGCGCGCGATATCCGCGTCGGTCATGCCCTGTTGCTTCAGCCGCTCGACGCGGCGCGCATGCGTTTTCTTCGAGCCGAGCGCGCCGATATAGAAGCAATCGCGCGCCAACGCGTGTAGCAGCGCCGGATCGTCGATCTTGGGATCGTGGGTCAGGGCTACGAAAGCAGTGTAGCGGTCGATGCCGAGCGGCGGCAGCGCCGCATCGGGCCATTCCGCGATCACCTTCACTTCGGGAAAGCGCTCGACCGTCGCGAAGGCGGTGCGCGGGTCAACAATAGTGACGTCATAGCCCAACAACCGCGCCATCGGCGCCAGCGCTTGGCTGATATGCACCGCGCCGGTAATGACCAGACGCGGCGGCGGCACATGCACGGTGAGGAACACGCGGTCCTCGCCGCTTTCCTCCATGCCGCTCTTTCCGCTGCGCAGATGCCTTTCGAGAACGTCTTTCAAAGGGTCGCCGGAAATATCCGCTGCCTTCACCAAACGCTGCGCGCCATTTGCCACATCGGTGATGAGGATCACCGCGCGGCGTGCCGCGCGTTCGGCGTTGAGAGCTGCGAGGATGTCGAGACGCAACCGGCTACTCCACCTTCTCCACGAAGACGCGAATGGTGCCGCCGCAGGAGAGACCAACCTTCCAAGCCGTCTCGTCCGCGACGCCGAACTCCAGCGTCTTCGGCTTGCCGCTCTCGATCACGTCGATCGCCTCGGCAACCACTGCGCCTTCGACGCAGCCGCCGGAAACGGAGCCTAAAAAATTACCCTGATCGTCGATAACAAGATTGGAGCCGATCGGCCGCGGCGCCGAGCCCCAGGTTTCGACTACCGTGGCAAGTGCGACGCCACGCCCAGCTTTCCGCCAGTCTTCAGCGGCTTTGAGGATGTCCTCATCTCGCGCCAGCATCGATCCTGCTCCTACATCGCGAGCTGGAACCTTATCCTATTGTCCGGCTCGCTGCCCATGCCGCGGTTGCCCACCATCCCGCGCTTCCTACATATAGGTAACGCAGGCGCGAACGAGCGAGGCCACCATGACCGAAACCATTACGAGTTTGGACGAACGTCAGAAACAAGCTCCACAGGCGCTGTCCATCGATCCGGGCGTGAAGATCGGACATGTCCATCTCAAGGTCGCCGACCTCGACCGCGCGCTGGATTTCTACACCGGCGTTCTGGGTTTCGAGCTGACGCAGCGCATGCCCGGCGCTGCCTTCATGTCTGCGGGCGGCTATCATCACCATATTGCTTTGAATACCTGGGACAGCCTCGGCGCACCGCCGCCGCCGCCGGGCAGGACGGGCCTTTTTCATCTGGCAATCCTATATCCGACCCGCGCGTTGCTGGCCGACGCCTTGCGCCGGCTGATCGGCGCGGGAATTCCGCTGGATGGCGCCAGCGACCACGGTGTCAGCGAGGCGCTTTACCTGCGCGATCCGGACGATAACGGCGTCGAACTCTATTGGGATCGTCCGAAGGAGAAATGGCCGCGCACGCCTGATGGCGACTTGGCGATGGTTACGCGGCGCCTGGATTTGCAAAATCTTCTGGGCGAGTTGGGCTAACATCCTCTGGCGAATAGGTCCGAGCCTTCGTAACCGCCCGCTTCGCCAGCACGCCGATGAGATGCGCGCGGTATTCCGCGCTGCCATGGATATCGCCGTTAAGGCCGTCCGCCGAAACTGTGAGGCCATCGAGCGACTTCGGCGAAAACCGCTTTTGCAACGCCTCTTCAAAAGCGGTGACACGGAACACACCGTTAGCGCCCGCACCGGTCACGGCAACCCGGATTTCCGGCCCGCGCTTGGAGACGAAGACGCCGACCAGCGCATAGCGCGACGCTTGATTGCGGAACTTCTCGTAGGCGGCCTTCTTGACCAGCGGAAACATCACCTTGGTGATGATCTCGTCGGGCTCAAGCGCTGTTTCGAACATGCCCTGGAAGAATTCGTCCGCTTTGATCTTCCGCTTGGAGGTGACGATGGTGGCGCCGAGCCCGAGACATGCGGCCGGATAATCGGCCGTCGGATCGTTGTTGGCTACGGAACCACCGATCGTTCCCCGATGGCGCACCGCCGGATCGCCAATCACACCGGCCAGCGCCGCCAGCGCCGGCAAATTCGCGCGAACCACTTCCGACGCCGCTACGTCGGCGTGGCGCGTCATCGCGCCCACAAC
>JAXDOS010000250.1:0-13078 GCA_034668785.1 Alphaproteobacteria bacterium
AAGATCCGTGAAGTGATCGGCACCGGCGGCAAGGTGATCCGCGAGATCGTCGAAAAGACCGGCGCCAAGGTCAACATCGAGGACGACGGCACCGTCAAGGTCGCCTCGGCTAACGGCGAGCAGATCAAGGCGGCGATCAACTGGATCAAGTCGATCGCCTCCGACCCCGAAGTGGGGACTATCTACGAAGGCACGGTGGTCAAGGTCATGGACTTCGGCGCCTTCGTGAACTTCTTCGGCTCCAAGGACGGGCTGGTGCATATCAGCCAGCTCGCGGCCAACCGGGTGAACAACGTCAAGGACGTGGTCAAGGAAGGCGACAAGGTGAAGGTCAAGTTGCTCGGCTTCGACGACCGCGGCAAAACGCGGCTGTCGATGAAGGTGGTCGACCAAGCCACGGGCGAAGACCTTGAGGCCAAGCAGAAGGCCGAGGGGGAACCACGCCAAGCCGCAGGCGGTGAGTAACTCTCCGCTCTTCTGCTCTTGAGACGTCGAAAACGAAGGCGGCCGAAAGGCCGCCTTTTTTGTCATCTCTACCAGAGCTAGGACACGGTAAAGTCTAGATAAAACAGCTATTTAGGTTGAAAGCGACATTCTGTGATGCCCATCACTTCGCGTCTCCGCTGGCGGCAGTAACCTTCACATCACATTAACAACGCACGCCCATCTAGCGCAGGAGAAGTCCCATGACGCATCTCATCGACATCGGCGGCTCCGCTTTGAACCGTTTCTTCTCCAGCATTCTGCATTTTGCGCTGACCCGGGTGTTTCATCGCGTTCAGGCGCAATGCGGTGTCTGCCTAGAACACTAGAACCAACGCATCACTCGGCCCGCCGGTACAGAGTCCCGGTGGGCTCTTTGCGCGCTTCGTCGACGGATGCTTGCGCTATAGTCTCGGCTCCCTTGGTAGATCGGGCGTAGAGACGGTCATGGCAACGGTGAGCCATCAAAATAATGGGCTGTTGTCCGCTCTCCCCGAGCACCTCTCGGCTTATCTGTTCGCCGAAGCCAAAGCCATTCGACTTGCCGCCGGCGAAATGCTTTTCCTCAAAGGCGATGCAGGGGAAGGATGCTATCGGGTTGAGCAAGGGCTGCTCAAAGTCGGCATCGGTTCGCGCTCAGGTGCGGAGAGAATTCTTGCTGTGCTCGGCCCCGGCGCGCTCGTCGGCGAATTGTCGATCATCGATCGGCTGCCGCGCTCCGCATCGGTCACGGCGTTGCGTGACTCCGAACTCAGTTTCGTCAGCCGCGCGCTGTTCGAGCAATGCACGCTGAAATATCCCGAAGTCTACAAATACCTCGTCGAGCTGCTCGCCTCGCGCCTGCGCGAAACCGATGCGGTCCTCGCAGCGGAAAGCCTGCTTCCCCTCAAGGGCCGCGTTGCGACAAGACTGCTCGAATTAGCGGATGCCTTCGGCCAGGATGTCGGTTCAGGCCGTATCCTCATTCGCCAGAAGATCGGCCAGCACGACTTAGCGGCCATGGCTGGAATCGCGCGGGAGAACGTTAGCCGCCTGCTCAACGACTGGAAGCGCCGCAACCTGGTGAGCCGGGTCAATGGTTATTATTGCTTAGAGGACAAGGCCGCGCTTGAGCACGAGGCCGATCTCTAAATCCGCGCGCTACTGCGCTGCTTCCTTCGTCTCCTCGCCACTCTCTCCCCTGAGCGCGTCGGGTTGCGGCATGGCGATGACGTTGTATCCGGAATCGACGAAATGGATTTCGCCGGTGACACCGCTGGATAAATCAGAGAGCAAATAAAGCCCGGCACCGCCAAGGTCTTCCAGGCTCACGCCGCGGCCGAGCGGCGAATGCCGCTGCTGGTAAGCAAACATGTAGCGTGCATCGTTGATCCCGGCGCCGGCAAGCGTGCGGATGGGACCGGCGGAGATCGCGTTCACGCGGATGTTTCGGCTGCCATAATCCACCGCGAGGTAACGCACCGAGGCCTCCAACGCCGCCTTCGCCACGCCCATGACGTTGTAATTAGGCATCGCACGCGAGCCGCCATTATAGGTCAGCGTGACCATCGAGCCGCCGTTTGGCATCAGCGCGGCGGCGCGCTTGGCTGCTTCGGTGAAGGCGTAGCAGGAGATCACCATAGTACGGATGAAGTTTTCCCGGGTTGAATCCGCGTAGCGGCCCTTGAGTTCGCTTTTGTCGGAAAATGCGATGGCGTGGACGAGGAAATCCATCGTCCCCCATTGCTTCTTGATCTCGGCGAACACCGCGTCGACGGAAACGATGTCTTCGACATCGCAGGGAAGCACCAATGAGGAGCCGATTGTTTGCGCCAGTGGCTTCACCCGCTTGCCTAGAGCCTCGCCCTGGTAGGTGAAAGCAAGCTGCGCGCCTTGGGCCGCGAGTGCCTCGGCAATGCCCCAGGCGATCGAATGATCGTTTGCCACGCCCATGACCAGCCCGCGCTTGCCTTTCATGAGTCCTGTCGACAACGCGCTGCTCATTACGCATCCAACCTTTTGAACACGACCGAAGCATTGGTGCCGCCGAAGCCGAATGAGTTCGACAACACACAGCCGAGCTTCACGTCATCGCTCCGCTTACGCACTATGGGCATGTCGCTGAAGGCGGGATCGAGCGTCTCGATGTTGGCGCTCTCGCAAATGAAGCCGTTGTTCATCATCAACAGTGAATAGATCGCTTCCTGAGCGCCCGCGGCACCGAGCGAATGTCCGGTCAGTGACTTGGTCGCGGAGATCGGCGGGCATTTGTCGCCGAATACCTCGCGGATGGCTTCGATCTCCTTGAGATCGCCGACCGGCGTCGAGGTTGCGTGCGGATTGATGTAGTCGACGGGTGCCTTGACCGTTGCCAATGCCATCTTCATGCAGCGCATTGCGCCTTCACCGGAGGGCGCCACCATGTCATGGCCGTCGGATGTTGCGCCGTAGCCCACGACTTCGGCATAAATCTTTGCACCGCGCGCCTTGGCATGGTCGAGCTCTTCCAACACCAGCACGCCAGCGCCGCCGGCGATGACAAAGCCATCGCGGTCGGCATCATAGGCGCGCGAAGCCTTTTCCGGCGTCTGGTTGAACTTTGACGACATCGCGCCCATGGCGTCGAACAGCACCGACAAAGTCCAGTCGAGTTCCTCGCAGCCGCCGGCGAAGATCATGTCTTGCTTGCCGTATTGGATCGTCTCCATCGCATTGCCAATGCAATGGTTCGACGTCGCGCAAGCGGACGAGATCGAGTAGTTGACGCCCTTGATTTTGAACCAGGTGGCAAGCGTGGCGGAAGCGGTGGATGACATCGCTTTCGGCACGGCGAAGGGACCGACCCGCTTGGGTCCCTTGGTGCGAGTAACATCGGCAGCTTCCACCACGGCACGCGTCGACGGGCCGCCCGAGCCCATGATGATGCCGGTTTTCTCGTGCGAGACGTCGCTTTGTTCCAGACCGGCGTCGCGGATAGCCTGTTCCATCGCGACGTGGTTCCACGCCGCGCCACCACCAAGAAAACGCATCGCTCGGCGGTCAACGACTTCTTCCGCATTGAGTGTCGGCGCACCATGCACCTGACAGCGGAAACCGAGTTCTGCGTATTTATCGGCGCGCACCACACCCGATCGGCCTTCGCGCAGACTCGCCACCACTTCCTGGGTGTTGTTGCCGATGGACGAGACGATCCCCATCCCGGTGACGACAACACGTCTCATGCCTACCTCATCTGGTTTTGTGCCGCGGCCGATCAATTAATCTGGGCTCGCGGGTATTCGATAGCAATCCTGCAACATTCGCGCCGGCGTAATTACGAAGTGATGACAGCGCGACAAGGAACCCTGCTCAGGCGCCGCCCGGTTGTAGCATCTGCTCCTGGCGGAATAGTCCGACCTTGAGGTCGCTCGCGCGATAGATAACCGAGCCGTCCGCTGACAGCCAACCATCGGCGACGCCAAGCACCAGCTTCGAGCGCATTACCCGTTTGATGTCGAGGCCGTAGACCACCTTCTTGACGTTCGGGAGGACCTGGCCGGAGAATTTCAGCTCACCGAGCCCGAGCGCGCGGCCTTTGCCGGGGGCACCCAACCAGCCGAGGAAAAAGCCTAAGAGCTGCCAAAGCGCATCGAGGCCAAGGCATCCCGGCATCACCGGATCTCCCTTGAAATGGCAGAGGAAGAACCAAAGGTCCGGCTTCACGTCGAGTTCGGCCCGCACCAGGCCCTTGCCATGGGGCCCGCCTTCTTCCGCGATCTCCGAGATGCGCTCGAACATGAGCATGGGTGGCAACGGTAGCTGCGGGCCTTCCGCGAACAAGTCGCCGCGTCCGCAGGCGAGCAAATCCTCGTAGCCGAAGCTTGTGCGTCGATTTTGCATTCCTGCTCTGTCCTCACGCCCGCTTTATCGTCGGCGCTTTCCTAACACACGGAATACACGGGTTAAAGTGAGCCATAAGGCGGCATTTGCACGCAAAGCCTAACGGAGCGGTTTGTTGCGACGGAGTTGCATCTAACGGCCTAAGGCCGTATCTTGTGCTTTAGCCGCAATGAGTTAAGCATAGAAACGGTTTCGGCAAGGGTAGGGATTATGACGCAACTGCGGACGATGGTTCTTCCGGCTCCGGTCGCGCCCGCGGAGCAATCGCCGCTGGTCCTGCGGACCGGCCTCAACGGTTGCCCCTGGCATGATGTCAAAGCCCTGCTTCGAGATGTCGGTTTGCGCCCGACGCGCCAGCGCATGGCACTCGGCTGGATCCTATTCGGCAAAGGCGACCGGCACCTCACCGCCGAAATGCTCTACGAAGAGGCGACTAAGGCCAAGGTGCCGGTGTCGCTGGCGACCATCTACAATACCTTGCATCAGTTTACCGACGTCGGCCTGCTGCGCCAGGTCGCGGTCGACGGCTCCAAGACTTATTTCGACACCAACGTCTCCGCGCATCACCACTTCTTCCTGGAAGACGACAACGCGCTGGTCGACATTCCGGGAACGGACGTGATTGTCGGCAAGGCGCCTACTCCGCCGGAAGGCTATGAAGTAGCCCGCATTGATGTCGTCGTGCGGCTGCGGCGCAAGCAGCGCTAATCTTAGGCGTCATTCAATCTTTTCATTCGGATAGACGCCCCATAGCCGGTCTTGCTCGATCCAGCCGTCGAACTTATTTCCCGAAATACGGCACCAGCCGCCGGTGCATTTCTTGACGGTGCCAAGCACGCCGGCTTGAAGCTGCGCGGTGACGGCGCCGTTTGCGGCCGCGGTGTCACGAATCGCAACTAGTTCGTCTTTGGTCTTCGGCATCACCACACCCGTGCGGCGGCCGGACAATAAAGAATGATAAACCCAGCCCTCGGAGCCCTCGCCGTCGCGGATGCGTCTCCAATTCTCGAATTCGGCGGTGATTTCGACCGGAAGCCCGGCGCGGGTATAGACCCACGTCACGTCGTAGGTCTTCGCCGGCCCCACATGCATATTGACCTTGTCGGCCTTGAGACTGACGAAGCGCGGCACCGGAAGCCCGCTCGGGCCGGTGCCGACGTCACCGGCTGCATTCGCCGGGATACTGCCGGCACCTCCAGAAGCGATGACCGCGAGGACCCATAGGGAAAGACGCGATAAACTCATTGAGGGAGTCCGATTGGCGTGTCTGACCGCTCTGTGGGGATAGTGTAGCAGGCGGCCGCGGCCTCGGTGCCTTGTCTTCACACGGCCATCTGCTAGAGAGGAACCGCGCCGCGCCCGCCGAATTTGGACGCTCCTAGTGTCGGCGAGCCCGGTTAAAGAGGCCTGAACGGCCCGCGCTTGTGGCGCGAAAGGGCGGCGACCCATGCCGAAGCGAAAAAAGCCCCTGGTCATCGTGACCCGCAAGCTGCCCGACACCGTCGAGACGCGGATGCGCGAGCTGTTCGAAGTCGAACTCAATCTCGACGGCCGGCCGATGAGCCGTGCCGACCTCGCGGCTGCGGCGCAACGCGCCGACGTGCTGGTGCCGACCGTGACTGACTTGGTTGACGCACCCATCCTGGAACAGGCCGGCGACAAGCTGAAGCTCATCGCCAATTTCGGCAACGGCGTGGATAATATCGATGTCGTCACGGCGGTAAAGCGCGGGATCACGGTGACCAACACGCCGAAAGTCCTCACTGAGGATACCGCGGACATGACGATGGCGCTGATCCTGGCTGTGCCGCGGCGGCTCGGAGAGGGATCGGCCGTCCTCACCGGGGAGAAGGAATGGACCGGCTGGTCGCCGACTTGGATGCTGGGGCATCGCATCGGCGGCAAGCGTCTCGGCATCATCGGCATGGGCCGTATCGGGCAAGCGGTTGCGCGGCGTGCGCGCGCCTTCGGCCTGCAAATCCACTACCACAATCGCCACCGCGTGACGCCGAAGATCGAGGAGGAACTCAACGCGACTTACTGGGAGAGCCTCGACCAGATGCTCGCGCGCATGGACATCATCTCAATCAATTGCCCGCATACGCCGGCGACATATCATCTGCTTTCGGCGCGGCGGCTCAAGCTCATCCGCCCCGAGGCTTACATCGTCAATACCGCTCGGGGAGAGGTAATCGACGAAGCCGCCCTGACGCGCTTGATCGACACTGGCGCCATCGCGGGAGCCGGACTCGACGTGTTCGAACACGAGCCCGCGGTGAATCCCAAGTTGGTGAAGCTGGCGCGCGCGGGCAAGGTGGTGTTGCTGCCGCACATGGGTTCGGCCACCATCGAAGGCCGGGTGGAGATGGGTGAGAAGGTTATCATCAATATCAAGACCTTCATGGACGGCCATAAGCCGCCCGACCGCGTGTTGCCCTCGATGCTGTGATCGGGCGCAATGCGAGTGCGCCTGCCGTAAAATGTCGTATGCTGGTCCAGGCTCAACGTTGGAGGACACTATGCGTGCGTCAGTCTTAGGCATCGCCGTCGTTGCCATGATGGCCGCATGCGCTAGCTCGTTCGCCGCCGGAAAGCTAACGCCGGCCGACATCAAGAATGTGTTCTTCAACGGCCAACCCTTCACCGCCGCGACGCCGTCCGGCGTCAAATACAAGATGATCTATACGGCGGACGGTAAGATGACGCGGGAGTCGGTAGCGCACGGCGGCGCCAAAAGCGAAGGCACCTGGACTGTGACCAAGGACGGCTTCTGCACCACATGGAAGGCGTCGCAGCCGAATTGCTACACGCTGGTTTCTTCCGGCGACAAAAGATGGTCGGTAATGAAGGGTTCCGGCCTGATGGCGGTGTGGACGAAGTAGCCTTCTTTATTCTGCAGCGGTCGCGGGCCGGCGCCGTCCAACAGGCAGAAGCCGCTCGATCCAGTCGGCAAAGAGCGCAGGCCGCTCCACCAAGCGCGCAACACCATAAGCGATCAAATTACAGATAAAAAAGCTGCCAAAGGAAATGCTGACCCAGCGCCCCGGCGTGGTGGTGACGTCGCCGATGGTTGGATCGAGTAGCGCCCTCAGCATCACAAGGGTTGGCGCATGAAGGATATAGAGCGTGTAAGACCACGCTCCGGTGGCAATGAGCGCGCGTCCCGCCCGCCCGTCCATGTCCGGCGCGCGCGCAAGCGCGATAAGCCAAAGACCGATCGGCAGGCCAATAACACCCTGATAGAAAAGGCCCTCTGGCGTATCGAGCAGAAAGAGCGGGAAAAAAAGTGGAAACAGCGCAGCGCACGCGACGCAGGCAAATCCGAAGAGAGGCCTAACGGGCAGGCGGTGGTGCAAAAGAGCCGCTAGTCCTCCGAAAGCAAAAAGCATCGCGGCCGTGAGGCCGAGTGCGAAACCGCGGATCAGCGCCAGCAGGAGAATGATCGTCAGAACGGCTGAAACGATCCGGGTCAAACGGATTTTTCCGGCCACGCCCAAGGCTGCACAGGCGGCGATCGCATAGAGGACGAGCTCGAGCCGCAACGACCAGATCGCGACATTGGTCGCCGGCAAGGCGTCGTTCGCCGGTTGCGAAAATGTGAAAGTGAAAGCCCGCAGCCATGCCACCATGCTCACGTCAAAAGGCATATCCACGTGTTTGAGCGCGGAAAAGGTGACACCATCGAGCCGAAGCACGACGATGATGGCGGCGGCGAGAATTGCGAAAAGATAGGGCGGGTAAATGCGAGCAAAGCGGCGGATAGCATAGTCGACGCAGTTGAATTCGCCCGAACGGATATATTCCCGCCGGACCGTGGTCGCGATCGCGAACCCGCTCAAGCAAAAAAAGATAAGAACGGCAAGCCGTGCTGGCCAGCTTACGACGGGATTTGTCAAATCTCCGGCAGGATCGAGCAGCATGAAGACATGCGAAATCACGACCACCTGAGCAGCAATGCCCCTGACCGCGTCAAGATTATGGAAGTGGCCAGACCGCTGCATGAACGAAGCTACCCTCCCGGAGTTGTAATCGTCGGGTTTTCGCCGGACAGCGGATTGTCTCGGTCCCAGGCATAGGTCAGCGTTTCGAAACGCATCGAGCGCGCATCGATCATCAGCAGGCGGCCGACAAGACCTTCGCCGAATCCCACGATTTCGCGGATCACCTCGAAGGCCATCAGCGAACCAAGCACTCCGGGCAGCGCGCCGAGGATGCCGACCTCCGAGCACGTGGGCACTGTTCCTGGCGGCGGCGGCTCCGGAAACAGGCAACGGTAGGTGGGATTGGGTTCGCCGCTTGCAGTACGTTCATGCGCGCGGATGGTCGTCAGCGTGCCGTCGAAAGACCCGACGGCTGCGGTGACCAGCGGCCTTTGCGCGAAGAAGCAAGCGTCGGACGCAAGATAACGCGTGGCGAAATTATCCGACCCATCGGCAATAATATCGTAACGGGAGATGAGATCGATGGCGTTGGAGGCGACTAGCCTTGTCGCGTGCGCTTCAATGGCGACATGAGGATTGAGCCGGCGGATCAACTCAGCCGCGCTTTCCACTTTAAGCCGTCCGACATCCGGCGTGGCGTGGATCACCTGGCGCTGAAGATTTGACAGCGAAACCGCATCGTCATCGACGATCCCGAGTGTGCCTACGCCTGCGGCGGCGAGATAGAGCAAGACTGGCGCGCCAAGCCCACCGGCCCCAATCACCATGACGCGGGCGCGCTTGAGCGCAGCTTGGCCGGGGCCGCCGACCTCGCGCAGCACGATGTGCCGCGCATAGCGTTCAAGCTCATCGGAACTCAGCATCGGCGATTATATCCCGCGGAGCGGCTATCCATTGCTAGGCATTTTCCGTTCAAGTCTTGCCTCCCTAGCACAATTTGCAGACTCCCATAGTTGCGATAAGATAATGGGAAGTCAGGTAAATTCGGTTGTAAGGACGCGTATGAAAGTCGCCGGGGCTGCTCTGGTATTGCTGGTGGCGACGCTATCCGCGTCGGCAAAGGATGCAACCCCGCTGCCGCGTTCGAAGCCGGCGCAGGCTGCGGCCGCTACAGCCACCGGTTCAAAGCCGGCACGAGCAACCACCCGCAAATCGAAACACCCAGCCGCCGCCAATCAGGCCTCGGCTCCCGCCGCCCGCGCCTTAGCCGACAGCTATGCGGGTATTCCGCTTGCCGAACGGATCGCCATCCAATCCGGCTTGGTCTGGGCCGGCGACTACAAAGGCTTTGCCAATGGCGATTTCGACGATCGCGCCGTTGCCGCCGTCAAGGCGTTTCAGAAACGCTTCAGATCCAAGGAGACCGGAATCCTCAATCCGCAGGAGCGCGAGGCCCTGGCGGCGGCCGCGAAGGAGCGCCGGGACGCGGTGGGCTGGCGCGTAATAGACGACCCGCTCGGCGGCGGGCGCGTCGGCGTGCCCACCAAGCTGGTCTCTCCGGCGACGGGCGGCAAATCTGGCAGCCGCTGGACTTCGGCGCATGGAGAGACGGTGATCGAAACGTTCCGGATCAGCGGGCCGAACACCACTCTCGCCGCCGTGTTCGATCAGCAGCGGAAAGAACCGGCAGACCGCAGGATCGAATTCAACGTGATGCGGGACGACTTTTTTATCATCTCCGGCCTTCAAGGCCTGAAGAAATTCTACCTGCGCGCTCAGATCAAGGAGGGTGAGGTGCGCGGGATCACCGTGCTCTATGACCAGGCCGTGGAAGGAACGATGGAAAAAATTGCCGCCGCGGTGTCGAGCACCTTCCTGCCGTTCTCCACTTTCAACGCGGCTAAATTGCTCGCCGCGCCGTCAACACGCAAAGTGGAATATAGCACCGGCATCGTGGTGAGCAGCGCCGGTCATATCATCGCCAACCGGCAGATGACCGATGGCTGCAATATCATTTCGGTGCCGAAGCTCGGCAACGCCGACCGGCTAGCCGAGGACCAGGACAATGATCTCGCCCTGCTTCGCGTTTATGGCGCGCGAGATCTTGTTCCGCTAGTGCCCGTCACCGAGGCGCCGTCGGCGCCAGATGTGACTCTCGTTGGCATCGCCGATCCGCAGGCGCAGAACGGCGGCGGCGCGGTGAGCACGGCGAGCGCGCGTCTCGGCGGCGACGGAAATGCAACACGGCAGCCGATTGATTCCACGCCCGCGCTTGGTTTTTCCGGCGCTGCGGCAATCGATAAGCAGGGCCGGCTGGTCGGCGTGGTGGCGTTGAAGCCGCAGGTGGTTGCAGGCGCCGGACCGGCAAATCTGCCGCCGGCCGCGAATGTCGTTCCCGCTGAGAGCGTCCGCAAATTCCTTGAGGCGCAGGGCGTACTTTCTGCCTCTGGCCGTTCCGGCGTGGATGAAGCCAAAGCTTCCGTGGTGCGCGTGATCTGCGTCAGGAAGTAACGCCTTCAACCAAATTCAAGGACTTCATTGCTCATTCCCACGTAAGCAGGAATTCAGATAGTCACGCTTTCTGAATCCACGCTTTCGCGGGGACGAGGGATGAATTAGCCAACGCTCCGCAGGCCCTATTGTTGGCGGCGCGGGCTACGCCGGTGTCCCTTTTTTCCGTTCCCTCGAAAGGGAAATGGAGCGCCGGGAGGCGCCAGGGAGCTTGCGAGGCCCCCTTGGCAGGCCTTGCGATCGGCCCGCCGGAACGCTTGCGAGGCGTTCCGCTCCCCAGTGACGTAGGGGAGCGGCGCCTCCCGGCGCTCCACTCGCGGCGCATTGAGGCGCCGCGCCTCGTCCGCCTCAGAGCGTTTCATGAGAACGCTCTGCAGCAAGCGAGGCCGGCTCAGAATAAACGCGAATTTTGCAGCGGGGATAACTTTTTTATTTTTGGCAGACGGGACAGAAGAATGTCGAGCGGCCATTCTGCACGATGCGCTTGACCGTGCCACCGCAACCGCGCGTCGGGCAAGGCTTTCCCTCGCGGTCGTAGACCCGAAAATTGTGCTGGAAGTCGCCGAGCGCGCCATCGGTGCGGCGATGATCGCGCAAGGATGAGCCGCCGGCTTCGATGGCGTCGTTCAGCACTGCCTTGATGGCATCGACCAGCGCGGCGGCGCGTTCGTTGGGATTGCCTTTGCGGTCCGCGATGGTCGAAGCGCCGCGTTTCGGCGACAGCCGCGCGCGATGCAGCGCCTCACAGACATAGATATTTCCGAGCCCCGCGACGACACGCTGGTCCATCAGCGCCGCTTTCAGCGACGTCTTCTTTCCGGCGCAAGCGCGCGACAGCATCGCCGCATCGAATTCGTTGCCCAGCGGCTCCGGGCCCATCGCTTTCATTAAAGGATGTTGCTCGAGCTGCGCGCGCGGCGTCAGCTTCATGAAGCCGAAGCGGCGCGGATCGTTGAAGGTGACGATGCCGCCGTTCGACATGTGGAACACCACGTGATCGTGCTTCACATGTTTCGCGCGTTCATGGTGATAGCGCGCGGTGTTCTTCTCCTCGCCACCGCGGCGGAAGACGTGGAAGGAGCCCGACATGCCGAGATGCATCATCAGCACGTCGCCCGAGGAGAGATCGAGCAGCAGATATTTCCCGCGCCGGCCGAGGCCCTTCACGGTCTTGCCTTGAAGCTGCGCGGCGAAGTCCTTCGGCAGCGGCCAGCGCAGGTCCGGCCGCCGCGCCTCTACCTTGGCGAAACGCGCGCCGTCCATCACCGGATCCAAGCCGCGCCGCACGGTTTCGACTTCGGGAAGCTCGGGCATGGTTTGAATCTATCCGTCATTCCGGGACGCGGGCAAAGCCCGCGGACCCGGTATCCAGATGCCAACACCGTACACCGCTCTGGATTCCGGGTTCGCCGCTTTCGGCGCCCCGGAATGACGGGAGTGGATGTCATAGCGCCCTTACCCCATCCGCGCTATGGTCCTGCTGGAAAAGGACTATTGAGCATGCCGGCCAGGCAAAATACCCATTTCGGCTTTGAAGACGTGCCACTTGCGGAGAAGCAAGGGCGCGTGGACGAGGTCTTTTCCTCGGTGGCCGGACGTTACGACCTGATGAACGACCTGATGTCCGTGGGTCTGCACCGCGCCTGGAAAGACGCGCTGGTGACGGCGGTGAACCCGCCGAAAAATGGCAGGCCGTTCGCGTTGCTCGATGTGGCGGGCGGCACCGGGGACATCGCGCTGCGGGTGGTCGACGCCGGCGGACCGGGCACCTGCGCCACGGTGGTCGATATCAACCGCGAGATGCTCGCGATCGGCCGCCGCCGTGTTGCCGAGCGCGGACAGGCCGTCACTTTCACCGAAGGCAACGCCGAGGCGCTGCCGTTTGCCGACCGCAGTTTCGATGCCGTCACCATCGCCTTCGGCATCCGCAACGTGCCGCGCATCACGCTGGCGCTGGAAGAGGCGCATCGCGTACTGCGGATCGGCGGGCGTTTTCTCTGTCTGGAATTTTCCAGCGTCGATGTGCCCGGGCTCGATACACTCTACGATCTCTATTCCTTCAATGTCATTCCGGCGCTCGGCCGCGCCGTCACCGGCGACGCCGAGGCGTATCGTTATCTGGTGGAATCCATCCGCCGCTTCCCAAAGCCGAAGGTGTTTGCCGGGATGATCGGCGCGGCCGGCTTCCGCCGCGTGTCGTTCCAGCAAATGACCGGCGGCGTGGTCGCGCTGCATTCCGGCTGGCGGTTGTGAGTTCACTTGCCGCTAAAATTCGCTTCACCTCCCCCACCCGGGCCGCGCTTGCGCGCGCCCGGGCGCAGGCTCTTGAGGGGGAGGTCGATCAA
>JAXDOS010000251.1:0-3428 GCA_034668785.1 Alphaproteobacteria bacterium
CGGAATATGCGGCGTGGTGATCCGCACCGGCGGTCCGTCGAGATCGTAGAACGCCTCGTCGGCGACGATCGAGACGATCTCGGCGCCCCAGCCGCACAGCCGCGGATTCTCCTCGACGGTGAACAGCCGGTGGGTGCGGGCAACCGAGCCCAGGATGGTCTGGGTGTCGAGCGGCACCAGCGAGCGCACGTCTACGACCTCGCAATCGATGCCGTGCTCCGCCTTGAGCCGCTCCGCCGCCGCCACCGCGCGCGGCACCATCAGGGCGAGCGCCAGGATGCTGGCGTCGCGGCCGGGCCGCACGATCTTGGCGGTGCCGAGCGTATCGACGATCTCGCCGTCCGGGACCTCTCCCTTGGTCGCGTAGAGCGACTTGTGCTCGAAGAAAATCACTGGATCTGGATCGCGCACCGCCGCCGCTAAGAGGCCAATCACGTCACGCGGGTTAGACGGCGCGACGACCTTGAGCCCGGGTATCATCATGCACCAGTTCTCGACGCTCTGGCTGTGTTGCGCGCCGAAGCGCGAACCTGCGCCATTGCCGGTGCGCACCACCAGGGGGCATTTTAGCTGACCGTTCGACATGTAGCGGCTCTTGGGAAATTCATTGGCGATATAATCGAAACAAACCGCGAGAAAATCCGAAAACATGATTTCCGCGATCGGCTTCAAGCCCGTCATCGCCGCGCCCATCGCCGCGCCGAGGATCGCCTGTTCCGAGATCGGACAATCGCGCACGCGCTTGGGACCAAATTGCTCCAGCAAGCCGACTGTGGTCTTGAACACGCCGCCAGGCTTGGCCACGTCCTCGCCCAAAAACACCACGTCGGGATCGCGCGCCATTTCCTGGGCGATGCCGCGGGTCACGGCGTCGCGATAAGTCAGTTCCGCCATGCCCAGCCTCCGTCGGCATAGACATCAGTGGTCAGGATATCAGCGGACGGCATTGGCGCGGCCTTGCATTTCTCCGTGGCTTCGTCGACCTGCTTCAACACATCGGCGTCAATAGCGGCGATCACATTGTCGGCGATACCGAACTGCTGCAGGCGCTCGCGATAGATTTTGATCGGGTCGCGTTCCTTCCAGCGCTCCAACTCGCCCTCGGGCCGGTATTTAGCCGGGTCGGCGCGAGAATGACCGCTGTGACGGTAGGTCATGCATTCGATCAGCGAAGGACCTTTGCCGGCACGCGCCTTTTCATACGCTACCATGGCGGTGCGATAGACCACGTCGGCATCATTGCCGTCGATGACAATGCGTTCAAGTCCGTAAGAGGCCGCGCGGTCGGCGGCCGGATGCTCGACGGCGGTGACGTCGCCGATCGGGGTGTATTCCATATAGAGATTATTCTCGCAGACGAAGATCACCGGCAGCTTCCAGACTGCGGCGAAGTTCAATGCCTCATGGAAGGCGCCGATGTTCGTGGTGCCGTCGCCGAAGAAGCAGACGGAGACGTCCTTGTCCCCTTTGTACTGCGCCCGCCACGCCGCACCGCATGCTATGGGAAGGTGCGCGCCGATGATGGCGTAGGAGCCCATGACACCGTGGTCCACGGAGGTCAGATGCATCGAGCCGCCCTTGCCGCGCATCAGCCCGTTGTCGCGCTGCATCAGCTCGCCCAGCACTTTCTCCACCGGCACGCCGCGCGCCAGCGTATGGGCGTGACCGCGATAGGTGCAGAAGGAGAGATCGCCGGGCTGCATCGCCGCGGCAAAACCGGCCGCCACGGCTTCTTGTCCCAAGGAGAGATGACTGGTGCCCTTCACCAGGTTTTGCAGGAACAGATCGAAGGCGCGCTGCTCGGCTTGGCGGATTTCCACCTGCAGCCGGTAAAGCCGCAGCCGCTTCTCCTCCCCGATGTCGTCGTTGATACCGGCGCGCACCGTCGACACAGGGACTGGTTTTTTCGGCATTCAGCGGCCTCGGAGGGGTGAATTCGGCGGCAAGTTAGCCTCAGTTCCAGAGGCGAAGCAACGCCTTACGGCAAGGGATCGACCACGGGGCGCACAGTCCTTTCGCGGTGGAACAGATAGAGTCCCGAGGCGATCACGATGGCTGACCCCGCCAGGGTCCAGGCGTGGGGCAGATGGCCGAATACCAGATAGCCAAGCGTCACCGCCCACACGATCTGCGTGTAGATAAAAGGCGAGAGCACCGACGCGGGCGCCAGCCGGTGCCCGGCAATCAAGAGATAATGCCCAAGGCTGGCAAAGACCCCCATGATCACCATCAGCGCCGCTTGCGCCAGCGTGCCGGGTGGCGTCCAGACGAAGGGCAGCACCGGCAGCATCACCACCGCGCCGACCATGTTGGAATAAAACAGCGTGGTCTCGTTTGAATCCGTGCGTGAGAGGACACGCGTTGAGATGCTGTAGAGCGCGTAGCAACAGGCGCTGCCCAGCGACAACAGCGCCGCCCATTGGAAGCCCACGACGCCCGGACGTACCACGACCAGCACCCCGGCGAATCCGACGCAGATCGCCATCCAGCGGCGCCAGCCGACCCATTCGCCCAGCACCGGGCCGGCAAGGATCGCGACCAGGAACGGCGTCGAAAACATGATTGCCAGCGCCTCGTCGAGCTGGAGATAGCGATAGGCCCAGAAATTCAGCATGGTCGAGCCGACCAGCAGGAACGAGCGGCCGATCTGCAGCCACAGCCGCGTGGTGCGAACGATCTGCGGCCGGCGGATGGGATTCGACAACAAGCAGGTCAACAGGAAGGCGCTGGTGTAACGAGCCCACACGATCTGCAGCACATCCATGTAGCCGCCGAGATATTTGGCGATGGAATCGAGGCAAGCGAAGGACGCTACCGCGCCACACATCAAAGCGATTCCCGTCAACCGCTGACGGCGCTCGTGGATGGGATCGTGCAACATGCCGCTCTCGTCAGACTGCGTTCGGAACCTATCGAAACGGCAAGACCGTGACGAGATCGGCAGGCGCATTGAATGCATGCGCAAAGTGGCGTAGAGAACCGGTGCGGGGCCTGCGGCGGTCGCCCCGTTTCCCCGGCTCGCGAGCCCAAGCACCGCCTCCTTCGTTTACGGAAGGAGGCTTAATTGCCCGCGACCGACATGGATAAACCCAAAACACCTACTGCAGAAAAACGAGTTTTCGCAAGCACGACTTATCTGCTGGCGGCTCGTGCTTTGCGCGATTTCGGTGATGGGTTTGTCGCGGTGCTTTTGCCGGCATATCTGCTCGTGCTCGGATTCTCGCCCCTCGAGGTGGGCTTCGTCGCTACCGCAGCTTTGTTGGGTTCCTCGCTGCTGACGATCACTGTGGGCTTTCTAGGAGCCCGGCACGATCATCGCCACCTTCTGCTCGCCGCCGCCAGCCTTATGGTCGCGACCGGCGTAGCCTTTGCGCTGGTCCACGACTACGCACTGCTGCTGGTGGTCGCCTTTGCTGGCACGATCAATC
>JAXDOS010000252.1:0-16126 GCA_034668785.1 Alphaproteobacteria bacterium
CCGGAAGACATCTGCGCCGCCACCTTCTTAGGATCGAGTGACTTCGCCGCTTCCGCCGCTTGTTTGATGATTTCCACTCCTGCGTAGCTGTAGAGCGTGTAGGCTTCAGGCTCGTATTTCTTCGCCCGGAACTTTTCGACAGCGGCCTTGGCTTCCGGCCGATTCCGCGGATCGGGGCCGTATGTCATCAACGTCCCTTCCACGCCGGGGCCGCCCACCGAGGCAAACTCATCCGCTGCGATGCCATCGCCGCCCATGAGGACTGCTTTCACCGCTTGATCGCGCATCTGCCGCACGATCAGTCCGCCTTCGGTGTAAAGCCCGCCCCAGTAAACCAGGTCGGCGCCGGAGGCTTTGATCTTCGACACCAGCGCCGAATAATCCTTTTCGCCGGCGTTCACGCCTTCATACAACACTTCTTTGATGCCCTCGGTGTTGATCTTTTTCTTGGTCTCGTCGGCAAGGCCTTGGCCATAGGTGGTCTTGTCGTGAACGACGGCGACCTTCTTGCCTTTGAAATTCTTGGCAATGTATTCCCCGGCGACGGCGCCCTGCTGATCATCCCGTCCGCAGGTGCGGAAGATATTCCACATGCTGCGTTCGGTAATTTTAGGATTGGTGGCGGACGGCGTGATCTCGAGGATGCCGTTCTCCTGGTACACTTCGGAGGCCGGCATGGTCACGCCGGAATTAAAGTGGCCGATCACGAATTTCACGCCGTCGGCGGCGAACTTGTTCGCGACCGAGACTCCCTGCTTGGGATCGGCCACGTCGTCTCCATAACCAAGGGTGATTTGCTGCCCGAGAATGCCGCCGGCCGCATTGATGTCGGCGACGGCCTGCTCGGTCCCATTCTTCAGCTGCGCACCGAACGAGGCGCTGGAACCGGTGACCGGGCCGGCGACTCCCAGCTTGACCTGCGCCGCCGCACCGCCGGCCAGCATCAGACCAAAACCGAACGCAAGCGTAAGCGTTGTCCACTTCCTCATCGTCGTCTCCCTCAAGCGGATGCACGACCGCGCGTCAGTCAAGGCTGAGCCGACCTGATCCTCACGAATTGAAGCCGCGATTGGTCAAAAAGTCACTTGAAATTATTTCGCTTGGTTATGGAGGGAGCGCGCTGGCAGGTGGTCGGCTTGGCCGCTCACATCCTCGAGCGAAGGGGTATGGACTGCGCTGGCGATTCCGCGGGACGCTCTCCGCGAGCCCATTCACCCGCTCCGATCCCGCCGGGTTGGAGGGTCTCCGCAGCCTTGCGCAGGTGAGAAATTGTGTCGGCATTGCCCAAAAGTGGCCGGATTTCAAAGAGGAAGGTGACAGAGACCGGGCCTGCTCGCGCTATAGGCAAGATATCGATAAGCATCGGAAATATAGTGCGTTTCTCGTCTTAACCTTGTGTTGTTTATGTTACACAGCCAGGAAAAAGACCGGCTCACCGCGCGAAAAAGCCCTTTTGCTGCCTCAAGGCCTGGCTTTGTGGCGACATCTTGTGCTTCCTAGCGACAGTCAGTTAATCCGGACCACTCGCGAACGTAACGTTTGCGGGCACTGGGTTCGCAAGCAGGGGGCGATCAATGTCGATTTCGATGAAGAGTGTTCTGCTCGGTTCGGCCGCGGGTATCCTCGCGACAGCCGCCGCGCAGGCTGCCGATCTTCCGATTAAGAAGGCCGCAGCGGTGCAATATGTCAGGGTTTGCTCCGCCTATGGCGCCGGCTTCTGGGAAGTGCCGGGCACGGACATGTGCATCAAGATTTTCGGACTGATGAAGGCCACTCTCGCCTCCAGCCCGCCCAAGGAATTCGCTTTCATCAGCCAGGGCGCGGGTGGCGCCTACACTCTCTCGCATTTCCGCTCGAACGCGTTTGACAATTTCGGCTACAGCTTGAGCGCCCGTCCCGGCATCGACCTGCGCAGCCCGACGGATTATGGCACCTTGCGCACCGTCGTTCAGATGCGCTTCGACTTCGGCGGTGGACAGGATGGCCCTCCGCCGAACGGCGACTCGGTCCAGAAGACCACCAACCTTTGCTATCGCTGCTATATCGAATTCGCCGGATTTACGCTTGGCCGCGTGGGATCGGCTTTCCCCTACTTCAACGAAGACGATGTCGTCGCGAAAAACCCGGTGGCGAAAAACAACACATATGGCTTGTGGTATACCTGGACAGGGGCCAACGGCTTCAACGCCAGGCTCGCCTTCGAAGATTCCCTGGTGCACTCCGCCAAGGGCTTCCTCTCCACCCGCGAGGCAGGTCTCAACTTGCCTATCGCTCCGGGGTTCGTATCGACGACTCGCGGCCCGCAGAAATGGGCGGACGTCATCGGCGTTCTCAACGTGGAAGGGGATTGGGGCGACGCCACGCTGCGTGGCGCGGTGCATCAGATCACCACGATTGCTCGTGGCGGCAATAACGGCATAACCAATGCTTGCCCGCCCCCGGTCACGACCATCGCTTGCACCAGCACCTTCCCGACCGCCGTTGACACAGGTTTTGCAGCCACGGCCGGCGTCACCTTCAAGCTGCCGCAGTTTGGCAAGGGCGATCAAATCTTGCTGCAGGCAACCTATGCCGATGGCGCGCTCGACTATGTCGGCATCAACGGCGGCGAAGTTTCCATGGGGACCTTCGACAACAGTCAGACCATCATCAGTGGGATGAACTTCGATCATCACGATGCCATCGCCATCAACAATGGCCTCGGCGGCTACACCCAGGAAAAGGAAAAGGCCTGGGGCGCTACCGCCGTATTCCGGCACTACTGGTTGCCGATGGTTCGCTCTAATCTGTGGTGGGCCTATGCCGAGGTAACCCCCGGCGCGGTAACCCAGGCTACGGCCTGGAACTTGGGCGGCTTGGGCAAAGCCAACACCAACCGCATCGGCCTCAACGTCATTCTTGGCAAGCAGAAGGCGACGTCTGAACTTGCCATCGAAGCCGTGTATGGCAGGACCCGGGCGAACGTGCCGGGCGTGACAGCGGCCAATCCTCTTCCCGCCGGCCTCTCTGCCGATGGCAGCAACTGGAACTTCGGCATCGAATGGAGCCGGAACTGGTAATAAGGAATCGTTAGCCTCGGCCTGATTGCCGAGGCCCTGTTCCTGAAGCGGCGTCTTCTCTCAGAGAAGGCGCCGCTTCTGTTTTAGCTGCTGTCTTTCTCTTGATATACGGTTCCGCTGATGGCCTGATATACGCGGGACGCGTCGGCGGCCGCTGCCATGCAGCGCGCACCGTGATGGCGTGTTAAATCGGACCAGATGCCCGGACCAACCATGCCTCCGCCGTTGCCCGGTGATGCGCTGCGAATACTCGACCGCGCCGTAGCCTTGCATCAGCAAGGAATGCTGCCGCAGGCCGAGCAGCTCTACCGCCAGATCTTGGCGGCTCAGCCCGGGCATTTCGACGCGCTGCATCTGCTTGGCGTGATCAAGCTACAGCAGCAAAACGACCCTGAAGCCATCGCGCTGATAACCGCAGCGTTGCGGACGGAGCCCAACGTGGTCGAGGCGCTTTCGCATTTGGGCACTGCGCTGGCAAATCTCAGCCGGTTTGAGGAAGCGCTCGGCCATTACAACAAAGCCTTGGCGCTGCGGCCGGACGATCCGGTCACTCTATTCAATCACGGCGTCGCTCTGGCAAACCTGTCCCGCTACGCCGAAGCCATCGCCAGCTACCGGAAATCTCTCGCACTCAGCCCCGACAATGCTGCGGCGCTTTACAATCTGGGAACGGCGCTGCGGGTGCTCGGCGCGTATGAGGAAGCGCTGGGATGTTTCGATCGGGCTCTGGTGATCAAGCCGGACAATGCCCCCGCGCATTTCAACCGCGGGACTACGTTGCACAAGCTTCGTCGTTATCAGGAATCGCTTCTGAGTTTCGATCGGGCTCTGGCGATCAGGCCCGACTTTGCCGAGGCACTCTACAATCGCGGCAGCACATTGAGAAATCTGGGCCGTGATGCCGAGGCATTGTCGGACTATGACCGGGCTCTGGCGATCCGGCCGGACTTTGCCGAGGCGCTTTACAATCGCGGCCATGCGCTGAAACAGATGAAGCGCTACGAGGAGGCGCTCCAAAGCTTCGATAAGGCTGCCGCGCTGAAGCCCAATCATCCCGATGCTTACGAATCCGCAGAGGTTGTACTCGCGCTGTGCGACTGGAAACGGACGGCGAAAGTCGCCGGCGAATTGATGGCCCAGATCGCCGCAGGAAAATCGCCGATTAGCCCCTTCGCCTTTCTCGGCTTTAGCGACGACATGGCATTGCAGCTGCAATGCGCCAAAAACTACATCAACCAGAAGATAACCACCCCGTCCGCCTCGCTATGGAATGGCGCGATCTACCGGCATGACAAAATCCGAATTGCCTATCTGTCGTCCGACTTTCACGAACATGCGACCGCCCATTTGATAGCGGAATTGCTCGAGCAACATGATCGCTCATGCTTTGAGGTGACGGGAATTTCCTTCAGCCCTGATGACGGCAGCGCCATGAGCCGGCGTCTTGCCCGGGCCTTCGACCAATTCCACGTTGTGCGCACGACAAGCGATCGCGAAGTCGCCAAGCTGCTCAGGGATCGCGAGATCGACATTGCCATCGACCTCAAAGGCCATACCCAGGACTCCCGCCCGGAAATTCTCGACTTCCGCCCGGCGCCTATTCAAGTGAATTTTCTCGGATATCCGGGCACGATGGGCGCGAATTTCATTGATTACATTGTCGCCGATCGGATCGTGGCGCCGTTTGAGCAGCAGCCCTTTTACACCGAGAAAATTGTCCATCTTCCCGATTGCTACCAGCCCAATACCCGCAGGGTGATAGCGGAGCACACGCCAACGCGGCGTGAAGCCGGGCTGCCCGACGACGGCTTCGTATTCTGCTGCTTCAATAACAATTTCAAGATTACGCCCCCGGTCTTCGATATTTGGATGCGACTTCTGAAAAACGTACCGGGCAGCGTGCTCTGGCTGCTGCAGGACAATGTGGGGGCCGAAAGAAATCTGCGCCGCGAAGCCGAAGCGCGGGCGATCGATCCGGCCCGGCTGATATTTGCGGAGAGACTGCCGCTGGATCAGCATCTGTCGCGGCATCGGCTGGCTGATTTATTCCTGGACACGCTGCCCTACAATGCGCACACGACGGCGAGCGACGCGCTATGGGCGGGGTTGCCGGTGCTCACCTGCGCCGGAAAATCCTTCGCCGGCCGCGTCGCTGCCAGCATCCTCCAGGCGGCCGGAATGCCTGAGCTAGTGACCCACAGCTTGGAAGAATATGAGGCTTTGGCGTTGAAGCTCGCAACGGATCCCGCGCTGCTCCAGAGCATCCGGCATAAGCTTGCACAAAACCGGCTGAACGAGCCGCTATTCGATAGCGACCGTTTTCGGCGGCACATCGAAGCTGCCTACACGTCGATGTGGGACATTCACCAGCGCGGCGAAAGCCCGCGTAGTTTTGCCGTTGCGGCCAGCCAACCTGAGAAAGTCACCGCTCAATAGCGGTTGGCAATCGGCAATTCCTCGGCGGGGAATAGGCTGATCACCCGGCAACCCTTGTCGGTCACCACCACCTCTTCCTCGATGCGCGCGGCGGAATAGCCGTCGGTCGCCGGGCAATAAGTTTCCAGCGCGAAGACCATACCTTCCTTGATCTCGGTCGGGTGCGTGAGCGAGATCACGCGCGAGATGATCGGCCGCTCGTGCAGCGCTAAGCCCAGCCCGTGGCCGAACTGCAAGCCGAAGGCCGACATCTCGTCGGGAAAGCCGAATTCCGGAGCCTTCGGCCAGACGCTGCAGACCTTGTCGGTGGAAACGCCGGGCTTGATCAGCGCGATGGCGTTATCGAGCCACTCGCGCGCTTTCTTATAGGCGTCGTGTTGCGCCGGCGTAGCGCGGCCGACGTTGAAGGTGCGGTAATAGCAGGTGCGATAGCCCATGAAGCTTTGCAATATGTCGAAGAAGGCCTGATCGCCGGGACGGATCATGCGGTCGGTGAAATTGTGCGGATGCGGATTGCAGCGTTCCCCGGAAATGGCGTTGATCGCTTCCACGTCGTCGGAACCGTGCGTGTAGAGGAACTTGTTCACCTCGGCGACGATGTCGTTCTCGCGCACCCCGGGCCGCAGCTTCTCATTGATCAGGTCATAGGCGCCGTCGACCATGGCCGCGGCGCGGTTGAGCAGCGCGATCTCGTCGATATTCTTGATCTCGCGCGCTTCCAGCATCACCTGCTGGCCGTCGACGATGTTGAGCCCGGCCTTTTGCAGTTCGAACATCATCGGCGGCTCGATGATGTCGACGCCGATCGGCATTTTGTCCACGCCGGCCTCGCGCAGCAGCGCGGCAATCTCCTTGGCGTGACGTTCCATCAGGCCAAAGGCGGGATCGACCGTGCCGCGCAGGCCGATAAGCCCGGCCTTGCAATTCTCCGGCTGCAGCCAGGGGCAATAGAGCTGGTGATGCACAGCCGCCGAGCCGAAGTCCCACAGGATCGGCTCGCCGCCCTGCGGCAGCAACGCCCAGCGAGAAAGCTTGTCACGCTCCCATTCGCCGATCTTGGTGGAGGTGATGTAGCGGATGTTATTAACGTCAAAGGTCAAGAGCGCGCCGAGTTCGGACTTTTCGAGCGCCTCGCGCACGCGGCCGATGCGATAGCGGTGCAGCCGGCGGTAGTCCACGCGCTCCTCGAAATCCACGCCCATGATGCCGAGCGCCGGCAGATGCCGGCCCCAGTTGAACCGAGGATTGATGTCGTCGGCCCGGATTTCGCGGGGCTCTTTGTTGATCTGGTCCATGGCGGTTCTCCAATGTCCTGGCTGGCCGCATCCGCGCCGGCTAAGAGGATTATACGGGAAATTCGCGGCTATATTGCAAGGCGTTAGCCTGCGCCCTCGCTGCGGCGGGTAGGCGCGTCCGCCACGTTCTTGTCCAATTGCTGGACCAACGAGCGGATCAGCAGTTCCAAATCCAAGCGGGTAAAGGGCTTTGGAAGGATGGCGAAATCGTTTCGCAGCAGCTCCACATGGCCGGGATAGCCGGTGGTGATAAGAACCTTCAGCTTCGGCAAAAGCGCCACCGCCTGATTGGCGAGCTCCACGCCGCTAATCCCGCCTGGCATCACGACATCTGTGAATAGGATGTCGATAGACTCGCTTGCTTTCAGCAGCGCAAGCGCTTCGGCGCCGTTGCGAGCGATCAAGATCTGATGGCCCAGGTCATGCAGCATCGCGATGGAGATCCTACGCACCTCGGCGTCGTCCTCGACCACCAATATCGTCGCCGGATGGCTAAGTTTAGGAATGGCGGCGAGGGGATCTTCCTGTTCGGCAAGCGCCTCCATCGATCGGGGCAGAAAAATCGACACGCAGGTTCCACGACCTACTTCACTATCGATCGAAATCGCTCCGCCGGATTGGTGCACGAAGCCGTAAACCTGACTTAAGCCCAGCCCGGTGCCCTTGCCGATGTCTTTGGTCGTGAAAAACGGCTCGTAGACCCGCGACAATATATCCGGCGCCATGCCGCTGCCGCTGTCCTCTACCCGAAGCTCCATATAGCGGCCCGGCGGTAGTTGCACCGGGGTTGCGACGCCTTCACCAAAAGCGACCTCGCGCACGGAGAAGCTAAGCTTGCCGCCGTTCGGCATCGCGTCCCTTGCATTGACCGCGAGATTAAGCACTCCAGCCTCGAACTCGCTGACGTCGATGCGGACCGGACAAATATCGGCGCTCAAATCGAATTCCAGCCGGACATTTTCCGCAACCGAATGTTCGATCAGCATCCGGGTGCGAGCCAAAATGCTATTGATGTCGACCGTCCTCGGATTGACCATGTGACGGCGCGAAAAGGCGAGCAGTTGGCGGGTGAGGCTAGTGGCGCGCTCAGAGGCATAGCGGATCGATTTGAGCAGCCGGCGGATCGAAGTGAGATCGCTGCGGCGATCGGCGAGGTCGAGGTTCCCGGCGATGACTGTCAGGAGATTGTTGAAGTCGTGGGCGATCCCGCCCGTGAGCTGACCAATGGCCTCGAGCCGCTGGGCCTGCATCAGCGAGGCTTCCGCGCGTTCGCGGCGCTCGATTTCCTGCGCCAGCTCGCCCGTGGTTTGCTGCAGACGCCGGGTGACCAGCTCTTCTTGGCCGGCGCGGCGCAGGGCAAACCAGCATGTGGTGAAAAGGCAAAAGGCTATTGCCAACGCCAGCGCCGCCGCTTCGCGCATGGTCGCCAGCCATTCGGCCGTTATGGTTCGCTGCTCGATGCCGTAAACGGCATAGACGGGAAATCCTCGGACTTTTTCATATCCATATAGTCTGTCGTTGCCGTTGAAAGGGGAGCGAGCAGCGAATGTTCCCCGCTCGCCATTTAAATTCTGCATAAATGGATTGTCCGACGATATTTTGCTGCTGCTGGCGCCGAGCGAAGGATACCGGACTAGAATATTGCCGTCGTTCTTGACCAAGGCGATGGCGAAATTATCCGTCGGCATTCCAATGGAACGGTAATAATTCTCGAAGTAGGTCACATAGGCGGAAATGCCAATGATGCCGTCGAAGCTACCATCCTGGGCGTTCCGGCGGATGCTGAAATTGAAAATCTGCTCGCCGCTGATTTTCCCGACGTAGGACTGGCCGATATAGAGGCCCTTGTCACCGCGCTTTTGCTCGACATAATAATCTCTATCGGAAAAATCGAACGGGACCGGCGGGAAGACGCGGGTCGTGAAAAGGCTCTGCCCGCTGCGGTCGGCGACAAAAATCGATCCCACCTGTTCGCTGGATTGCTGCAGTTTCCGGAACTCTTCCCAAAGCTGCGGCGACGATTCGAGCGTTTTGTCGCTGACGTCGTGCAATCTGTGTTCCGTCGACTGCAGAACCAGCGCGATGGTTTCGAACACCTTCAGCGTATGTTCTTGCACCACCGACGCAAAGCGCTGGGCGCGGTCTTGAGCGTTTTGCAAAGTTTGGTTGTAGCTGTGCCACCCGAACAGCCCCAACGCTGCCGCCGGTACCACCACCGATGCGACGAGCAGCGCGCGGATCAACTTCAGCAATAAAGGCTGGGACCTGAACATTTACGACCTTTACGCAACGCGTCGGGTCACGGGCCTGCTTAACATGAGGTCTTCGGAGGGCTAGCGGAACACCACTCTAGCGCGATGTTGCGGTAGCCGTCGATACCTGCATAATATTTTAAGTGCCCGGAGTGCGCCGGGGCCGGGTGGGTTCCATGGCTGCCGTCAACTTAGGTGCGCCCGCCGCGGCGCCTGTGGAACTCGACCCGCAAATGGCAGCGGACGCCATTCCGCGCGATTACAATTTCGCCGCCGACATCCTTGAGCGCAATCTCGCCGCCGGCCGGGCGGAAAAAGCCGCATATATCGATCCACGCGGGACCTGGACCTATGGGGCGCTCGCCGACCGGGTGGAGCGTTTTGGCCAAGCGCTGCGAAGGCTCGGCATCGAGCGCGAGCAGCGCATCCTGATCTGCCTAACCGATACCATCGACTGGCCAACGGCCTTCCTCGGCGCCATCAAGGCCGGCATCGTCGCCATCCCGGTGAATACCCTGCTGACCGAGGACGACTATCGTTTCATGCTGGCCGACAGCCGGGCGAAGCTGCTGGTCGTGTCGGAGGCACTGTATGGAAAATTCGCGAAGCTGATCGAACAAGCTTCCGACCTCAAGCACGTGATTGTCTCCGGCGCGAATGCCCAAGGCCATCATCATTTCGAGGAGTTACTAGCCGGCCCCAAAGGGGAGCCCTACACGGCGCCTACGACCCGCGACGATATCTGTTTTTGGCTTTATACCTCGGGCTCCACGGGCAAGCCCAAGGGCGCGGTGCATATCCATGCCAACCCCCGGCTCACCAACGATCTTTACGGCGGTCCCGTTCTCGGGCTTACGGAAAACGACGTTTGCTATTCCGTCGCCAAGCTGTTCTTCGCCTATGGGCTCGGCAATGCGTTGACCTTCCCGATGTCGGTCGGCGCCACGACCGTGCTGCTGCCGGAGCGGCCGACGCCGGATTCGGTAGCGGCGCTGCTACGCGCACATCCGGTGACGATGTTCTATGCCGTGCCGACCTTCTATGCGGCTTTCCTTGCGAGCCCCAACGCGCCGCTGCGTTCCGAAGTCAAGCTGCGCCGCTGCGCGTCTGCCGGTGAAGCGCTGCCGGCGGATGTCGGGCGGCGCTGGAGCGAGCGTTACGGCGCGGACATTCTTGACGGTCTTGGCTCGACCGAAATGCTGCATATCTTCCTGTCGCTGCGGGCCGACGACGTGAAATACGGCACCACCGGCAAGCCGGTTCCTGGTTACGACATCAAGCTTGTCGGCGACGACGGCCTGCCGGTGCCGCGCGGCGAGATGGGCGAGCTGCATGTGCGCGGCCCCACCAGCGCGATCATGTATTGGAACAACCGGGAACAATCTCGGGCCACCTTCCTCGGCGAATGGACGCGTTCCGGCGACAAATATACCCAGGACGAAGACGGTTACTTCGTTTATTGCGGCCGCCGTGACGACATGTTGAAAGTGTCGGGCCTCTACGTCTCACCGTTCGAAGTCGAAGGCGCGTTGCAGACCCACGCCGAGGTGCTGGAAGTCGCGGTGGTGGCTTGGCTCGACGATGAAAAGCTTGTGAAACCGAAGGCCTTCGTGGTGCTCAAGGCGCATGATCGGGCCAGCGATGCTCTCGCCAAGCAGCTTCAGGATCACGTGAAATCCAAGCTGGCGCCGTTCAAATATCCGCGATGGATCGAGTTTCGCCGCGAGTTACCGAAGACCGCCACCGGCAAGATCCAGCGCTTCAAGCTGCGCGACGAAGGCCCGGGCGGCTGAAGGGATGCGCGGCTGATCCGGGGTATCAACAAGAATAGCAGCGGGTATTATTTTTCTTCTATGCCGGCGATTTTGACCGCATCCGCCCATAATGGAAGGTCTGCCGCGATCATGGCCGCGAATTCCTCAGGCGTGTTGCCGAGCGGCTCGACGCCGAAATTGGTAAAGAGCTCGACGAGCTTTGGCTCCTTCACCGCAGCTGCTATTTCCTTGGAAAGCAGGTCAACGATCTCCCTGGGCGTTCCCGCCGGCGCCAAAAGTCCATTCCAGTTGACGATCTTGAATCCCTGAAAGCCGGATTCGATAAAGGTTGGAACGTCCGGCATTTGCGGTACGCGCTTTTCGCTCAATACCGCCAGCGGCCGGACCTGCCCACTGGCGGTGTAAGGCATCGCGACGGATAGATTGGCCAGAAATATCGGGACATGGCCGGCGATCACGTCAGTCTGCGGCCCGACCCCGCCGCCGCGGTACATCACCGGGATCAGCTCAAGCCCGGCACGTTTTGAGAACAAAGCCATCGCCAGGTGACCGACGCCTCCCGGTGCGGCGATGGCATGTGAGAGCATATTGGGACGTGCCCGCACGTAGTCGATGAATTCTCCAAGAGTATGAACCGGCATACTGGGATTGACGACTAGAACATACGGATTGGTCCCGATCACTCCAATCGGAGCGAAGTCCTTTACCGGATCGTATGGTGTCGTCTTCATCATGGCCGGTACGATGGCCATTTGCGACGGCGATGCCATGAACAGGGTGTAACCATCCGCTGGCGAGCGCGCGACCGCCTCGGCGGCGATGGCGCCGCCCGCGCCTGCCCGATTTTCGACGATGAATGAGTGCCCCAGCGCGTCGCCAAGACGTTGCGCCATGATGCGGGCGATGCCGTCGGTGTTTCCACCCGGCGCGAACGGCACGACGATTTTGACCGGCCTTTGCGGCCAACTCTCAGCCTCCGCAAGCGGCGGGGCAACCGCTATCGCAAGGACGCCAAATAAACCAAGAAACAGCATACGGGTTCGCATCGGCTTCGCTCCTTGCATAATGCGCTCGCATGGCTGCTATAATAGCGCACGTCAAGATTGAAAGCACAAGCTCCCGCTCAGGTTATGATTGGCTCCGCCATGGTTCGAAAAATCGACTGGGAAAATCAACTCGGCCACCGGCTGAGGTTGAAGGACCTGCATGTATTTTTCAACGTAGTTGAATGCGGCAGCATGGCCGGTGCCGCAGCGCATCTTGGTTGCTCGCAACCGGCCATATCGGAAGTGATCAGCGGCCTGGAGCACATGCTTGGCGTGCGGCTTTTCGACCGCAGCCCCCGGGGTGTCGAGCTGACCATTTACGGCCGCGCGCTGCTCAAAGGAGGCAGGGCGGCATTTGACGATTTGCGGCAGAGCATCAGAGAGATCGAGTTTCTCGCCGACCCGACGGCGGGCGAGGTGAGCATCGGCTGCCCTGAGTCTACGGCGACCGCGCTATTTCCCGCGGTCACTCAGCAATTTCACAGCCAATACCCGAACGCTGTTGTGCATTTGCATCGAACGATAACTCCCACGTTGGAGCTGCCGGAGTTGCGGGCGAGAAAAATCGATATGGCCTTGGCGCGTATCGGCCGCCCGCTTAGATCGGAAGATGACGACTTGAACGTGGAAATCCTCATTGACGATCATATGGTGGTCGCCGCTGGAGCGCATAGTCCGTGGGCCAGCCGCCGTAAGATCGACCTGGCAGAACTCGCTAATGAAACCTGGATTCTGACGGAGCGAGACAGCGGCAATTACAATTTTGTCGCGGACGCATTCCGCGCCCGTGGTCTCGACATGCCAAAAATATGTTTGACGACTTATTCCATTCATCTCCGTGCCAAATTACTGGCGCAAGGCCCTTACATCAGCGCCTTTCCGCATTCCGTTTTTTGGCTGGAGGCCGGTCAGTTCTCGTTGAAAGAGTTGCCGGTTAAAATGCCGGCTCGGTCGTGGTCTCTCGGTATCGTCACGGTAAAAAACCGGACCTTGAGTCCAATCGCGCATAAGTTCATCGAACATTTGCGTGCTTTTACAAGCTCGATGGCCGCGGGAATAAAGCCTAACCTCAATTTGCTTGAGCTGAAAAGCGCTGCTGCGCTTAGCCGCAAGTAACGCGCCCGGCGGCCCTTAAACCGCCTTTTCCGCAGCACTTGCGTTCTCGCCCAATCCGGTTATCACTCTGTTCCACCGTCATTAATTGCCGCCGACGCAGGGGTATGTCGCCGACAGAGCGTCCATGCGTTTTCGAGTAATCGCGTGAGGAGAAGCGTAAATGCCGCCGGCAGACGATCCGCAAAAATCCACCGGCCATACCGTCGCCGACCATATCTACGGCCAGGACCTTGCCCACGTTCACGAAGGCGGTGCCGATCACGACCATGATTGGATGGACGACGAGGAGCGGCTGGAAGAAAACCCGCTTTGGATCCAAGACCATGTGACGCTCAACAGCGTTGGTATCGACATCGGCTCCGCCGGAACGCAGGTTATTTTTTCGCGGATCAATCTGCGCCGCCTCGGCGAAGATCTCTCGAGCCGTTATTACGTCGTGTCGCGCGAGACCTTGTTTCAATCTCCGGTGGCGCTGACGCCGTACCAGAACAACGAACGCATCGACGATGCTAAGCTAGGCGCCATCATCGACGAGGCCTATGCCGCGGCGAAAGTGCATCCCGACGACATCGATACCGGCGTTGTAATCCTCACCGGCGAGGCGCTGCGCCGCGAGAATGCCCAAGCCATCGCCGGCGTCCTGGCGGAGCAAGGCGGCGAGTTCGTTTGCGCCACGGCGGGACACCACATGGAGGCGATGCTGGCGGCCTATGGTTCAGGCGCGGCCCGCGTATCGCATGACGACGACAAGCGCATCCTCAACATCGACATCGGCGGCGGCACCACCAAGCTTGGCTTGGTGGAAAAGGGCAAGGTCCTGGCGACCGCGGCCATTCACATCGGCGGCCGGTTGCAGGTTGTCGACGAGACGCAAAAGATCGTCCGTCTCGATCCGGCGGGCAAACACCACGCGAAGAAGGCGGGCTTCTCCTGGAATGTCGGCGACGTCGCCGATACGGCAGCCATGGACCGGGTCGCCGAAATTATGGCCGACGCCCTGGTGACGGCGATCACGGCCCGTCCGCTGCCGCACGATATTTCGCATCTGTATCTGACCGATCCCATCGGCGATCTGGGCAGGATCGACGGCATCATGTTTTCCGGCGGCGTGGCGGAATACGTCTATGAGCGCGAGGACCGCGACTTCGGCGACATGGGCATTCGGCTAGGCCGCGCCATTCGGCGGCGGATTGCTTCGGGAGCCTTGCCATGGCCATTGCTTCCCGCCGGCGAATGCATCCGGGCGACGGCGCTGGGTGCTTCCGAATACAGCGTCCAACTCAGCGGCAATACCAGCTACATTTCCAAGCCCGGCGCGTTGCTGCCGCGGCGGAACCTGCAGGTGCTGCAGCCGCCTTTCCTATGCGAGGAGACTATCGACCCGGCAAAGCTTGCGCAGGCGATAGCTTCACACTTCAAGGCCTTCGACGTGCCGCTGGATGGAGAGGACGAAGTGGCCCTGGCCTTCCGCTGGCTTGGGATGCCCTCCTATGAACGCATCGCCGCTTTCGCCGAAGGCATCAAGCGCGGTATGGCGGCGCGGATCGCAAAGCGGCAGCCGCTTTTTGTCATGCTCGACGGCGACGTGGCTCAGACGCTGGGCGCCATTCTGCGTGAAGAGAAGAATGTCGAAAGCGAAATTCTCGTCATCGACGGCGTGGTGCTTTGGGATTTCGATTACATCGATCTCGGCCGCATCCGCATGCCGTCGCATACTGTGCCGGTGACCATCAAGTCACTGGTGTTCAGCGAAGACCCGCGCGGTCCCCGCCCTGCACAGCGGCTGCATCACCACGACGATGACGAACACGATCACCATCATCACCAGCATGACCACGCTCACCACGACCATGCTCACCATGACGATCATCACCACCACGAGTAAGTCTGCCGCGCGGTCGGCAACACCGTCTGCTCTGGCTCATTCGATGTAAGGGAGGTTACCTTGACGCTCCGATCGAACCGTCGCTTGTTGGCTTCGCCATGCCTGCGGATGGCGGCGTGTAGCGCGGCTATTTTTTCCGTATCTCTGGCGTGGCTTTCGCCCGCGCCGGCGCAAACGCCGACCGCTGAGATCGCGATGTATTCCGGGCCGGACCGGATGCAGAAGCTCATCGAGGGGGCAAAAAAGGAGGGCAGCGTCACGCTCTATACCTCGGCAACGGTCGAGGACATGAATATCCTCACCGACGCATTCGAAAAGAAATATGGAGTCAAGGCGCAGGTCTGGCGCGCCAGTGGCGAAAACATCGTGCAGCGCGCGGTGGTGGAGGCGCGCGGCAACCGCTTCGACGTGGACGTCTACGAAACCGATGGGCCGGTGATGGAATCGCTACATCGGGAGAAGCTGCTGCAGGAGGTGAAGTCTCCGATCTTGGCCGATTTGGCGCCGGCTGCCGTCCAACCGCACCACGAATGGATTGGCGACCGGCTGCAAATCTTCACCGCGGCGTATAATACCAACCAGATCAAAAAGACCGGCTTGCCGCAGAGCTACGACGATCTGCTTGATCCGAAGTGGAAGGGAAAGCTTGGAATTGAAACAGCCGACGTTGACTGGTTTGAAGGTGTTGTCACGGCCATGGGCGAAGATAAGGGCCTCAAACTGTTCCGCGACATCGTTGCGAAGAACGGAATCTCGGTGCGCAAAGGCCACACTCTGCTCACCAACCTCGTGATATCGGGAGAGGTGCCGCTGGCCCTTACCAACTACTTATATAAAGTCGAGCAGCTCAAGCATGACGGAGCACCTGTCGATTCCTTCCTGCTTCCCCCCGATCTCGCCCGCTTCCAGGGAACCGGCATCGCAAAGCGCGCGCCGCATCCCAATGCGGCGGTGTTGTTCGTGGAATGGCTGCTGTCGGACGGACAAAATATCCTGGCGCAGCGGGACTTCTTCCCGGCGAACATCAAGGTCAAGCCGCTTCCCGACATCCCTCTCACGTTCCTGGATGCCGCGAAGGTCCTGGACGGAAACGAAAAGTGGTCAAAGCTTTTCAACGACATCATCCTCAATCAAACGCGCTGATGAGATCGCGTCAAAGCGAGACAGTCCAGTTGATAGGAATTTTATACCGCTGGTGACAGAACTAATGGAATTGACCGGCGGCAGGTGATACGCCGTTATCAGAAAAAAAGTTGCGTGGG
>JAXDOS010000253.1:0-13234 GCA_034668785.1 Alphaproteobacteria bacterium
GCATGACATTGAACGCAGAATCTGCCCAGGCAACGGTCGGTCCCGCCAGTCCTAACGCGGGCTCCGCCTCAAGCACCGCCGCATTGCGTGCATAGCGGACCGGATCGGAAGTGAGAATATTGCTGACAAAAGACCGGCTGCCGACAGGAGCGGTGTCCGCCGTGGGCACGTAGGACGAGCCAAAGCCGAACATCCGCATCACTTTTACCGTCGTGCTTGCCGCACCCAAGGCGCGCGGGCCATGGAGCGCGATCATAGGCGCCGACAACACTATGCGATCAAACCAGTGACGGCCCTGATGGGCGGCGCGAATGAGAACGGCTCCGCCCATGGAGTGTGCGATGGCAAACAGGGGCGGCGGGCAGTCGGGTAAAACCACTTCCCGCATGAACGTTTCAAGGTCCGTGTCGTAACGCGAAAAATTACTGACATAGCCCTTATGCGGATCAGTCAGCGCGCGGTCCGAGAGCCCTTGTCCGCGCCAATCGAGGGCCGCCACGGCGAAGCCTCGCGCGCGCAGATCGGCCACGGTTTCATAATATTTTTCAATGAACTCGGCGCGGCCTTGAAATAGGCAGACGGTGCCCTTGCGGCCCGCGGGCGGCGACCATCGCGCATAACGCAGCCCTACCCCGTCGGGGGTACGCAGAATCCCCGTGACCACGTTCTCGGGAACCGGGTTCGCGGGGATCGATATGAGCTTCATGAGGGAATATCTGGCCGATGCGAGCTATGCTCGCGCCTTATAACAGCCGCCGCCCTCGGCTCAACAACAGCGATTTCCGATCTCTTTAACCATAAGCGCGCGTTTCGCGGCGCGAAGCCCGATTTCGGCCTCTTGACGCCATTCGGCATAATTCCCACCTAGAAATCCGCGCAGGCCATCAGGCTGCGCCCGGGTTTGGTTCGGCCACTTGGCGAACCGCCCGCATGTCGCTCAACCCAGGAGGATATGCCATGCGTACATTCGATCTAACCCCCCTCTACCGTTCGACCGTTGGCTTTGACCGGCTGTTTTCACTGCTGGACCAAGCTGGCAGCTATGACCCTGCCCCCGGCTACCCGCCCTACAACATCGAGCGGACCGGCGAGAACAACTATCGGGTCACCGTAGCGGTGGCGGGCTTTGGCGAGAGGGACCTCTCGCTTGAGACCAAGGAAAACACGCTGACGATCCGCGGTGAAAAGCAGGAGAAACAAGAGAGCGGGGAAGTTGTCTATCAAGGCATCGCGGCCCGCGCCTTCGAACGCGTCTTCCAGCTCGCCGACTTCGTTCAGGTGAAAGGTGCGACGTTGGAGAACGGGCTCCTGCATGTCGATCTCGTCCGCGAGATTCCAGAGGCCAAGAAGCCGCGGACGATTCCCATCGGCACCGCCGGCAAAACCGCCGTGGTCAAGGATAACGAGCCCAAAGTCATCGATGCCAAGGCGGCCTAACGTTCAGTTGTGAGCAACAATACGGCGCCCCGGTTTTTCCGGGGCGCTTTTTATTTGGGCAAAGAGCCGGGCTTCTCATTCAAAGGTTTGGACGGGAGGCGTCGCAGGCGCGGCAGCCGGTGCCGTCTTGCTGGTCTCAGGTGGCGTGGAATTCGTTGCGATGGGATCGGCGGAGTTGGAAGCAGGTTTTGCCGGAGCGACGGCCGCAGACTTGGGCGCGGAGGTCGAATTGCCGGTTGCCGGCGCGGCCTTGGCCCGGCTAGCTGGCTTGCTGGCGGGTGCTTTGTCACGCGGCGCGTAGATGACCCGCGGGCTGCGCGGGTCGGACGGCTGGGGCGCATATCGCACATCCGGCTGATACGCGTCAGGTTCTGCCGTGTAGCGCGGCTCCACATAACGGCGCTCCGCATAGCGGGGGTCCACGTAACGAGGGTCGAGATAGCGCGGACCCGGAGCGCCATAAGGTCCGGCAACCGGCACCACCGGCTGAACTGACAGGATTTCTCCGCCGCGCGCGTCCACCATGACGCGGACCTCTTCGCCATAGCCGTCCATGGCGCGCAGTATGTAGGTCGACCCGCGGCGAAACGGCTGGCTCAGTGGATCGAGTCCGGTCGATCGGACAATGGTCAGGATTTCATAGGGGGGAAGCTGAAGCTGAGCAGCACGGATCGAATCCTGGGCATTGGCCGGGACAGACGCGGCCAAGCAAAGTCCGGCAAGGCCGAGATGGATGATGGTCTTGTAAGTCATGCTGTATCTCCCCGCTCGATGTTCCTTCTGCCGACGATAGCCGGGATTAGGGCGGTGACAGGGCGGGCCTAAGCAACGTTGCGGCCGCTAGGACGTTGCCGAAGTGTGACGGCAGACGGATAGAATCGGCAAAGGCTGCGATCCCCATTGCGCGGTCCTCCCCGTCCGTGTTCCTCTATGCGGTAGGTCGGCAGACAAGGCGAATTAAGGGCGAACCCTTGTATTGCCGCCGGAAATTTGTCATGGTCGCATAGGACAGTAGTACTGTCCCATTTGGCGGCCCGCCGCCGTGCTCTGACCCTAGGATCAGCGTGCGGGAGCGGCGGCCTTCAAGGCCCCGCGAACGAGGATGGAGATGAGTGCGACCGCAGTCGCGAGTGAGGAGCTGACCGTCACCGTCACGGCGGCACGCTCCGATTCCGGCGACCCCGGCCTCCCCCCTGTTCAAGGACTCTATGATCCCGCGTTCGACAAAGATGCATGCGGCGTCGGTTTCATCGCCGACCTCAAGGGACGCAAGTCGCACAAGATCGTCGATGACGCGCTGACCATCCTGCTCAATCTGGAACATCGCGGCGCGGTGGGTGCCGACCCGCGCGCCGGCGATGGCGCCGGCATTCTCGTGCAGATTCCGCATAAGTTTTTCGCGCGCAAAGCCGCCGAGCTCGGCATCACCTTGCCGCCGCCGGGCGAATACGCCATCGGCTATCTATTTCTGCCGCGCGAGGAACAATGGCGCGAGGTGATCCGCCAGGCCTATGTGGACATGGCCGCGCGCGAAGGTATGCCTATTCTCGGCTGGCGCGACGTGCCGACCGACAATTCGACGCTCGGCGAATCCGTGAAGCCGACCGAACCGGTGCACATGCAAGTGTTCATCGGGCGCGGCGACAAGATCAAGTCGGAAGACGAGTTCGAGCGCCGACTCTACATCCTGCGCAAGTCTATCTCGAGCAACATCTACCAGCAGCGCGAACGCCGCACCTCCGGCTATTACCCGGTGTCGATCTCATGCCGGACGGTCATCTATAAAGGCATGTTCCTGGCCGACCAGCTCGGTACCTATTATCCCGATCTCCATGAGCCTGATTTCGAGAGCGCGCTTGCGCTCGTTCACCAGCGCTTCTCCACCAACACCTTTCCTACCTGGTCGCTAGCGCATCCCTACCGGATGATCGCGCATAACGGCGAGATCAATACGCTGCGCGGCAACAACAACTGGATGGCGGCGCGCCAGGCGTCGGTGTCGTCGAAACTTTTTGGTGACGACATCACGAGGCTGTGGCCGATCTCTTATGAAGGCCAGTCCGATACCGCGTGCTTCGATAACGCACTCGAATTCCTGGTGCAGGGCGGCTACTCGCTCGCCCATGCGATGATGATGATGATTCCCGAAGCCTGGGCGGGTAATCCGCTCATGGACGAGGAGCGCCGCTCTTTCTACGAATACAACGCGGCGCTGATGGAGCCGTGGGACGGCCCGGCGGCGATTGCCTTCACCAACGGAAGGCAAATCGGCGCCACCCTTGACCGCAATGGCTTGCGGCCCGCGCGTTATTTCCTCACGCGCGACGATCGCATCATCATGGCGTCCGAGATGGGCGTGCTGCCCGTCGCCGAAAAAGACATCGTCTGCAAATGGCGGCTGCAACCTGGCAAGATGCTGCTTGTCGACCTCGACGAAGGCCGCCTAATTCCCGACGAAGAACTTAAGTCGACGCTGGCGCGCCGCAATCCTTATCGGGAATGGCTGCAACGCACTCAGATCGTGCTGGAAGACCTGCCGCCGGTCGCGGGGCAAGCTAACAGGTCAAACCTTTCGCTGCTCGATCGTCAGCAGACTTTCGGCTACACGCAGGAAGACCTCAAAATCCTGATGGAGCCGATGGCAACCACAGGTGAGGAAGCGGTGGGCTCGATGGGCAACGACACGCCGATCTCGGCACTGTCGGACCGGGCGAAGCCTCTCTTTACGTATTTCAAGCAGAATTTTGCTCAAGTGACGAACCCGCCGATCGACCCGATCCGGGAAGAACTGGTCATGAGCCTGGTGTCCATCATCGGGCCGCGGCCGAATCTGTTTGATCTCGAAGGCATGTCGCGGACGAAGCGGCTTGAAGTCCGTCAGCCTATCCTCGCCAACGCGGACCTCGAAAAAATCCGATCGATTTCCGATCTGCCCGACTCGCATTTCAAATCGCTGACGCTCGATACCACATTCCCCGCGGAGCATGGCGCCGCCGGAATGGAGGACGCTCTTGAGCAACTGTGCACCCGCGCAAAACAGGCCGTGCGCGACGGCATCAACATTATCATTCTGTCCGACCGTGAGGCCGGGACCGATCGCGTGCCGATCCCCTCGCTATTGGCCTGCGCCGCGGTACACCACCATCTGATCCGCAAGGGCTTGCGCACCTCCGTCGGTCTTGTTGTTGAATCAGGCGAACCACGCGAGGTGCATCACTTCGCCTGCCTCGCGGGTTATGGCGCGGAAGCGATCAACCCCTATCTGGCTTTCGAAACCCTGATCGGGATGAAAAACGATCTGCCGCAGAAGCTTGATGAAAAGGAAATCATCAAACGCTATATCAAGTCGATCGATAAGGGCCTGCTCAAGGTGATGTCCAAGATGGGCATTTCCACCTATCAATCTTATTGCGGGGCTCAGATCTTCGATGCGATCGGCTTGCAAGAGGCCTTCGTCGCCAAATACTTCACCGGCACCGCGACTCGCATCGAGGGTATCGGCCTCGCTGAGATTGCGGAGGAAGCGGTGCGCCGCCACCGCGATGCGTTTAGCGACGCACCGATCTATCGCAACTCACTCGACGTCGGCGGTGAATATCAGCTCCGCCTTCGCGGCGAGGACCACGTGTGGAATGCCGCTACCGTGGCAGCATTGCAGCACGCGGTGCGGGGAAACTCCTATGAGAAATATCGCGCCTTCGCCCAGATCTTGAACGATCAGACGGAGAAGCTCCTCACCATCCGCGGCTTGTTCCGCCTAAAGGGTGCGGACGAGGATGGCCGCCAGCCGGTGCCAATCGATGAGGTCGAACCGGCGAAGGAGATCGTCAAGCGCTTCTCCACCGGCGCCATGTCCTTTGGCTCGATCTCGCGCGAGGCCCATACCACGCTTGCTATCGCCATGAACCGTATCGGCGGCAAGTCGAATACCGGCGAGGGCGGCGAGGAAGTCGACCGCTTCAAACCACTGCCGAACGGCGATTCCATGCGTTCGGCGATCAAGCAGGTCGCCTCCGGCCGATTCGGCGTCACCGCCGAATATCTGGTCAATGCCGACATGATGCAGATCAAGATGGCGCAGGGCGCCAAGCCTGGCGAGGGTGGACAACTGCCCGGCCACAAGGTCGACAGGACCATCGCCAAGGTGCGCTATTCGATGCCGGGCGTGGGCCTGATTTCGCCGCCGCCGCACCATGACATTTATTCCATCGAAGACCTCGCTCAGCTCATCTTCGACCTCAAAAACGTCAATCCGGATGGACTGGTGTCGGTGAAGCTCGTGTCCGAAATCGGCGTTGGCACCGTTGCCGCCGGGGTATCGAAGGCGCGCGCCGACCACGTCACCATCGCCGGGTTCGAGGGCGGCACTGGCGCTTCGCCGCTGACTTCAATCAAACACGCGGGCTCACCTTGGGAAATCGGGTTGGCGGAAACCCACCAGACCCTGGTCATCAACCGGCTTCGCAGCCGCATCGCGGTTCAGGTCGATGGCGGCATCCGCACCGGCCGCGACGTGGTCGTGGGCGCGATGCTTGGAGCCGACGAGTTCGGTTTTGCCACCGCGCCGCTGATCGCCGCCGGCTGCATCATGATGCGCAAGTGCCACCTCAACACCTGTCCTGTCGGCGTGGCGACGCAAGACCCGGTGCTGCGCAAACGCTTCAAGGGCCAACCCGAACACGTCATCAATTTCTTCTTCTTTGTCGCCGAGGAAGTGCGCGAGTTGATGGCGGCGATGGGCTATCGCCGTTTCGACGAGATGATCGGGCAGATGCAGATGCTCGATCAGCGCGCGCTGGTCAGCCATTGGAAAGCCAAAGGCCTGGATTTCTCGCGGCTCTTCCATAAGCCGTCGGTGCCGGAGGGCACGCGCATCTACAAGTCCGAGGCTCAGGATCACAAGATCCACGACATTCTCGACCGTAAACTCATGGCGCAAGCCCAGGCCGCGCTTAATCGCGGCGAGCCGGTCAAGCTGGAAACAGCGATCAGGAATACCGATCGATCCGCCGGCGCCATGCTCTCCGGCGAGATCGCCAAGCGCTATGGCCACGCCGGCCTGCCGGACGACACCATTCAGGTGAAGATGAAAGGCACGGCCGGTCAGAGCTTCGGCGCCTGGCTCGCGCACGGCGTCACCTTCGATCTCGAAGGCGAAGCCAATGACTATGTCGGCAAGGGTCTTTCCGGCGGCAAGCTGATTGTCCGCCCGCCCGCGGACTGCGGTTTCGTACCCGAGGAATCCATCATCGTCGGCAATACGGTGCTCTACGGTGCCATCGCCGGCGAGTGTTATTTCCGTGGCGTGGCGGGCGAGCGCTTTGCCGTGCGCAATTCAGGCGCGATCGCCGTCGTCGAAGGCGCGGGCGATCATTGCTGCGAGTACATGACCGGGGGTCTGGTTGTGGTGCTGGGCCGGACCGGCCGCAATTTCGCCGCCGGCATGTCCGGCGGTATCGCCTATGTGCTCGACGAGGACGGCACGTTCGAGACGCGCTGCAACATGGCGATGGTCGAACTTGAGCCGGTGATGGACGAAGAAAATGTCAACGAGCGCGTCTACCACCAAGTCAACGATCTCACCGGACATGGCAAAATCGATGTCCTGGTCGACCTGACGCGCTCGGATACCGAGCGGCTGCATTATCTCATCAGCAGTCACGCGCGCCATACCGGCTCCGCCCGGGCGGCCCATATCCTCGCCGACTGGAAAAAATATTGCCAGATGTTCCGCAAGGTGATGCCGGTCGAGTACCGCCGCGCACTGGCGGAGATGGCGAAGGCAAGCTTGCAAGCAGCAGAATAATATAATGGGCAAGGTCACTGGTTTCCTCGAAATCGAGCGGAACGACCGCGACTATGCGCCGGTCGAGGAACGCGTGCGCCACTGGCATGAATTTGTCATCCCGCTGCCGGAAAAGGAAACTCGTGACCAAGCGGCGCGCTGCATGGATTGTGGCATTCCTTTTTGTCACACCGCCTGTCCGGTGAACAACCAGATCCCCGACTGGAACGATCTGGTCTATAAAGGAAATTGGGACGAAGCCGCCCGCAACCTGCATTCCACCAATAACTTCCCGGAAGTCACAGGGCGTGTGTGTCCCGCGCCCTGCGAGGCTTCCTGCACGCTGAATCTCGATGACAATCCGGTCACTATCAAGACTATCGAAGCCGCCATTGCCGATCACGCTCTCGCCCAGGGCTTGAAACCGGAGCCGCCGGCGAACCAGACCGGAAATAAAGTCGCCGTCATCGGCTCTGGACCCGCGGGGCTTGCCTGCGCGCAACAACTCGCGCGCGCGGGACATGACGTGCATGTTTATGAGAAACACGCGAAAGCCGGCGGCTTGCTCCGCTACGGCATTCCCGACTTCAAGATGGAAAAGCACTACGTCGACAGCCGGGTGACGCAGATGGAAGCCGAAGGCGTGCGCTTCCATTACAACTCCCACGTCGGCGCAGAAATGCCGGCGGAAAGCTTGTTGCAGGACTATGACGCGGTGGTGCTTGCCGGCGGTGCCGAGAAGCCGCGCGATATCCCAATTCCCGGCCGTGAATTAAAAGGCATCCATTTCGCCATGGAATTTCTGCCACAGCAGAACCGTCGCATCAGCGGCGAGCCGGCCGACGGCACCGAACCGATCCTGGCGACGGGCAAGCACGTGGTGGTGATCGGCGGCGGCGATACCGGCTCCGACTGCATCGGAACCTCGATCCGTCAGGGTGCGCTCTCGGTTACCAATTTCGAGATCATGCCGCAGCCGCCGGAGAAGGAAAACAAGCTCTTGGTCTGGCCGGATTGGCCGCTGAAGCTGCGCATCTCTTCGAGCCATGAGGAAGGCGCCGAACGCGATTTCGCCGTGATGACGACGAAGTTTTCCGGCGAGGACGGCCGTGTCACCAAACTTCATTGCGTGCGCGTGGACGAGAAGATCAAGCCAATTCCCGGCAGCGATTTCGAGATCGCGGCTGATCTTGTCTTGCTTGCCATGGGGTTCGTGCATCCGGTGCACGAGGGAATGATCAAGTCCCTGGGTTTAGCCCTCGATCCACGCGGCAATGTAAAGGCAGACACCAACGCCTATCAGACCTCATTGGCGAAGGTATTCACCGCCGGCGACATGCGCCGCGGCCAGTCGCTGGTGGTCTGGGCGATTCGCGAAGGCCGCCAGGCGGCCCATGCGGTCGATAAGTATCTGATGGGTTCCACGACGCTTCCGCGCTGAGCCGCGAGCAACGCGCCGATCAGCGCCAGCCGAACGGGGCTGAAGCGGAGCTGCCGACTGAGGCCGGCGGTCTTGGCACGTCGCGCGAAGCCGACAGCTTCGGCTTCTGCTGACTTGCGGCAGGCCGATTGCGCACGGCTTGTTGAGCCGATTGCTCCGCTTGGTTGCTTTGTTTTCCCGCTGCCGCGTTCTTCTTGCCCGCGTCGCGATCCTGAATCGACTGCGCGGCAGTCGAGTTCGGCATGGGCGCCGCCGCCTGCGGATTGCTCGGGGGAACTGATTGCACTGCCACAGGAGTCGCGCGCGGAGGCCAGATGAATTCGTCAGCCCGGCCTTTCGGCGGCGCAATCGGCTCGCCCTTCACCAGCACGCGGGCCGCGACAGGATCGGCAGTCGTCGGACGCGCTCCGCCGCCGCCAAGCAGTTCATCCGACGCCGGAGCGCTGGCATTAGCTGTCAGCGGAACGACCGCGCCGGCCAACGGCCGGGTTGCCGGAATGCCCGGCCGCAAGGTCGCAGACGGCGCTTGCGCCGGTTCATCAGAGGGAAGAGCAATCGGGATGGGACGCGTCGACATCACGCGGCGGATTTCACGTTCCACATAGTGGGCGAGCTTGCGGGCTCCAGCTTTAGTAAAATGAACGCCATCGCCGGTGCGCAGCTTGCGGATCTGGCCCTCAACATCGGGGCCTTGGGGCGCAAATTTGCCCGACTCGTCGACGAAGCCGTCCCACACATCGACATAGATGATGCCGGCCTTCTCCGCCCGGGCGCGATATAGGTCGTTCAGGTAACTGGTATCGGCCATGTACTTCGGACCGCGCACCGGCGGCAGACCGACCCAGAGCACCGGAACGCCCTTGCTCTTCAGGGCGGCGATCATGTCGTCGATGCGCTTGTTGTAGAGCTCATTCCATCGCTCCGAGCGAAACTCGAAATTGCCGGGGCGCGACGGCTCCGGTGCCATGATTTGCAGTTCCGGATTGTCGGGATCCTGAGTTTGCTGATCTGGAGTGGGCGCTGACGGTGGCGCAGCGCCGCGCACGGGTGCTCGCTCGCGGATGGCCTGGCGATCGTTGAGGCCAAGCATCATAATGACGGCACCCGGCTTTTCCGCCGCGAGAATATCGCGCGCCACACGAGGCCAATCCTGATCGCTACGCGCGTCATAGCGGATGAGACCGGAATAGGTACGGTGCTTGCGCAGGATCCCGATTTCCGGCGTGTCGGTAAAGGCATCCTCAAGGCCGTAAGCCAGCCAATCCGCCATGGAATCGCCCATGACCACCACGGTAGACGTCGGCGGCGTTTCCACCTTGCGCGGGGGCGGCGCCTTAGAATAGTCGACCGGCGGCGCGCGCGGCGCCTCCTGCGGGACGGGAGCAGTCTGAAACGGCGAGAAAAGTTGAAAGCCCGGAGGCGCCGGACGGCGGGGGCGGTCATCGAAAAACGGGAATAGCTGGGCACTCGCAGGCGTCGATAGCGTTAAACTCACCGGCAAAGCCACAGCGAATTCCGCGCCGGCCAAAAGGGCTAAAGCGATAAGTCGCCGTACAATCGTGCCTTTTGACGCCATGATGGCAGATGGTTCCAAAATGCCCTCGAAGACCGCGCGGAGGGCTATCCACCGTCAATAATACGGCAAAAATGTCAACTTGAGGATGGCCGGGTGGTTACTCCCGGGGTTCGCTGTTACTGGCCGCGAAGCTGTTCCAGGACGCTGCCAGAGGCGAAGCCATCCGCCACTTGGCCGGCCGAGGCTTGAAAGCGGCGAACCGCTGAACGGGTTTTGCCGCCCAACTGACCGTCGGGATTTCCCACATCGTATCCGCGCGCTGCCAAAAGCCGCTGCAATTCGTAGCGCTCGAACCGGGTTAAGACTCGCTCGTCACGCGGCCATTCCTGCACGAAGGGGGTACCGCCCCGCATACGGTCGGCGAGGTGGCCGATGGCCAGCGCATAAGCTTCCGATGGATTGTATTTCATAATGGCACGGAAATTGTTGAGCATGAGAAATCCCGGTCCGCGGGCGCCCGCCGGCACCAGCAGGTATCCGCGGTCGCTCAGACGCGGAAAGGGCTTATCTCCCGCCCTTCTGATGCCCAGTTGCTCCCACTCACCGACCGTCATTTGTCGCGAGCGATCCGCCAGGACGAAATCGAAGCCTTCCGGTACGACGACCTCGTAGCCCCAGGTTTGCGTAGGAACCCAGCCGTCCTTTTTCAAATTGTTGGCGGTGGACGCCACCATGTCCGGTACCGAGTCCACGACGTCCCGGCGACCATCTCCATCGAAATCGACGGCGAAGCGCTTGAATGCGGTCGGCATGAATTGCGTGGGTCCGAAGGCGCCGGCCCAGGAACCCTTCAAACGCTCGGGACGCACGTCGTTCCGATGCAAGATTTCGAGCGTGGAGAGAAACTCTTCGCGAAAATAATCCTGCCGCCGCCCGATGCAGGCGAGCGTCGCCGTCGAGCGGATGACGGGGCGCTCGCCACCCGATGTGCCGAAATTCGACTCGACGCCCCAGATCGCGGCGATGATGTAGCGGTCGACGCCATAGGCCTTTTCCACCGCATCGAATACGGCGCGGTTCTGCGCCAGAACTTCGCGGCCTTTTTCTATTCGTGCATCGGTGACGAGCAGATCGAGATAGTCCCAGAACGATTTGGTGAATTCGGGCTGGGTGTCCATAAACTCCATGATCTTGAGATCTGGCGTCTGCGAAAGCGCATAGGCGTCGAAAGTCGCGCGCGATACGCCGCGGCGGGAGGCATCGGGCCACAATCTCTCAAGACAATTGCTGAAGTTCGCCGCCGCATCCGCGATGGCTTCCGGCGTCATCAGCGGGTGACTGGAAGTTCCCGACGGACTGGTAACCTGTTTAGCCGCAGGCGGCGTTGCCGATCCGCTGGTTATCGTGCGGAACAGATCGGCGAGGAAGTTCGGCTCCTCCGCGCGTGCCGACCCGAAGCACACCGCCGCGGCCAGCGAGCCAAACAATAGCGTGGTGATACGGAATTGCGTCACGTTATCCAACTCCAGCGTGCGGCGTCGCAGCCGCGTGCCCTAGCCGGCTATTGGGACTTAGATATGGTTTAATCGGCGTTAATTCAGCCTGTTATGAGGCTGGAATGCCCGGCGTCTCGCCGAAGCGTTACCTGGCGCTGTGCAGCCGGTTGATGAGCTCTAGAGTGGGGTAGGAGTCGGCGGGCAGGCCCAATTTCATCTGCGCCTTCTTGACGGCGGCCCGCGTCGCGGAGCCGAGTTTGCCGTCGGCTTCGCCGGTTCCGAAACGTTGCGCCATCAGCAATCGCTGCAACTCCACGATCTGCTGCGAGCTCAGGATCGGCATGGTTCCAGTGCCGCGGCTGACCGGCGGCGCACCGGCGATCCGCGTCGCCAGGTAGGCCGCGGTCGTCGAATAGACCATGGCCGAATTCCAGCCGAGGAAAGCTTTGAAGCTGGGATAAGCCAGGAAGGCCGGCCCGAATCGTCCCATCGGCAGCAACAACGAGGCCGGCAAGTTGTCGGACGGCAGACTGTTGCCGTGCGCTGCGGTCACTCCCCATCCTACCCACTGGGAGCGCGGATGTTGGATCTCAAGATCAGCCTGATCCCACGGAAGATTCGCCGGCACGCGTACCTCCTGCAGCCACGGCTGACTACGCTGCCAGCCGAGATTGGCCAGGAAGTTCGCGGAGCTCGCAAGCGTATCCGGCACACTGCGGATCAGGTCCCGGCGGCCGTCCCCGTCATAGTCGACCGCATATTTGTAATAATCCGAAGGCGTGAACTGCATGGCGCCGAGTTCTCCCGCCCAGTCGCCGATCATCTCGGTCGCGGTGAGGTCGCCGCGCTGAATGATGCGTAACGCGTCGATAAGTTGACGGCGGAAAAAATCTGGCCTGCGGCAATCGTAAGCCAGCGTTGTAACCGCGCGTAAAATCGGGAACTTGCCATTGTTGGTGCCGAAATCGCTTTCCAAGCCCCAGAAGGCGGCAAGCACAGGCGCCGGCACTCCATACTGGCGCTCGATCCTTGCGAACAGCGCCTCATTGGTCTTGATCGCGCGGATGCCGCGCTGAATGCGATCATTCGACGCCATACGGTCGGAAAATTGCAGGAAGCTCTGCTGGAAAACCCCCTGGCCGCGATCGCGGCGGACGATAGCCGGGTCGAAAGTCATGGCGGGCAGCGCCGAGGCGATCGTCGTCCGCGACACGCCTTCCGCCGCCGCTTCCTGGGTGACGCCGTCGAGCCAGCGATCGAAACTCATATCTTTTTGGCAGGCCGCGGCGAATGCCGGACCGGTCATGGTGATGCCGGCAAGCATCACCGTGCATATCCATCTCAATCGCTGTAGCCACATCGTCATTTCCCGCATTAGAATTGCCGCCAATGTGCCGGTCGGAGGGCCGCGGTCAAGCCACTACGCAGACATCGCGACGTTTGACTTCCCGCCGTATTTGAATAAGGCATGTTTGTCTGAATTGAGATATCAGCATAACTGTCAATCGCTGCTTTCTCTCCCTCCGGTTTCCTATGACCCCTATCCGCAAGGCCGTTTT
>JAXDOS010000254.1:0-3877 GCA_034668785.1 Alphaproteobacteria bacterium
AGAGCACGCCCGATTTCATGACGTTGCGCTTTTCCATCGAGGTCAGCTTGTTGCGGCGCTTGCGCGCCAGATCGAACGCGACGCGCGCGATACGCTCGATCTCATAGGTGTCATAGACCTGCGTATCCACCGCGCGCTTGTGCCCGTTGCCGAGATCGGTGATGGTTTTCGGCTCGCCGAAATAAACGCCGCCGGTCAATTCGCGCACGATGATGATGTCGAGGCCTTCGACCAATTCGCGCTTGAGGCTCGAAGCGTCTGCCAGCGCCGGATAGCAGACCGCGGGCCGGATGTTGGCAAAGAGGCCGAGATCCTTGCGCAGCCGCAAGAGGCCCGCCTCGGGACGCACGTCATAGGGCACCTGGTCCCACTTCGGCCCGCCGACCGCGCCGAAGATAACGGCGTCGGTGGCCTGCGCCTTGGCCATGGTCTCGTCGGTGATGGCAACGCCGTGGACGTCGTAGCAAGAGCCGCCCACCAGCCCTTCCTCGATCTCGAACTTGGCAATGCCTTTCTTGTCGAGGAAATCGATCAGCCGCTTTACCTCGGCCATGACTTCGGGGCCGATGCCGTCGCCTGCCAGCAGCAGGAGCTTGTGGGTCGCCATCGCGTGTTGCCTCTCGGTTCGTTTTCCTTCTCGTCATGCGCGGACTTGATCCGCGCATCCATCTCTTTTCCCAAAACGATGGATTGCCGGGTCGAGCCCGGCAATGACGATTAGTGCGGGCAGATTGCTAAGTCGCGGCGCGAGGATTGACAAGTCGGGCGGTGTTTCAACCGGCAAGCCTCTCATTCGGCCTCATGGTGAGGAGCGCCGTAGGCGCGTCTCGAACCATGTGGCCGCCCTCGTCCTTCGAGATGGCGCTTCGCGCCTCCTCAGGATGAGGGCGGAGAAGGCATAGCTCCGCAGGCCCTATTATTGGCGGCGCGGGCACGCCGTTCACCCTTTTTCCTTGGAAGGAGCGCTGGGGAGGCGCCAGGGCGCGCTATCGGGGCGCCCCGGTGGGATTATCAGACCCCACCGCGCACCTGGCGAGGTGCGCGAGTCCTTTTGGGACTCGGCGCCTCCCCGGCGCTCCATCACGGCTCCGCATGAGGCGGGCCGTACCCTTCTCACCTCAGGGCGCGTCATGACGACACCCCTAGGCGAGAAAGGTGATAGGAATATAATCTGTGATGGAAACAGAAGTCAAGGGCCCTAGATGTGAAAACCACCCACGTGCCATGCTGGATGCAGTCAGCGAGGAGATCATGCCGCAGATGCGTCCACGAGTGGTGATCGCCGGTGCCGGATTCGGCGGACTGGAAGCCGCGAAGGCGCTTGCCCATGCGCCGGTGGACGTCACCGTCATCGACCAGCACAACCACCACTGCTTTCAGCCGCTGCTGTATCAAGTCGCCACGGCGGCGCTGTCACCTGCGGAAGTGGCCTGGCCGATCCGGCACATCCTACGGCGCCAGCGCAACGCCACGGTGCTGATGACAAAAGTGACGGGTGTCGACACTGCGGCACGCGCGGTGCAAACCGATTGGGGCGCTATCCCCTATGACTACCTAATCATCGCCACCGGCGCCACGCACTCCTATTTCGGCCATGACGAGTGGGCGGAATCCGCGCCAGGCCTCAAGCGCATCGAGGACGCGCTGCGCATTCGCGCGCGGCTGCTGTTGGCCTTCGAGCAAGCGGAGATCGCCGAGCAAGAAGCTGAGCGCAAGCGTCTGCTGACTTTCGTCATCGTCGGCGGCGGCGCCACCGGCGTGGAAATGGCGGGCGCCATCGCCGAAATAGCCCGTCAAACATTGGTGAAAGATTTCCGCCGCATCGATCCCAGCACCGCCCGCATCATTCTCATCGAGGCAGGGCCTCGCGTTTTGCCGACCATGCCGGACGATCTGTCGGACTACGCCAAAAATTCGCTCATCCGCATGGGGGTGGAAGTGATGACCTCCACGCGGGTGACCCAATGCGACCCGCGCGGCGTCGATCTGGAGCAGGGCCGCATCGAAGCCAGCACGCTGATCTGGGCCGCCGGCGTGGTGGCGTCCCCCGCCGCCACCTGGCTTGGCGCCGCGCATGATCGTGCCGGGCGGGTGACGGTCGGTCCCGACCTTTCGATTCCCAACCACCCGGAAGTCTTCGTCATCGGCGACACGGCCGTGGTCAGCGAGAATGGGCGCCCGGTTCCCGGCGTGGCGCCCGCCGCCAAGCAGATGGGCCGTTATGCCGGCAAGCTCATCGCGGCGCGTATCGCCGGGAAATCAGCGCCGCCCTTCCGTTACCGGCACACGGGCGATCTCGCCACCATCGGGCGCCGCGCAGCCATCGTGAAATTCCACCGCCTGCATCTCACCGGCTTTATTGGCTGGCTGTTCTGGGGCGTGGCGCATATTTATTTTCTCATCGGCCTGAAGAACCGCTTCATCGTCGCCTTCAACTGGATTTTGGATTATTTCACCGGCAGCCGCGGCGCGCGGCTGATTACCGATGTGCCGCCACAGGAGAAGCGGTAACTCGTCCGCGGAGCCGAACGCCAATCAACAGCAGAATCCGTATGGCAATCAAAACCGTTTTCTTTGACGTAGGCGAGACGCTCATCAACGAGGCGCGCCTCTGGAACGCGTGGGCGACTTATCTCGATGTGCCTGCCAACGTTTTTGTTGCTGCACTCGAAGAGGTCATTAGAGACGGTCAGCACCATCAGCGCGTTTTTGAGCGGTTCAGGCCGGGTTTCGATTTGGAAACGGCGCGGCGTGAACGTTCCGCACGGAATGACATCGACCTGTTCACCGCAAGCGATCTTTATCCGGACGCCGTGCCCTGTTTAGGCATGCTTCGCGAACGCGGCTACGCGATCGGAATCGCGGGCAATCAATTTGCCGAAGCTGAGAAAATTCTCAAAGAACTGGGTCTCGCAGTCGACATTGTTACGTCCTCGGCGAGCCTCGGCGCGGAAAAGCCCTCGCCTATGTTTTTTAAAAGACTGGCAGAGCTTGCAGGCGCCGTGCCGTCGCAGATCGCTTACGTCGGAGACCGGCTCGATAATGACGTGTTGCCCGCGCGTGAAATTGGAATGATTTCGGTATTTCTGCAACGCGGTCCTTGGGGCCAAGCCCATGCCAAACGCGCTGAAGCACGATTAGCGGACGTGTGGCTTACAGGCTTGCTTGAGTTACCGGGCGCGCTGGACCGCTTGCGGATTAAAGCCCGTTAAACAATCTCGTCGTTCCGGAAACCGCGTAGCGGCTATCCGGAATCCAGAGGCACGAACTATATTGGATGTGGATTCCGGGTTCGCGCTTCGCGCGCCCCGGAATGACGAGATAAGCTACAACCCGCTGAACCAGTTATAGCCCTGGTCTTCCCAATAGCCGCCGCGGTCGTCGTTGGTGACGGCCATCTCCATCACGTATTTCGGATTCTTGAAGCCGAGCTTGGTGGGAATGCGGATCTTCATGGGAAAGCCGTAGGCCTGCGGCAGGATGTCGTTCTCGAATTTGAAACTCATTTGCGTCTGCGGATGCAACGCCGTCGGCATGTCGATGGTGTTGGTGTAGCCTTCGGCGCAGCGGAACCAGACATATTTCGCGCTGGTGTCGGCGCCGACCCGCTTGAGGAAATCGCGCAGCGGCGTCCCGGTCCAACTACCAATGGCGCTCCAGCCTTCGACGCAGACGTGACGGGTGATCTGCGTTTCCTGCGGCAGCTTGTAAAGCTCCTCCAACGTCCATGGCTTCTTGTTCTCGACCAGCCCGCCGACTTCGAATTTGTAATCGGCGGCGTCGACTTCGGGAGCCTCCTCCTCGTCGTAATAAGCATTGAACGGGAACGGGCGCGTGATCGCGCTCTCAGGGAAGGTCGGCGCAAGCCGGTTCGGAT
>JAXDOS010000255.1:0-6682 GCA_034668785.1 Alphaproteobacteria bacterium
AACTACGTCGCCGCAATTGCCGCCACTGAGGCTCAGTTAGCCGGCATTCCGCAGTCAATCATCTTCCATCCACTCGTCCGCATCCACAGGCGCAAAAGCCGCTATCGGCGCGCGTTTTTTGCCGATCGACCCGGTAACTCCAGGATCGTTGCGCTGCGCATAGGAGCCGTTACGCTGCCCGGCACGCGCCGCGGCGACCTCGCCGGGAATGGCCTTGGGCTGGCAGATCTGGCGCCGGCTGGCGCGCCGCATCAAATCGACGTGGATGTGATTGTAATGATACTGGTTCGACCCCGGTGCCAGCACGGTGGTGAATTCCTCGCAGGCGCCGCCCTGCACGTCATGCAGGAAACCCTGCTCTTCCGGCGCGCCGTTCCAGCCGGTCTGCACCACCACCTTGCGGCCATCGGCCAAGGTGAAGGCGGCAATATCCAGCGCATTTCCGAAAGCATGTTCGGAAATAGGTGCGCCCGCCTGCCCGTTCATTCCCCGGCAGGAATAAGAGGAAATCTGCTTGATCTCGATAACCGGCTGGCCGAACCAGCGCATCGCCGCGGGTTGCACCGTCGCCGCGATCCATTGGTCGAGCGCCGACACGATCGGGCAGGCCAGCGTCGCGGCGGGCGTTACCGCCACCGGGCCGATGGCGCCGGTCAGTTGCGGGCCGCGCGGCGGACCGAGCGGAATAGGTGTGCTTGGCGGCGGACTAGGAGGATAAGAGGCACTCGGTACGCTTGGCGGCGGATAATACGGCGGCGGCTCGATCTCATCCTGCTCCAGGATGTCGGTGATGCCGGGCGGCGTGAGCGACAGCGGCGCGCTTTGCGGCGGCTGCGGAGAATAACGTGCCGATGCCGGCGGCGGATAAGGTTCGGACATGGGCGCAGGAGAACGCGGCGCCGCGACCGGCCAGCGCGGCTGCATGACGGAAGAATTGGGAATAGCCCCCGGCGGACGTGGATCGTCGGCGAAGGCAAGCGCCGCGCCCTCGCCCAGTGCCGCCACCTTCAAGGGAAAGTCGGCGCCGCAGATTCCCGGTCCTTCAATCGGATTGATGCGGACAAGCGCCGAGGTCTCCTTGACGGAGCCGGACTTGAGACACTGCACCTCCGCCTCGTGCCGCCAAGCTTCGCGTTCCCTGACTTGAAAGAAACTGCGACCACAGCCGGCAAGCGCAACGAGGACGACGGAGCCGACAAGACACAAACGAACTCCAGGCGTCATGACGCCGAGAATGAGATGGATTCTGTTAACGACGAGGAAAGGATTGCCCGCGGCGATGCTTTCGGGTCACATCGCGGCGCGCCGGAGGATTTCATGGTAAAGGCCAGGCTAACTTTCGCATTCGCCGTTCGACCGGCAGGAAGTCGCGATGCTGTCGGCGCTTGAACTTGCGAGCCAGATCGAAGCCGGCACGCTGAAGCCCGCCGCTGTAATCGATCTCTGCGCCGAGGCAATTGCGGCGCGGGAAAACGAGATCGGCGCCTTCGTGGCTGTCGACATCGAGACGGCTCGCCGCCGCGCCGAAGCCCCTGCCCTTGCGGCAACTCCGCTGCGCGGCCTTCCCGTCGGCGTTAAGGATATTTTCGACACCGCCGATTTTCCGACCGAATACGGCTCGCCGATTTACGCCGGCCATCAGCCGGTGGCGGATAGCGCCGTAGTGTCGCTGCTGCGCCGCGCCGGCGGCATCGTCCTCGGCAAGACCGTGACAACAGAATTTGCGTATATGCAGCCGGGTAAGACGAAAAATCCGCACAACTTGGAACACACGCCGGGCGGATCGTCTTCCGGCTCGGCGGCCGCCATCGCGGCCGGCATGGTGCCGATCGCGACCGGCACGCAGACCGCGGGCTCCATCATCCGCCCCGCGGCCTTTTGCGGCGTTGCCGCTTTCAAGCCTTCCTATCGCCTGCTGCCGACAGTCGGCATCAAGTGCTTTTCCTGGTCGCTCGACACCGCCGGGTTATTCGCCGCAGGCGTAGCCGATGCCGCCTTTGCCGCTGCCGCGATCAGCGGGCGGGATTTGCGCGTGGATCGTTCGCCGCCAACCGCTCCAACCATTGCCATCGTGCGCAGCCACATCTGGGATCAGGCGAGCGAAGCGATGCAAAAGGCAATCGAGCGCGCGGCGCGGGCAGCCGAAGCCGCCGGCGCACGCATCGAGGAAATCGTCCTGCCGCAAATTCTAGAAGAGGCCTACCGCGCCCAATCGATCATCATGGACTACGAGGGCTTTCGCGCGCTCGCTTACGAATATGATCATCGCCGCGAGTGGATCGGTCCGCTGCTCGGTAAAACGCTGGACAACGCCGCCAAAATCAGCGCCGAGGACTATGACGCCGCGCGCCGTACGACCAAGCGCGCGCGTCATGCGCTCAACGATCTTGTCGGCGAGGCCAAATTCATTCTCACCCCGTCGGCGCCGGGCGCCGCGCCGCGCGGACTAGGCTCCACCGGCACGTCTATCTTCAATCGTCTCTGGACTTTGATGGGCTCGCCTTGCGTCAACGTGCCGGGATTGGCGGACGATGCGCGCTTGCCGCTCGGCGTGCAGATCGTCGGGCGCTTCGGCCGCGACCGCGCGACGCTGGAAGCGGCATTGTTTTTGGAAAAAGCAATCGCTGCTGCGATTTAATCGCAAAAAGCGCGGCAATTTTATTCCATGAAATCAATCCTCCGATAACAACGCGCCATCTTTTCACGCGTTGCGGATTTATTTTTGACGCGTCTAGCTGTTTGGCCCTTCTGGCCGCGCCTGCACTCTGCTAGCTTTGATCGTCAACGAGGTAGGAGGCACTCACGTGGACCTTGCCTTGAAGCTCAATGTGCTCGCGGTGTGCGCCGTGTTTCTTTTCGTTGGCGCCATTTTGTTCGGTGCATTTTGAGTTCGGGTGGCCAACGGCACGGGTTACAATAACGCCGTCTGCGAATTTAGAACGGCCAATGTCTCGGACGCCGGGGAGAGCAATCTCTCCGGCGTTTGCGTTTTTAAACGTCAATCGTCATGCCCGCGCTTGTCGCGGGCATCCACGTCTTAATGCTCGGATGCAGCAAGCAAAGACGTGGATGGCACCGGAACTCGGGCCTGCCCGAGTTCCGCACTGTTACACGCCGCAAGCGGGTAAACCGCGACTTGCGGTAACAAGTCCGGCCGTGACGTTGATAGTGACTATTCAGATCTTAGTGTTCCGGCCCGGAATCGCCGTTGCCGTTTTCCTCGCCGTTCGACTTTCCCTGTTCGGTAATCGAAGGGTCGACGCCGGCCATCATATCCTCGTCGGCGATCTGCTGGGCGAGATGCTGCCAGAACTGCGCCATGGACAGCCAATGGATTTGCGCCTCGGCGGTATGCGCTTCCTGCGCCAGCCGTAGGCATGCATCCGCGTTTTTTAGGAATTCTTCCGCAAGTTCCACGCGTCGACACCCCCGACTTCAAAAAGAGCAACGGCGAAACCCGAGGTTCGTTCCCGTGGAACTTTTTTTCAAAGCGGCAGCCCGAGACGTGTCGCGGACGGCAGATTCACCGGCGTTTGCTGCTCCGCTTGGTGGAACTCGGCGCGCGGGCGGGCAGCTTCTTGCGCTTGACGCTTGCCATTTTCTCCAACTCTTTCTCGCTCATGAATTCGGCCATCTGGCGGGATGCGCCGCGCAACCGGGACTTTGGCTGCTCGCCGCGCTTAGCTGCAAGCGCCGCGCCGGCGGCCTTTTGCTGTTGTTTGGATTTGGCCGGCATAGCTGGCTCCTCTGCTCAGGATTCAATCCGAAGCCGGGCGGAGCGTTCCAGGCCCGTCGCCGCAAAGCGGGGTCAGAAAGGACAGGGAAAAATCGCAGGTCAGTGGTGGGCCGGCCTTACGAGGCCTTCTTTGTTATTATAATGTCTTTTCATGCGCCTCTTTGTAATTGCCGCCATTGCACTCGTGCTGAGCGCGGTCCTCCTCCTTGGCTTCGCCGTGGTGCGGCTCGAGAGCTACCGCTATGCCAACTCGCTTGGTCACTGCGAGCGGTTTGATGTCAAGAATCCTCAACAGCGGCTGGCGCGGGAGCAGTGTCTCAATACCGCGGTAACGCCGCGCTATTGGTTCATCCACCTGCTCCACGGCACCGGGTTGCTCCGAGGCTGAATTGCCCGGTGTCATGGCCGGTATTCCAGGCAGCCCCGGCTTCGTTATTAAGTAAGAAAGACGTGGATGCCCGGGACAAGCCCGGGCATGACGGTGCCTACGCCGCGGTTTCCACCGGCTTCGGATCGTAATTGAGGATCGGCGCGAGCCAGCGCTCCGCCTCCGCCACCGTCCAGCCTTTGCGCTTGGCGTAATCCTCCACCTGATCGCGCTCGATCTTGCCGACGCCGAAGTAATGGCTCTCCGGGTGGCTGAAATAGAGCCCGGAAACAGCGGCGCCGGGCCACATGGCGAAACTTTCGGTGAGCTTGACGCCAATCTTCTCCGCCGGCAGCAGCTTGAAGATGGTGGCCTTCTCGCTGTGCTCCGGCTGCGCCGGATAGCCGGGCGCGGGACGGATGCCGCGATATTTTTCCGCGATCAGGTCATCGGCCGCTAAAGTTTCGTCCGGCGCATAGCCCCAGAATTCCCGGCGCACCCGCTGATGCAGGCGCTCCGCCAAAGCTTCGGCCAGCCGGTCGGCCAGCGCCTTGGCGAGGATGGCGGAATAATCGTCGTTCTTCTGCTTGAAACGTTCGGCGATCTCGTCCTCGCCGACGCCGGTGGTCACCGCGAAGGCGCCGACGTAATCCGCTAAGCCGCTGTCACGCGGGGCTACGAAATCCGACAGCGCTTCGTTGAAGCGTCCCTCGCGCTTGGTGAGCTGCTGGCGTAACGTGTGCAGGGTGGCCAGCGGAGCGGTACGCGCCTCGTCGGCGAACAGCACAATGTCGTCGCCTTCCGCATTCGCGGGCCAGAAGCCGAAAGTGGCGCCGGCACGAAACCATTTCTCGTCGACGATCTTTTTCAGCATGGCGCGGGCATCTTCGTAGAGCGGACGCGCGGCCTCGCCGAACTTCTTGTCTTCCAGGATGGCGGGAAATTTCCCGTTCAGCTCCCAGGTCTGGAAGAATGGCGTCCAGTCGATGTAATCGACGAGCTCGCGCAGCGGATAATCTTCCAGCACCTTGGTGCCGATGAATGTCGGCTTCGGCGGCGTGTAACTCTTCCAGTCAAGTTTCAGTGCATTCTTGCGCGCGGCGGCAAGCGAGAGCCGCTGCTTGTCGGCCTGGGCGCGCGCATGCGCCGCAGCGATCTTGGCATATTCCGCGCGGATATCAGCGACATAAGCGCCGCGCCCCCCCTTCGACAGCAGCGCTTGCGCGACGCCGACCGCGCGGCTCGCGTCATTCACATAGACGGTCTGGCCGCGCTGGTAATTCGGATGGATCTTCACCGCCGTATGCACGCGGCTTGTCGTCGCGCCGCCGATCAGCAACGGCAGTTCAAAACCCTGGCGCTCCATCTCGGACGCCACATGCACCATTTCATCCAGCGACGGCGTGATCAGGCCGGAGAGGCCGATGATATCCGCCTTCTCGGCGATGGCGGCTTCGAGGATTTTCGCCGCCGGCACCATGACGCCCAGATCGACCACCTCGTAATTGTTGCACTGGAGCACGACGCCGACGATGTTCTTGCCAATGTCGTGCACGTCGCCCTTCACCGTCGCCATGACGATCTTGCCGGCGGAATTCGATTGCGTGGCGCCGCTCAGCCGCTTCTCCTCCTCCATGAAAGGAAGCAGATAAGCCACGGCCTGTTTCATCACGCGGGCGGATTTCACCACCTGCGGCAGAAACATTTTGCCCGAGCCGAATAGATCGCCGACCACGTTCATGCCGGCCATCAGCGGGCCTTCGATCACATGCAGCGGGCGGGCGGCGCTTTTCCGCGCCTCCTCGGTATCGGTCTCGATGAATTCGGTGATGCCGTGCACCAGCGCATGCGACAGCCGCGCCTCCACCGGCGCGCTGCGCCAGGCGGCATCGACCTCCTTGGCTTCCTTGGTCTGGCCGCGATAGCGCTCCGCCAGCGTGAGCAGACGTTCGGAGGAATCCGGGCGGCGGTTGAGCACCACGTCCTCGACCGCCTCGCGCAATTCCGGATCGATGTCGTCATAGACGATCATCTGTCCGGCATTGACGATGCCCATGTCCATCCCCGCTTTGATGGCGTGATAGAGGAACACCGCGTGCATAGCCTCGCGCACCGGCTCATTGCCGCGGAAGGAAAAGGAAAAGTTCGACACGCCGCCGGAGACATGGGCGTGCGGCAGATTCTGGCGGATCCAGCGCGCGGCCTCGATGAAATCGATCCCGTAGTTGTTGTGCTCCTCCATCCCGGTGGCGACCGGAAAGATATTCGGATCGAAGATGATGTCTTCCGGCGGGAAGCCGACCTTGTCGACCAAGATGTCATAGGCGCGCTTGCAGATGCTGATGCGCCGTTCGTAGGTGTCGGCCTGGCCCTGCTCGTCGAAGGCCATGACCACGACGGCTGCGCCATGGCGGCGGACGATCTTGGCATGGGCGATGAAGGCTTCTTCGCCCTCCTTCATCGAGATCGAATTCACCACCGGCTTGCCTTGCAGGCACTTCAGCCCCGCCTCGATCACCGAGAACTTCGACGAGTCGACCATCACCGGCACGCGCGCGATATCCGGCTCGGCTGCGATC
>JAXDOS010000256.1:0-23078 GCA_034668785.1 Alphaproteobacteria bacterium
GTGTTCGCCGGCAAGATCGGGCACCGGGTTTTTCTGGGCGAGGTCACCGATTATCTGGTTGATCTCGACGGTGGCCGTGAAATCCGCGTCCGCGCCGCGCCGGAAGTCGACTTCGCCGTCGGCCGCACGGTGAATGTGTGCATCCCGCCGCAAAAATGCGTCGGTCTGCCAGGCTAAGCCCGCCGAGCTTCGTCAGATAAATCCGTAGCGGGCCCGCAGCGCTGGAAAAAAGTCACCCAGCAGTGACTGCGGCCATGGCACGCTCAGCGCCCAATCGAAGACCAACCAGCAGAAGAACGCGGTTGCGGCGGCATATCCGAATGAGGGCAGTGGAGCTTCGCCAAAGCCTCGCCACATGTAAATCCACACATAGATAAAGATCGCGGGAATGAAGCCGACGAGATAAACCGTCACGAACAGCAAGCCCATCCAGAGAAAAAAGCGAAACGCGCGCCGGCGTATCTCATCCAGAGGCAATCCTAGATCGTCGGTTGCGTGGACGCCGCCGGTATCGACACCACCATCGACGTTGCCGGTCGAGACTCGCTCTGGACCGAACACTTCATTGATGAGGTTGAGGACTGCCGCGGTCAGCGCCATGTAGCACGCCGTCAGCGGCACGATCTTGGCCGCCTGCGGCCAGCTGGCCGACGAGATGATCGCTGCCACCAGGACGGCCATGACCGCCAGGGTGAACATCGCCGATGGACCAATACGCATAGTGTGGTGGCGAATGTCCTTGAACTCATGAAAAAGGCCGATGACGATTTTCGAGAACGGCCGATAAAGCGCCCAAACCACGCAGGCTAGAATGCCGAGGACGGCAGGGCGATAGATCCAGCCCCAGCCATAAAGCTCGGTCGATATATAAAGGTAGCGCTCGAAGATGCCGCCGATTACTAAGCCGAGAATGAGGGGCGGGCGCGGCCAGCCGCAACGCTTCATGATCCAGCCGAGCACGCCGAAGAACATTACCGAATAGAGGTCACCCCAGTCGTGGGAGCCCTCATAGGCGGCGACGAACACTAATCCGATAACGATCGGCAAGAGGATTTCCGGGCGAACTCGCGACACCTGCGCAAGCCAACGGCTGCCGAATAGACAGATGATTGCGCCGATGACATGGGCGAGCGTCAGGCTCCAGACGATCAGGTAGGTAACATCGAGATGCTTGGTCAGCATCTCCGGCCCGGGCGTCAGCCCATGCATAAGGAATGCGCCCAGCAAGATCGCCATCGAAGCGCCCGCCGGCACTCCGAACGCAATAGTGGGTACCAGATGGCCGCCTTCCTTGGCGTTGTTGGAGCTTTCCGGTGCAATAACGCCGCGCACATCGCCCGATCCGAAGGTCTCGGCATTTTTTTCGGTGCGTTGCGCATAGCCGTAGGCGATCCAATCGATCACCGCGGAGCCAAGGCCTGGAATGGCCCCGAGCGCCGTACCAAGGACGGAACAGCGTACGACCAGCCACCAGTTATCCATCACATCGCGCACGCCCTGCCATTGACTCGAAAGGTCGATATTCGCGGCATGGTCTCCGGCGATTTTTTTTCGCGAAACTGCGAGTTCACACAACTCCGGTATGGCGAAAACACCGAGCGTTGCCGGAACCAGCGGCACGCCGTCCCACAAATACAGCCAATCGAAGGTCCACCGCAGAGTTCCGGTCTGCGATCTCGATCCGATCATCGAAATCATCAGGCCGATTCCTGCGGCAGTCATTCCCTTAAGCGGGGCTCGCCCGCTCAGGGTTGCGACCATCGACATCCCGAATAAGGTGAATGCCAGCAGTTCAGGGGAACCAATGGAGAGGAGTAGTGGACGCAGGATCGGGATGCTCAATGCAAGGATGAGCGCGCCGACGATGCCGCCAGCCAAGGAGGCGGCAAAGCCAGCGCCGAAAGCGCGCCCGGCTTCGCCTTTGCGCGCCATGGCATGACCGTCGATCGTGGTCGCCGCCGCGCCGACATGCCCCGGCACACCAAACAGAATAGCGGTGACGAAATCGGAAGAGGTGATGACCGCCGCCATGCCCAGCAGTAGCGCGAAGGCCGAGTAGTGATCCATGTTGTAGGTAAAGGGAATGAGCATCGCCAAGCCGACGATGCCGTTGAGGCCGGGCAACACGCCGATCGCGAGTCCGATCACGACCCCGATACACAGAACCATAAGGCGATGCGGTTCAAGCAGCCCCGAAAGTGCTTGCCAAGCTGCCCCCAACATATCTGCTTCCATCGAGTATTTTCTCTCCCTCGCCATTTTCGGCGGCGCAATTCGCGCCATTCCGGCGGCGCAGTTTCTAAGCTAAGGTGGGGTTTCCCAGAAGCTCCATTGAAATCAGGAGTCTAATCTGTCTTTATTCTTCCCCGACATCAGGGCATTTGCTCCATCAAAGGGCAAATTTAGTGTCAACCGAAACCTATCAATGCGTCAAGTCCGCCAGGGGCGTGACGCAAGGCCACATACAAAATGTTCGTGGGATGTGAATGGGTTAAAATGGGGGTATGGCTTCTGACACACGCCTAACGAGAGAAAGTAACAGGGAGTAACGAACGTGCGGATGAATACCTTTGCTTACGGCTTGACCGCGGCCTTGCTCGCGTTTCTGCCGGTCTCGCCTGGATACGCGCAAACTCCGGCCGAGTTTTATAAAGGCAAGAATATCGACTTGCAGATCGGCTACAGCGTCGGCGGCGGCTACGATGTGTATGCGCGGATTGTCGCCCGGTATATGGGCAAACATATCCCCGGCAATCCTTCGATCATACCAAGGAATATGGAAGGCGCGGGAAGTCTGCGGCTCGCCAATTGGCTTTATAACGCGGCACCGAAGGATGGCACGGTTTTCGGCACGATTGGACGCGGGGTTGCCTTTGATCCCCTGCTCGGCGCCAAGGGCGCGCAATTCGAGGCGACCAAATTTACTTGGCTCGGCAGCGCCAACGATGAGGTGAGTATCTGCGTCGCGTGGCAAGACACGGGCATTACTAAATTCGAGGATCTCTTGACCAAGGAGTTGGTGGTCGGTGGCACCGGCGGCGGATCCGACACCGATCTGTTCCCGAAGGTCCTTAACGGCGTCCTCGGGACCAAGATGAAGCTCATCAGCGGTTATCCGGGCGGCAACGACGTTGGCCTCGCCATGGAGCGCGGCGAGGTCAAGGGCCGCTGCGGCTGGTCCTGGTCCAGCGTGAAAGCCACCCACCCGACCTGGGTTGATGAGAAAAAGATCAACATTCTGGTGCAGCTCTCCCTCGCCAAGCATCCGGACCTGCCGAACGTCCCGCTCATCACCGATTTGGCGAAGACGGAGGATCAGAAGCAAGTTCTCAAGCTTATCTTCGCGCGGCAGACCATGGGGCGGCCCTACCTCGCGCCTCCGGGCATTCCCAAGGATCGGGCCGATGCTCTGCAAAAGGCATTCATGGACACGATGAAAGATCCTGATTTTTTAGCTGAAGCTCAAAAGATGGATCTTGAGATCACCCCCGTCCCCGGGCCAGCCATTCAGAAGCTGGTCACGGAGATTTACCAAACGCCTCCGGAAGTCGCGGCCAGAGCAGCGCAGGTTCTCAACTAGCTCGTGAAAACTACGGGCGAAGCTGTGGGCTAATGTTGATACGACCGGGTGATACCGCACTGCAAGGAGCGGAAATCACCCCGGCTGTGTCAGCGATTACCCGCAGCGCCGCGATTTACCGCTGCATCGCCCGCTTTAATTTCAGACCGAAGGATCAAATAGCTGATGGAATCGAAAAACAACGACAATCGCGGTTGGCAGTCCGACATCATCGTCGATTTGATCAAACGCTACGATTTTCCCTTTATCACGCTGAATCCCGGGGCGAGCTTTCGCGGACTGCATGACTCGCTGGTGAACTACGGCGGCAATGAGCCGCCGATGATGCTGTGTCAGCACGAAGAGATCGCGGTGCAGATCGCGCATGGCTATGCCAAGGCCACTGGCAAGCCGGCCGCCGTGATCCTGCACAACCTTGTCGGCCTGCTGCACGCCTGCATGGCGATCTACTACGCCTACATGGACCGCGTGCCGGTCTTCATTATGGGCGCGACCGGGCCGATGGACGAATCCAAGCGCCGCCCGCGCATCGACTGGACGCATACCGCGCTGGTGCAAGGCAATGCCATCCGCGACTACGTGAAGTGGGACTACCAGCCGACCTCGATTCACGGCGTGCCGGAAAGCTTCGCACGCGCCTATTCGATCATGACCACGGAGCCGCAGGGCCCGGTTTACATGTGCTACGACGCGGCCTTGCAGGAAGAGCCGCTGACGGAAACGGTGGCGATGCCGCCATTGAATGCCGTCCCCACGCCGTCACCAATGGCGCCGGACCCGGCTGCGATCGAGGCGATCGCGGAGAAACTGCTCAAAGCCGAGCATCCGATGTTCATCGCGGAATTCGTCGGCCGTCGCGAAGGCGGCTTCGACAAGCTGGTTAAGCTCGCCGAAACCGTTGGCGCCGGAGTCTGGGACAACGGCCAGTCGCTAAACTTCCCGAACAAGCATCCGCTCTGCCTGAGCATGGACAAAAAATCCATGCGCAAGACCGATTTGCTGGTCGGCCTCGACGTGCGCGATTGGGAAAAGCAGATCACCGAACTCAACAGCACCACACGCACCCTCGAAAGTCTGATGCTGCCCCATTGCGACTATGTCGAGATCGGTTTTGGCGAGATCAACATCAGCAAATGGGCGATGGATTACGGTCGCATGCAGCCGTGCTCGATCCGCGCGCTTGGCGATACCGACATCGGCATCCCGGAGCTCACCCGCATCTGCGGCGAACGCATCGCCAAGGACGCCAAGCTCAAGAGCCGCATCGCCGAACGCAAGGTGGCGATCGGCAAGCGGCATGACGAGGTCTGGGCCAAGTGGCAGGAGGAATCGCGCAAGGATTGGGACGCGTCACCGATCACATTCGGCCGTCTCGCGCATGAAGTCTTTGAAGCCATCAAGAACGAGGATTGGGTGCTCACCGCCAATGACCTGAAGAAGCAGGTGCGCAAACAGTGGGATTTCGACAAGCCCTACCGGCATCCCGGCACAGAGCTCGGCACCTCCACCCAGATCGGCATGTCGATCGGCGTGGCGCTCGCGCATAAGGACAAGGGCCGCCTGGTGGTCGACATCCAGCCCGACGGCGATTTGATGTTCGATGCCGGCGCGCTATGGGTCGCGGCTAAATATAAAATTCCGATGCTGGTGGTGATGCACAACAACCGCGCCTATTACAACGACTGGGAGCACCAGATCCGCATGGCTAAGCTGCGCGGCACCGACGAGAAGCGAGCGCATATCGGCATGGACCTGTTCGGTCCAGAGCCGGATTTCGCCGGGCTCGCGCGCTCCATGGGCTGCTATGGCGAAGGACCGATCGACAATCCGAAGGACATCCGCCCGGCGCTGGAACGCGCCATCGCCGAGGTCAAGAAAGGCAGACTGGCGCTGGTCGACACGATTACTCAGCACCGCTGACCAAGGCTTCGGTTTCGCAAAAACAAAAGGCCGCATCTTTGGTGCGGCCTTTTTCCATCTCTTCCACGAAGCAACTAGATGCCTGCGCCATCCACCAGCGGCATGCGGTTATGGATGCCGCATTCGGTCTTTTCGCTATCCGCCCAGCGTCCTGCTCGCGCGGAATCTCCGGGATTGGTGCGGCGGGTGCAGGGGATACAGCCGAGCGACGTGAAGCCCTGGCCTGCCAGCGGATGACGCGGCAGATCCCAAGCCTTGAACATCTTGACGATCTCGGCGGGCGTCACGCGCGCCAGCGGATTGAACTTCAAGCGCGGACCTTCGACTTCCACCGCGGGAATACCAACGCGCATGCCGCCCTGATAGCGCTTGCGCCCATTGATCCAGGCATCGAAACCGTCGAGCACGTCGCCCAGCGGCTCCACCTTGCGCAGATAGCAGCAGGCATCCGGATCGACCGCCCATAGATCTCGGCCCGGATCCTTCGCCGCCAGCGCATCGGCCGATGGCGCGATGGTGCGCACATCGGTGAGACCGAGATGCGCGACCAGTGTGTCGCGATAGGTGAGAGTTTCCGGAAACAGCCAACCGGTGTTGAGGAAGAGAACCGGAATGGAGCGATCGACGTCGGCGACGATCTTCAGCAGCGTGGCCGATTCGATGCCGAAGGAGGACGCGACGGCCACGCGGCCTTTGCCGACAACGCGCTGCGCCTCGGCGACGACCTCGGCGGGTGTTGCCCGCGCCAGTTTTTCGCTGAGCTTGGCCGCATCGACCGCTTTTAGGTTGGCATTCATGGCCGCATTACACCCGAAACAGTATATTTTTCTATATATGACTTCATTCTTCCGCACAAAGAGAAAATATTTGCCTTTTGGCAGCATCTGATAGGAAGAAGACCCAATAATATCGCCGCGCGCAGACGGGCCGACGCGTTTGACGTGACGCCTCACTGCGGCGGTCATTTAGCTGACGAGCAGGCTTGGGCCGTAACCCGCAGGCCCGTACTTCGCCCACGGCTTGTGGGCCGTCAGCCACCGCGGAAGCTTTCCTCGATCCCGCTCCGGATCGGAACGGGTCGCTCGCGATAAAGTTGTGAACATACGAATTCGTGATGCGACGAATCAGGCGACCCTGTGAATCCATTTTATCCGGTTGTCTGGCGTCGCCGTCCGGTAGGAGGTTTTTCGCCGCGGTCGAATAACCACGACTCAACGAGATGGAAGGGGGCCATTTATGCGATGTGGCGTTACGCTCGTAGCGATATCCGCTGCCTTGTTCTCCGCTGAGGCTTCCCAAGCACAAACCGCTCCCGTGGGGGGAACCACCCCCGCCTCCAATGCTTCCGTTGCCGGGTTCACCGTTCCGGGTGAGCGTTCCTCCGGTTCGAATAGTGAAAGCGGAAGACCGCCGTCGTCGCCGCCGGCCGGGGTCAGCGCGTTCACTTTTGTCCCTTCGGTGACCGCCGCCACCTACTTCGATGACAATGTCTTTTCGGCCAACGCGAACCGCCGCTCGGATTGGGCCTTCCTGTTGCGGCCCGAACTGAACTTCGCCGCGCGCGGACCCAATCACGCCGTCGAGGGCAACGCCTATGTCGAGGGGCGGAAGTATTCCCGCTTCTCCAGCGAAGATCAGGTGAACGGCGGGGCCTCGCTCAGCGGCTTGCTGATGATTGATCCCGACACCCAGCTGGTCGGCCGCGCCGGGTATATACGCGCGCACGAGGACAGAGGCGTGTCGGAATCGGCGCTCGGTATCGTGTCGTTCGACAAGCCGGTCGCTTATAATCAGTTTCAGGCCGCCACGGCGCTGAATAAGAGGTTCAATCGTTGGTGGACTTCCGTCGGTGTCGCCGGGCAATGGCTCGACTACGAAGGTCCTACGACCCTCGGCGTGCCGATCGACCTGAGTTATCGCGACGGCGCGATCTCCGTGCTTACCACGCGTTTCGGCTATGTCATGGCGCCGCGGACCAGCTTGTTCTTCGAATGGTCGGGCAATCACCGCGACTTCAAGGTCGACATCTTCGATTCCTGGGGTTACCGGACCGTGGTCGGCGTTTTGTTGGAGCCGGGACCTGGCGCCAATGTGAAAGGCGAGGCCTATGCCGGCTACATGAACCAGCATTACACCGGCGCGACCTTCCTGCGCGTTTCGACTTTCACCTACGGAGGCTTGCTGGCTTGGATGGTCATGCCGGCGGTGACGGTGACAGCCGGAGGCCATCGCGACGCGTTGGAGTCCGGCCTCAATGGCGGGGTCAGTCTCATTGAGAGTGTCGCCGGCGTGCGGGTGGATTACCGGATCGCTCCGCAATGGCTGGTAGGCATCGGTCTCACTTATGTGGCCGATGAGTTCCAAGGCGCCGGGCGCACCGACCGTTATCTGAGCCCGCTCGTTTCCCTGAAATACTTTCTGAATTCGAATGTCACCCTCGGCCTTGACTACCGCAACTTGAATTTCGATTCGAGCGGCATCGGCGTCCCGAACTATTATCGCAACGTCTATATGGCGTCGGCCAGCATTAAGTGGTGAGCGATCGGACGCTGGAATCAAAACAGGCGGCCGCAAGGCCGCCTGTTTGCATTGGTCGCTGACGCAGCGTCACATCGTCGACGCGGTCTTTTTCTTTGGATCTTCGAGGTGATGCCGCCGGGTGTATTCTTGGCACACCAGATAGTCGTGCTTCTTGTAGTGCCGGTACCACCGCGGATCGCGCAGGATGCGCCAACACCGGTCCACGAAGTGGGCTCGTGCGGTTCCGCTCAGCGCATCCGCGGCATTTACTTCCGCGAACACCGCGCCGCCGATTGCGATCCCGCCGCCGCCGCCGCCACCGCCAGCAGCGCCGCTATTGTCGGCCCCATTGGTCCCATTGGTCCCGTTGGTCCCGTTGGTTCCGTTGGTTCCATCCACGCTGTTGGCGGCGATTGCGTCATTGCCGCTGCCCGTACCAATCGTGTCCGAACTTCCGTTGCTTCCGGGAGTACCGGATTGTAGCGCGGGCCCCGAAGGAGCATTCGCAATCAGTGCTGTGGTCCCATTCTGACCGCTGTTGCCGCCCGCCGCGCCGCCGGGATTAAGCAGGCCGATATTCCCGGCGCTGCCGTCCGCGCCACCGTTACCGGTCGAGCCGCCGCCATTCAACGCTGCCAGATTCGCTATAGAGCGGTTCCCGCTGCCGGTGTTGCCCGTGGCGCTGCCGCTGTTCAACGTTGATAGATTACTCGCCGCTCCGCCGCCGCTTCCGCTGTCGCCCGTCGGACTATTGTTGTTGAACGCGGCAAGGTTGTTCGACGCTCCGCCGCCGCTTCCGCTATTTCCCGTCGGACTTCCCACGTTAAACGCGGACGCATTGCTGGCTGGCCCGCTGCCGCTTCCGCTATTGCCGGTGGGGCTCCCTTGATTGAACAGCGCGGCATTACCGGCTGGTCCCTTGCGGCTGCCGCTGTTTCCGGTCGGGCTGCCGGTGTTGAAGGCGGAGAGGTTGCCCCCCGTCCCGGTGCCGCCGCTGTTCCCGGTGGGACTGGCGGTGTTCAGGATACCCGCATTCGCGCCGTTGCCGCCGCCGGAGCCGCCGGTCGGGCTTGTGCGATTCAGCACGCCGACATTGCCTGTTCTGCCGTTACCGCTGCTGCCGGTGGGGCTGGCTTGATTTAACGCTGCGATATTGCCGCCGGAACCGCTGCCGCCGGTTGGGCTGCCTTGATTGAGCAGCGCGGCATTACCCGCCGGTCCGCTGGCGTTGCCGCCGGTCGGGCTGCCAGTGTTCAGGACACCCGCATTCGCGGCAGGGCCGTTGCCGGAACCGCCGGTCGGGCTTGTTCGATTCAGCACGCCGACATTGCCCGCGCTGCCACTACCGGTGCCGCCGGTGGGGCTGGCTTGATTTAAAGCCGCGACATTGCTGGCGACGCCGTCGCCACTGCCGCCGTCCCCGGTCGGGCTTCCAACATTAAGCGCGGAAACATTGCCGGAAGCGCCGCTGCCGCTGCCGCTGTCGCCGGTCGGACTCGCCTGGTTCAGCAAGGCGGCGTTGCCGGTAGTCCCGGTGCCGCCGCCGCTGTTCCCGGTGCGACTGCCGGTATTCAGGATCCCGGCATTGGCTGAACCGCCCTGGCCGCTGCCGGTATTGCCGGTGTTGCTGCCGGTGTTCAGCACGCCCGCGTTTGCCGAGGACGGCCCGCCGCCGGTTCCGCTTGCGCCGGTATTACTGCCGGAATTCAGGATGCCGACATTGCTGGAAGAGGTGCTGTTGCCGCCGCTGCTGCTTCCCGTGGTGCTGCCGCTATTCGCAATGCCGACGTTGCTGGACGACGCGGTATTGTTGCCCGTACCGGTGTTTCCGGTGTTGCCACCGGGACCATTCAGCGCGCTGACATTGGTCGCGGCGCCGTTGGTGGAGCCGCTGCTGTTGCCCGTCGTGGTTCCTGGAGCATTGAGCGCCTGAGCGTTGGTTGTGGTCAGCGGCGTATTGTCGCCGTTGCCCGTCGTCGTGCTCGCGGCGGCGGTGGGATTGGTGCTGTCGCCGGCGCTGACACTCGCGTTCGGATCCGGATTGACCGTCGCGTTCGCGCCATTCGCACCGCCGACATTGGCTGTTCTGGGACCACCGAGCGGCAGCGCCTTCGCCTGGGTCTCAAACGCATGGCCGCCCGTTTTGATGCCGCTCGCCGCCATGCGATCCGCCGTCGCGGTCGCCTTCGCCGCGGTGCTGTGGGTTCTGGCCTTTGCCGCGGCCGCGCGCGATTTCGTCGCGCTCGCGCGTTTCACGATCTTTTGCGAAGATAGCGGGCGATTGCTCAGCCGGCCGAGACCCGAGCCGTTGCCGAAGTCGGCTGCGCCGGAGAAAAAGTTGCTGCCGCCGGAGAAGCCGCCACCGAGTCCGCCGCTGTCGCCGGTATTTAAATTAGTCGGCCCGACGCCTGAGCCTCGGGCCGCTTCTCCAACGGAGCCGCCGATACCGCTCGCGGCGCCGCCAACACCGCTGCCAACGGAACTCCCAACGCCAGCGGCGGCGCCACCGACAGCTCCGCCGGCCGCGCCAATCCCTCCGCCGACACCGCCCGCCGCGCTACCGATCGTGCCGCCGACGCCACCCACCGCACCAGTCGCGCTACCGACCGTGCCGCTGACACCACCCACCGACCCTGCCGCGCTGCCAATCGCGCTGCTGACCCCGCCCACCGCACCTGTCGCGATGCCGCCTACCGACCCTGCTGCGCTGCCGACGCTGCCGGCAACGCCGCCGACGGTTCCGCCGACTGCGCCAACCGCGGCGCCGACCGGGCCGCCTGATGCGGGCGCCGTCAGCGCCGTTGTCAACAACAGCAGAGCCAATCCGTTGCGCACCGTGGTTCCGGCGCCGCCAAGCCTGTTCATATTGTTCATGACGCTCTCCTCTGACAGGCGCTTTGAGTCCAAGGGCTGGGCCCATGCGGCTGTCGATTTGTCACGGGGTCAAAGAGGAGGCGGAAAGCATAGTTCCGCGTTTTTGCGCGCTTGGAAAGCAAACGGTAAGTAAAACGAATAGCCTTTGTTATGTAATCTGGGATAATTAAAATGAATTCTAATTGCCAAAAGGCGGCAGCTCCCTCAACAAACACGAGCAGGGCCCGCGTTTATTCCGCGGCCGCTTACGCCGGATTAGCTACCGCCGAAGCGAGATAATCCATCGCCGCCTGCACGCCGCCCTTCTTATGCGGGACGCCCGCAAGCGACAGCGTCATTTCGGTCCCAGCCAGCGCGCCCATCAGCATCAACTCGTTGGTGTCGCCGAGATGGCCGATGCGGAACATCTTGCCGGCAAAGGGTCCGAAGCTGGCGCCATAGGAGATGTTGAATTTTTCCAGCGCCAAGTTGCGGAAGGCGTCGCCGTTATGACCCTCGGGCATGAGAATGGCGGTGACGGTCGGCGAATAATATTTGGCCTCGCGGCAGATGATCTCCAGACCCCAGGCGCGCACCGCGCGCCGCGTCGCCTCCGCGAGGCGGTCGTGCCGCGCAAAAACATTGTCGAGGCCTTCCTCGTGCAGCATGTCGATGGCGACAGCCAAGCCCTGCAACATTTGCGTCGCCGGCGTATAAGGGAAGAAACCGATCTTGTTCATGGTGATCATGTCTTCCCATGACCAGAATGACTTCGGCAGCTTCGAGGTTTTCGCCGCCGCCAGCGCCTTATCGCTGATTGCGTTGAAGGACATGCCCGGCGGCAGCATCAATCCTTTCTGCGCGCCGCCGACGGTGACGTCGACTCCCCATTCGTCGTGGCGGTAATCGGTCGAGGCGAGCGACGAGATTGTGTCCACCATCAACAAAGCCGGATGCTTCGCCGCATCGATAGCCTTGCGAATTTCCGCAATAGGCGACAGGCAGCCGGTCGCGGTCTCGTTGTGCAGCACGCAGACCGCTTTGATCTCGTGCTTCTTGTCCTCGCGCAGCTTGGCTTCGATCACCGCCGGATCGGCGCCGATGCGCCAGTCGGTCGAAATGATCTCCGGCTGCAGGCCGAATTTCGCCGCCATGTTTTTCCATTGCAGCGCGAATTGTCCGGTCTCCACCATGAGAATGCGATCGCCGGGGGACAGCGTGTTGACCAGCGCGCTCTCCCAGGCGCCGGTGCCCGTCGCGGTATAGATGACGACCGGGTTGGCGGTCTTGAAGATGGTCTTGATGCCTTCGAGACAGCGCTTGGCGAGCTTCTGAAATTCGGGACCGCGATGGTCGATGATCGGCATATCCATCGCCCGCAGAATGCGATCGGGCACCGGCGTCGGGCCCGGGATATGCAGGAAATGACGCCCGACCGGGCGGGAGGAATTCTGCGGCATGGTGTTTCCCCTGAGGCGGCTTGCCGCGGACGGCTTCAAGGCCGGCGGCGCTTGTGGCGTTGAACACCGGATGCGACAGTCGGGTCAAGACCATTTGAACAGATTGCGTGACGCGCTTTATTAGCAGTTCGAATGACTCATGACTGGCGTCTCGGCACGTGCCGGACGGCCAGCGAAGACGAGGCGTGCAGGTGGCGATAGCGCAAGTGCCGGGGCTGGAACGCCGGCTAAAGGCTGCCGCGGTCGGCGAGGTGAGCTTCGACCGCTTCACCCGCGGCCGCTATGCCACCGATGCCTCGCATTACCAGATGATGCCGGTCGGTGTGGTGGCGCCGCGCGACATGGCGCAGGCCGAGCAGGCGATCGCGCTGGCGCGGGCGGAAGGCGTCAGCGTGCTGGCGCGCGGCGCCGGCACCTCGCAGTGCGGCCAGTCGGTTAACCAATCTCTCGTCATCGATTGCTCGAAATATCTCACCCGTATTCTTGATGTCGATGTCGCTGGGCGCCGTTGCGTGGTGGAGCCAGGCATCGTGCTCGACGAACTCAATCGTGCGCTGAAGCCGCATGGGTTGTGGTTCCCAGTCGACATCTCCACCTCGTCGCGCGCCACCATCGGCGGCATGGTCGGCAACAATTCCTGCGGCGCGCGCTCGCTGCGCTACGGCAACACACGCGAAAATGTGCTGTCGGTCGAGGCGATGCTTGCGGACGGCAGCCGCGCGAAATTCGGTCGGGTGTCGGCAGACCTTTCCGATATCTCCTCGGCGTCGCCCTTACGCCCCTTGGCAGAACATCTACTGGCGCTCGGCGCGCGCGAGGCCGACGAGATCGACGCGCGCTTTCCCAAAGTGCAGCGCCGCGTCGGCGGCTACAATCTCGATGCGCTGGTGCCCGGCCGCAACGATCTCAACCTTGCGCAGATCCTGGTCGGCTCCGAGGGCACGCTCGCCTTCTCCACCAAGATCGAGCTCAAGCTTTCGCCGCTGCTCGGACGCCGCGCGGTCGGCGCCGTCCATTTCGGCAACTTCCATGCGGCGATGGATACCGCGCAGCATATCGTCAGGCTCGGCCCCATCGCCGTCGAGTTGATCGACCGCACCATGATCGCGCTGGCACGCGACATCGCCATGTTCCGTCCGACGCTGGAACAATTCGTGCGCGGCGATCCCGACGCCATCCTCTTGGTCGAGTTCGGCGAGGACGATCAGGACGAGAACCTGCGCCGCTTGCGGCAGCTTGAGGACTTGATCGGCGATCTCGGCTTTGGCTGGGACAAAGGGGGTGCGCAATCGGGCGGCGTCGTCCAAGTGCTCGATCCCAAGCTCCAGGCCGCGATCACCGAGGTGCGAACCGCCGGGCTCAATGTGATGATGTCGATGAAGGAGGCGGGCAAGCCGGTCTCCTTTGTCGAGGATTGCGCGGTACCGCTGGAGCATTTGGCGGAATATACCGCGCGGCTGACCGACATTTTCGAAAAGCACGGCACGCGCGGCACTTGGTACGCGCATGCGTCGGTCGGCTGTCTGCATGTGCGCCCGGTGCTCAATCTTCGCCTCGACAAGGACGTGAAAGCGATGCGCTCCATCGCCGAAGAGGCCTTTGCCATGGTGCGCAAATACAAAGGCTCGCATTCCGGCGAGCATGGCGACGGCATCGTGCGCTCGGAATTCCACCTGCCGATGTTCGGCGAGCGCCTCGTGCGCGCCTTCGAGGATGTGAAGGACGCTTTCGACCCGCACGGTCTGTTCAATCCCGGCAAGATCGTGCGCGCCCCGAAATTCGACGACCGCAATTTCTTCCGTTACGGCCCGGATTATCGCGGCGAGCCGATGACGGCGCAGCTCGACTGGTCGGCCTATCCCGGCGCTGGCGGCGGTTTCCAAGGCGCGGTGGAGATGTGCAACAACAACGGCGCCTGCCGCAATCTCTCAGGCGGCGTCATGTGTCCATCCTATCGCGTCACCCGCGACGAGCGAGATGTCACCCGCGGCCGTGCCAACACGCTGCGGCTGGCCATCACCGGACAGCTCGGTCCGGACGCGCTCGCCTCCGATGAGATGGCCGACACGCTGAAACTCTGCGTCTCCTGCAAGGCCTGCCGGCGCGAATGCCCCACCGGCATCGACATGGCGCGGATGAAGATCGAGGTGCAGGCGGCGCGTGTCGCCAAGCACGGCTTGTCATTGCACGATCGCCTGATTGGATATCTGCCTCGTTACGCGCCCTATGCGGCGAAAGCACCGTGGCTGTTCAATGCGCGCGATGTGGTGCCGGGCGCGGCGGCTTTGTCGGAAGCTGTCGCTGGTTTCAGCGCGCAACGGGAATTGCCGAAATGGCGTTCGGATGTGTTTAGGGGTGATAAAACATCGTCATGGCCGGGCATAGCCGTCGAAGACGGCGTCGCTTCGCGACTCCTTATGTCCCGGCCATCCACGACTTGGCCACAACAAGAAGACGTGGATGCCCGGCACAAGGCGGGGCATGACGGGGGTGAGGGCACCGCGAACGACTCAAGCGAAGTCGTCCTCTTCGCCGACACCTTCAACCGCTATTTCGAACGCGAGAATCTGGATGCCGCCATCGCCGTCCTAAGTGCCGGCGGTTATCGCGTGCACTTGGCGAAGCCCGCCGACGGCACAACACGTCCGCTCTGCTGCGGACGCACGTTTCTTTCGGTGGGTCTCGTTGACGAGGCACGGTGGGAAGCGGAACGCACCATCGCCGCACTCGAACCCTATCTCGCGCGCGGCGTGCCAATCATCGGACTCGAGCCAAGCTGTCTGCTCACCTTCCGCGACGAAATACCCGCCTTGATCCCTGGTGAAGCAACGCGACGCCTCGCCACGCAGACATTCCTGTTTGAGGAATTTCTTGTCCGCGAAGCCGAAGCGGGACGGTTGAATTTACCGTTGGCGCCGATCGGCGAGCGCGTGCTGCTTCATGGTCACTGCCACCAGAAAGCCTTCGGCGCCATGAGCGCGGTGGAGGCGGCGCTGAAATTCATTCCCGGCCTCGCGGTCGAAACCGTGGACTCAAGCTGCTGCGGCATGGCTGGCGCCTTCGGTTACGGCGCGGACACCATCGACGTATCCCTCGCGATGGGTGAGTTGTCGTTGTTGCCCGCTGTGCGCCAAGCCGCGCCAGATACCATCGTCGTCGCCGATGGCACTTCCTGCCGCCAGCAGATCCGCGATGGCACCGCCCGCGAGGCTATCCACGTCGCCCGCGTGCTGGCGGCGAGCGTTGGAGCATCGCAGGGCGATCCGGATCAGTAGGCGGCGGCCCAAGCGCGCATACGGCGCAAGGAAAGATACAAAAGCGCCGCACCCGCGGCGGACCAGCAGAACGTTGGCGCCCATTGGAACAACGGCGTGTAGCTCGGATCGGTCTGGAAACCGCTGGCGACGGCGGCCATGCGGGCGAAGGTCGCCAGCGCCAGCGCGGAAAACATCAGGCCGACGAGACGCCCTTGATGACCATTCTCGCTGATCGTCAAGGCGGCCGTGACCGCGCTCATCAGGATGCAGCCCCAGGCCGCACCAGCGACAAACTGCGCCGCAATCAGCATGTCGAGCCCTGCCGCCGCGCCTGCGGCAAGGACCGCGGCGGCACCGATCAAGCCGGCGCCGCCCATCACCACCACGCCTCCCCAGCGCCGCGTGAGCAGGCTGGCTGGGAACATTGCGATATTGAAGCCGATCCAAAACACCGGCATCAACAGATCGAGGTCCGCCGGCTTGGCGAAGCGCAGGAACAGCGGCGCGCTGTTGATGGCGAAATGCAACTGATAGCCGAGCCCGAGCACAACCATGGCTATGACAAAGAGCAAAGACGATCCCGTAATGGAATCACGCTTGCCCGCCGCCTGCGAAACTGGCGCGGGGCTCGCCACTGCTTGCCGGGCCAGCGCCCGCTCCACGCTCGCAAGTCCCAGAACCGTCAGCAGCAACGCCATGCTGGATAGCGCGAAGGGCAGGCGCGGGTCGAGGTTGCGGAGCGTGACCGTCAGATAAGGCGCGGCGGCTCCGGCCAGGCCGAAGCCAAGCATCGCCAGGCTCGACAGATAGGGGATGGCTGGGCGCGCGGCATATTTGCCCAGCAGCATGAGCGGGGGCGCGCGCAACGCCGAGGAGGTGACCGCCCATAACACAGTGAGCCCGAGGAACCACGGCTGGGCGCTGCTGCCGATCCCGGCGACAAAAGGTAGGGCAAGAAAGGCGATGCAGGATAATGCCGTGATCGCGGCAACCCAGTATCCTAACCGACCAACAAGATTGGACACCCGGTCCGCGGCGACGCCCATGGCGACGTCGGTGATGGTGAAGATCGCCTGATCCAGCATCAAGATGAAGATTACTGCGGTGCGGGGGATGCCGACCTCCGCGGCGAGCCGCGGCAGGAAGATGGCATAGACGGTCCAGCCCAATGTGAAGAGGAGTTGCACCAGCGCCAAGTAAATACCGGCCCGATGCGGAATGGAGGTGGACATCATTGTCAGGCTGCCTCGGACAGGTCGGATGGAGAATGGCAAAGTAGGCCATAGTCGACTTCGCCGGCAACAGCCGCCGCCATCCCCCGGCCGGTCATCGCCCATTGATTGTCGCTTACGTCAAAGTGCGGACGGAAGTCACTTGAATTTGCCCGGGATAACCGCGCAAGGTAGGGACAAGCAGAGCCAGCAGTCCGACTGGCAGCACCAGGGAGGAAGCGATGACCAAGATGCTTACCGCGGCCAGCCTATGCGGGAGCGCCACGCTCGCCGGGTTTCTTGCAACCGGGCCGGCCATGGCCGCCTGGGAACCGACCAAGCCGATTGAGATCGTCGTTGCCGCCGGCGCCGGTGGCGCTTCCGACCAGATGGCGCGGATGATGCAGGCCGCGATCCAGAAAAATAGTTTGATGAAGCAGCCGGTCGTGGTGTCGCTCAAGGGCGGCGCGTCGGGCGCCGAGGCGCTGATGTATATGAAGGGCAGCGATGGCGATCCCAACAAGGTGCTGATTGCCTATTCGCTCATTTACATGCTGCCGCTGTCGGCGAAAATTCCTTTCAACTGGCGCGAGCTGACGCCGGTTTCGGTGATCGCGCTCGATCAGTTCGTGCTCTGGGATAACACCACGCTGCCGTACAAAAACGTGAAAGAATTCGTCGAAGCCGCCAAGGCCGCCAGTCCGCCGTTCAAGATGGGCGGCACCGGCTCCAAGCGCGAGGATCAGGTCCTTACCGTGTTCATGGAGAAGAAGACCGGCGCCAAATTCGCCTATCTGCCTTACACCTCGGGCGGCGAGGCGGCGACCCAGCTGGTCGGCAACCACACGGCCTCCAACGTCAACAACCCATCGGAAAATCTTGAAGTCTGGCGCGCCGGCCAAGTGCGGGCGCTGTGCGTCTTCGACAAGGAGCGCATCGCCTACAAGACCAAGGTCACCGAGACGCAGTCCTGGAACGACATCCCCACCTGCAAAGAGGAGGGGCTCGACGTGCAGTATCTGATGCTGCGCGGCATGTTCCTGCCCGGCAAGGTGACGGCGGAACAGACCGCGTTTTACGAGGATCTGTTCAAGAAGGTAATCCAGACCGCGGAATACAAGGACTACATGGAGAAGCAGGCGCTGAAGCCGATCTTCCTCTCCGGTACGGAGATGGTGAAGTTCCTGGAAGAGGACGACAAGCTGAACACGCAATTGATGACCGAAGCGGGCTTCGTCGCGCAGTAATTCTTCTCCCTCTCCCCGCGTCACTTTTTTACCTCTCCCCTGCGGGGAGAGGGTGTCCGAGTCCCGCCGGAATCACCAATGGCCGAATCCGAAATTGAAATCGTCGTCGGCGACCCCGATGCCCCGGCGGAAGATTCGCCTTCCGTCGTCAGCACCGGCGCCGTCGACGTCGCCGTCTCGCTGTTATTGCTCGCCTTCGCCTGCGTCATGGCTTTCGACAATTGGCGCACCGGGATGGGCTGGGCTTCGGACGGGCCGATGGCCGGCTATTTCCCCTTCTATCTTTCGGTCGTCCTCGCCGCCGCTTCGCTCTATGGCCTGTTCACCGCCTACCTGAGCCGGGCCGAAGCCGCCGAAACCTTCGTCACCCGCGATCAGCTTCGCCGCGTGCTGCAGGTCTTTGTCCCGACGCTGTTGTTTTGCCTATTCACGCAATGGCTCGGGCTCTATGTCGCAAGCTTCCTCTTGGTTGCGGGCTTCATGGTGTTCATCGGCCGCATTGCCTGGTGGAAGTCGCTGCTCACCAGCTTTCTGTTCGCGGTCGGCATGTTCGTCACCTTCGAACTTGCCTTCGACGTCATCATGCCGAAAGGGCCGCTCGAATCTCTGTTGGGATATTAGGACAGAATCCATGGAAGCCTTCGGCCTGCTGCTCCAGGGATTTCAGGTCCTGCTGACGTTCAAGACGCTATCGTTGATGATGGTAGGCTTGGTGCTCGGCATCTTTGTCGGCGTGCTGCCGGGTCTCGGCGGGCCGAACGGCGTCGCCATTTTGCTGCCGTTGACGTTCACGATGGACCCGACATCCGCCATCGTCATGCTGTCTTGCATCTATTGGGGGGCGCTGTTCGGCGGCGCCATCACCTCCATCCTGTTCAACATTCCGGGCGAAGCGTGGTCGGTCGCAACTACCTTCGACGGCTATCCGATGGCGCAGCAGGGCAGGGCGGCGGAAGCGCTCACTGCGGCTTTCACCTCGTCCTTCATCGGCTCGCTTGTCGCCGTGCTGCTGATCACGTTCCTGGCGCCGCGCATCGCTTCCTTCGCGCTGCAATTCGGCCCGCCGGAATTTTTCGCGGTCTATCTGCTTACCTTCTGCTCCTTCGTCGGTCTCGGCCGCGAGGCCAAGCACAAGACCATCATCTCCATGACGCTTGGCCTGTTGATCGCCGGCATCGGCATGGACACGGTGTCCGGTACCTTGCGCATGACCTTCGGCTCCAACGAGTTGCTGCGCGGCGTCAACTTCCTCGTGGCGGTGATCGGGCTGTTCGGCATCAGCGAGATTTTGCTGACGATGGAGGAGCGGCTCGCGCTGCGCGGCCACGCCGCCAGCATCAGCCTGAAAGTCGTGCTCAAGGTCTGGAAGGAAATGCCGCGTTACTGGGTGACGCTGTTGCGCTCCTCCTTCATTGGCTGCTGGCTCGGCATCACGCCCGGCGGCGCCATCGCCGCGTCCTTCATGGGCTACAATCTCGCCAAGCGCTTCTCCAAGGATCCATCCAGCTTCGGCACTGGCCGTATCGAGGGTGTGTTCGCGCCAGAGACCGCCGCCCATGCGTCGGGCACCGCCGCGCTGTTGCCGATGCTGGCGCTTGGCATTCCCGGCTCGGGCACGGCGGCGATTTTGCTCGGCGGCTTGATGGTGTGGGGGCTCAATCCCGGCCCGCTGTTGTTCGTCGAGCATAAGGATTTCGTCTGGGGACTGATCGCCTCGATGTATCTCGGCAACGTCGTCGGCTTGGTGATGGTGCTGACCACCGTACCGATTTTTGCCGCCATCCTGCGCGTGCCCTTCGCCGCGATCGCGCCGATGATCGTGGTGTCCTGCGCCATCGGCGCCTACGCCATCCAGAACGCCATGTTCGACATTTGGCTGATGCTGGGGTTCGGCGTCATCGGCTATGTCTTCAAGAAGATCGGCATTCCGCTGGCGCCGTTCACGCTCGCCTTGGTGCTCGGCAACCGCGCGGAGAGCGCCTTCCGCCTGTCGATGATCGGGGCGGGCGGCGACATGGCGGTGTTCTGGTCGAATAAGCTGGTCGGTTCGATCACCACGCTGGCGCTGGTGCTGCTGTTCTGGCCGCTGATTGGCAGGCTGTTCGAAAGCGCGGGCCGGCTGCTGCGCCCCGTTAGAACCTGACGTTCAGGCCCAACGTCACCCAATTGGCGTTCTCGCCGGTGATGTTGCGACCGTAAATCAGGTCGACGTCGAGACTTTCCACCGGCGTAAAGCGCACGCCGAGCTGCAGTCGCGGTTCGCGGATGCTGTTGGGCGGCGGCGGGTCGCCTTCGTCCACGGCCGGAAGCTTTCCAAGCTGCCCAAAAGCTTCTCCAATGAACGTGAACTTGTCGGCGAATTGCCATTCAAAGCCGGCGCCCCAGGTCAGCCAATTGAGACGGTCGACGCGCTCGTAAAGCCATCCGGCATTCACATTGACCTTGAACTTCTCGGAAAACTGGTAGGTCGCCGGCACGTTGACGGCGAAGCCCGTGCTTTGCTTGGTGATGAGATCGAAGGGTGCGTTGACCGCGATCCCGAGCCCGAGCTTGCCGGCCTCTACCGGGAGAATATTGGTCTTGGCCTTCAGCCCCAGGCTGGTGCCCCATTCGCCATCGGCGCGCGAGCGCTGAAATTGCGCGCCGAGTTCGACAGGCCGGCCGAGATTGGCGACGCAGGCCGGCGAGATCACGCCGATAAAATCACGGGCGCTATTCGTCGCGAAGGAAGCCCAGCTTTCTACTTTGCACTCGCCGGGCTTGCCGACCTCGGCGTCATCGACGGCGAAAGCGCCGCCGGCGGCCTGAGCCTGAATTGGGTATGCGAGCACGGCAGCGGCCAAGACGAGCAAGAGCGAAGGCGCGCCCATCCTCTGCTTCCATCGCCCCGACGAGTGCATCAATCCTCCCCAGCAATGTAACATTATAACATTTCGCCTGTTGGTTCGTCAATCGACGAATCAACAGTAAGGCTGGGCGCTTGCGGAAGGCTAAACGGAAAGCTGTGGGTCGAGCTTGTCGTAGCCCTTGAGGCGGTAGATCGCCATCGACACCAGCCAGCTCAGGACGAAGAGGCCGACAATCAGATAGCCGAGCATGCCGAAGCTGTCGCTCAGGCCACCCACCACGTCCCACACACCGCCGCTGAGACCGAACTTATCGACGATCAGCGCCAGCGCCTCGATGCCGCCGACGACGACGGCAACGATCACCGACACGAAGGTGATGGTCATGTTGTAGTAGAGCTTGCGCACCGGCTTGACGAAGGCCCAGCCATAGGCGCGCACCATCAGGATGCTGTCGGTCGTATCCAGCAAGGTCATCCCGGCGGTGAAGAGGGCGGGGAAAATCAGGATCGACCAGATCGATAATCCGCTGGAGGCCTGCCCCGCTGAGATTCCGAGCAGCGCCACTTCCGTCGCGGTGTCGAAGCCGAGGCCGAACAGGAAGCCCAGCGGATACATGTGCCAGCTTCGGCCGATCAAACGGAACAGCCGGCGGAAAATGCGCGCCAGCAACCCGCCATTGGCCAGCACCATGTCCAGGTCGGTTTCGGAATAGGCGCCGCCCTGCTTCACGCGCTGAAACGTTTTGTAGACGTTGATCAGCACCACGAAATTGATCGCGGCCAGCAGCAGCAGGAAAGCAGCCGACACGGACGTGCCGATCACGCCGCCGACCGTGTGCAAATCTTCCATTTGGTCTTTGAAGGCCGTCGCTGTCACGGCAATGCCGATCGATGCCAGCACGACGACCGTGGAATGGCCGAGCGAAAAGAACAGCCCGACGGCGAGCGGACGCTTGCCCTCCTGCATCAGCTTGCGCGTGACGTTGTCGATGGCGGCGATATGGTCTGCGTCGACGGCGTGGCGCAGGCCGAAGCTGTAAGCGAGGAAACAGGTGCCCAGCAGCACCGGGTGATCGTGGAAGACGAGGAAGGCCCAAAGCCAGACGGCGATATTGGCGCCGACCAGGAGCGCGTAGATGGCTACGATCTTGCCACGCGTGTGGGTGGCGTCATCATTAAAAGATCGCAGGAACTCGGACGCCATGGGGCCTCTTCATCGCTCGGGTATGTATGATGTATAGGAAGAAATATCATACGCGACAAGACGATTCAGCAAAAATCGCATACTCGTGACCCACCTTGTCGTCCCCGCGAAAGCGGGGACCCATACGCCGAGAACTATCGAGGGTGCACGGCGTATGGGTCCCGGCCCTCGCGATGCTCGGCCGGGACGACAGTCGTTTTCGTTATTTCCGCGCAGGCTTGCGCGGATGCGGATGCTGGTGCGGTTTCTCGTCATGCCGATGCGGCTTGATCATCACGTCGGTGGGCACCAGCACCAGCCGGCCGTGATGGACCCCGCGCTCTGCAATCACATGCTCGGCGAAATGCTGCACCTTGTCGGTCTTGCCGCGCAGAATCGTCACCTCCATGCAGCTTTCATGATCGAGATGCGCGTGGATCGATGCCAGCGATAATTCGTGGTGATCGTGGAAGGTGTCGGCGAGACGCTTGGAAAGCTGCCGCGCGTTGTGATCGTAGACGTAGACCAGCGCGGCGACGCAGTCGCGCTGCTTGCCCAGCGTCTCCGCCGCTTGGCGGATGCCGGAGCGGGCAAGGTCGCGGATCGCCTCGGAACGGTTCTGGTAGCCGCGGGCGGCGATGATCTGATCGAGCTCGGTCATGAGTTCGTCGTCGAGGGTGATGGTCACGCGTTGCATGAGATGTCCGCTGATTGCCGGCGAAAGCCGCCTAGGAACAAGCGTAGCCCGGATGAAGCGGCAGCGAAATCGGGAGCGCCTCTATTCGTCATGCGCGGGCTTGACCCGCGCATCCAGCTTCTTCGCAAAGGATGGATCGCCGGATCAAGTCCGGCGATGACGAAAGGTCATCCACCTCCATCCCGCTGAAAACGCGCAACAAAAGACAAGAAAAAATAAGTTATCCCCGCCTGCGAATCCGGCCTTATCCTGCTTATGCCTGGCTCGTCGAGGGGCGCCTTCTAGGGGCGCTAGTTGGCGGA